>CAYFJL010000107.1:0-9410 GCA_964343335.1 uncultured Polaribacter sp. | reverse complement strand
TGAATATTTATCTAAATTTGAAAGAAAGCTGTCCTAAAGACTGGGGTAACTACAATTATAGGAGAAAAAACGGATTTTTAAGATTATTTTTTTAATAATTCAATTATCTCTTTATTTTCTTGCATAGTTGCATGGTCTAATGCCGTTTTTTCTCTATTATCTTTTAATGTTTTATCTGCTCCGGAAGACAGCAATAATACCACAATTTCTTTATGACCAAATGTGCTGGCATATATCAAAGCCGTTGCCCCGTTGTAGTTTTTTAAGTTCGGGTCAGCTCCCGATTTAAGTAATAGTTTTGCAATATCAGAATATCCTTTAAACGATATCCCCATTAGGGCTGTATTTCCAGAGTTATCCCCATTGTCAATTGATACGTTATGTTCCAATAGAAATGAAACAACATCTACATTCTTATTGTAACAGGCAAGGATCAATGGAGTAAAACCTTTATAGTCCGAAGAGTCTAAAATCTTTTCATCATTTTTATACAGTTCTATAATTCTATCTAAATTACCGGTTCGGCTTGCTTCAAAAATATTCAAAGCGTCTTGTGCTATTAACGGTATAGCGTTCAATACCATTAATACTATCATTATATATGTTTTCATTAATCTTTTGTTTTATCTATATCTTCACTTTTACATCTGTTTTACATCAAACAGTATTATTCCATCCAAATCACCTGACCGTTATCCATATCATATTTGGCTCCGACAATCTTTATTTCACCATTATCTTCCATATCTTTTAAAATAGGACTGTTCAATCTAATTTGGTCGATAGTATTCTTTATGTTGTTTTTCGCTACCATAGTTACAAATTCCGGATTTTTGGAATTCCTTTCCCCATCGTACGCCACACTTTCTACAGCCGGTCTTATTTTTTGAAGCATTGGTGTAATATTGCCGAGCTTCACATCATCAATTGCTGCTTTTACCGCACCGCAATGCTCGTGCCCGAGTACTAAAACAAGTTTGGACCCAGAAACTTTGCAGGCGAACTCCATACTTCCCAATATGTCTTCGTTCACAAAATTACCAGCTACCCTGGCTACGAACAAATCGCCTATTCCCCGGTCAAAAACATCTTCTACAGGAACCCTACTGTCCACACAGGACAATACTATAGCTTTAGGATATTGTGCCAATGTACTGTTTCTAACTTGCGCAGAGTGATTTCTAGCCGTAAGGTCATTTTTCGTAAATCGGTCATTGCCGTCTTTTAAGGACTCAATCACATAATCAGGTGTAAGTGCATCTTGTTGTTCTTTGGTCAAAACCTTTTCCACCAGTCCTTCAATTGGTTCAGCTGTTTTAGTGGAATTTAATTTTGATAGTTTTCCATCATTACATGCAGTGATAGCTATCATTGCAAATATGAGTATTGAATATTTAATTGTTTTGTTCATTATGTTTAAGTTTAAAAATTTATTAAAATGATGAATCGAATTAGGTCTTTTTATGTTTGGTAACTTCCATTTGTATATAAAACTAAATTATATGGAGATAACGAGGTAATTGCTTAAAAAAAAGGAACCACCAATTAATAGTGGCCCCTTTAACCAACCAACACTAAAAACTTATTCATTGGAAGTTTGAAGCAATTATTTCCCTTTCATAAAATCTTTGTCAGAATAGCCCAAAGCTTTCGCTACGCGCATGCCATAATCCCTATCTGCTCTATAGAAATAGGCAATCATTTTCTTTTGAATCTCTTTATCTGTTACTTGCCCAAGGTCTCCACTTAAGTTTTTAATCAAATTATCCTGTTCACCTTTGGTTAATGAACGGTAAAAATCACCTGCTTGTGCAAAATCATTTGTTTTTGAGATTTTCTTTTGTGTGATTGTTACATTGTTCAGCTTGGTTTCTGATTGTTTAAATTTATTGTCATCAGATACTGTAGCTTTATTACTTGGCTGATAGTTTACATCAGGATTAACAAACCTCTTATTTCCAAAGCTTGACCAAGCATCCGAATTATAATTTACTGGCGGCGTATTTGGTTTATTTATTTCCAACTGCTGAAAATTTGGACCCAACCTGTGTCGCTGTGTATCGAAATACGAAAATAATCTTCCCTGTAGGAGTTTATCTTCTGATGGCTCTACCCCTGGAATAAATGAACCTGGCGAGAAGGCAACACTTTCAACTTGCTCAAAATAATTTACAGGGTTCTGATTTAAGGTCATTGTACCTATTTTTTGTTTTGGAATTAATTTTTCCGGCCAATCCTTGGTTGCATCCAAAGGCCAAAAATCAAAGGAATGAATGTCCTCAGGCTTTATCATCTGTACATATAAGTCCCATTGTGGGAATTTTCCATCTGCAATATCCTTTCTAAGGCTTATAGTGGCATGTTGCCAATCCATACTTTGCTGCTTGGTGACCTCTGCTGCATCCATATTTATCTCACCTTGTTTACTTACCCAAGTATATTTTACATAGGTTACCTTGCCTTCTGCATTTATCCATTTAAATCCGTGAACGCTACTGCCGTTCATGAACTGGTAGCCTTTAGGCGTACCCAAATCTGTCCATAAACGTGTAATCATATGTGTTGCTTCGGGTATGTTAGAGAAGAAATCAAAATACCTGTTCGGGTCTTGCTTATTGGTTACAGGAGAAGGTTTTAAAGAATGTACCATATCTGGAAATTTTATGGCATCTCTGATGAAGAAAACAGGTAGATTGTTTCCTACTATATCATAATTACCTTCTTCGGTGTAGAACTTTACTGCGAACCCTCTTGGGTCGCGGGCAGTTTCTGGAGAACCTTTTCCGTGAATTACCGTTGAAAAGCGAACTGTAAGGTCAGTCTTTTTGCCAACCTCAGAAAAAAGAACAGCCCTTGTATATTCGGACATATCCTTGGTCGCTTCAAAATGGCCTATTGCACCTGCACCTCTTGCGTGCACCACCCTTTCAGGTATTCTTTCTCTATCAAAAGCTGCTAGTTTTTCAATCAAATGGATATCCTCCAGTAAAACTGGTCCATATTCTCCTACTGTTTTCGAGTTTTGGTTATCTCCTACAGGAGCTCCCGTATTCGTCGTAATTGTTTTGTTCTGTGCATATCCTACAAGTCCAATTGCAAGAAGTACCGCTAATACTAATTTTTGTTTCATTATTTCTTTTTAAATTAAATGTTGTTTTTATTCACATTCTTAATTCGGCATCCTGATCAACTAAATGATATAATCTAGTTCACGGGTTATAGCCGTTTTAAGTAATACTAGAAAGGTTTTTTAGAACCAACTACTTGGCTAAATCGAATCTATCCGCATTCATAACCTTTACCCAAGCATTTACAAAATCCTTTATGAACCTTTCTTTGTTATCATCTTGTGCATAGAATTCAGAATAAGCACGTAGAATCGAATTTGAACCAAATACTAAATCAATTCGTGTTGCTGTAAACTTTGTTTTTCCTGTTTTTTTAGAACGAATAATGTATAGTCCATTTTCTGTAGGTTCCCAAGCGTATTCCATATCTGTTAGGTTAACAAAAAAGTCATTTGTTAAAGACCCAATCTTATCAGTAAAGACACCATGCCCTGTTTGACCATAATTCGTTCCCATGACACGCATACCCCCAACCAAAACAGTCATTTCTACTGCTGTTAATCCCATTAATTGAGTTCGATCTAGCATTAATTCTTCTGGACTGACCACATAATCCTTTTTCAACCAATTTCTAAAACCATCGGCTAATGGTTCTAAAGGCTCGAATGATTCTATGTCGGTCATTTCAATTGTAGCATCTCCACGTCCAGGATTAAATGGAACTGTAATTTCCATTCCAGCATTTTTTGCTGCTTGTTCTACGCCCAAATTACCTGCCAACACTATGGTATCCGCAATGCTTATTCCAGATTCTTCTGCGATTGGCTCTAAAATTGATAATACTTGCGATAACCTTTCCGGCTCGTTTCCTTCCCAATCTTTTTGTGGTGCGAAACGTATTCTAGCGCCATTTGCACCGCCTCTTAAATCTGAACCTCTAAAAGTCCTCGCACTGTCCCAAGCAGTTGTAATCATATCAGAAACACTAAGCCCTGAATTCTTAATCTTTTCTTTGATGACATCTACATCATAACTTTTGTTCCCTTGAGGAATCGGGTCTTGCCAAATTAAATCTTCTTGTGGTACATCAGGGCCAAAATAGCGGTCCTTGGGACCCATATCACGATGTGTCAATTTAAACCAAGCACGAGCAAAAGCATCAGAAAACGCATCAAAATCATTCTTGAATTTCAAGGAAATTTCTTTATAGATCGGATCAACCTTCATTGCCATGTCCGCATCGGTCATCATGGGGTTTTGATGTATTGAAAAATCTTCCACATCTACTGGCTTATCTTCTTCTTTTATACTTTTTGGTTCCCATTGCCATGCTCCAGCTGGACTTTTTCGTAATTCCCAATCATGGTTGAACAACATTTCAAAGAAACCATTGTCCCACTTTGTAGGATGTGTAGTCCAAGCTCCCTCTAAACCACTGGTAACCGTATAGCGACCTTTACCTGATCCGGTCGGATTCGCCCAACCAAAGCCCTGTTCTTCTACCCCAGCACTTTCTGGATCAGGACCTAGAATACTTGCATCACCATTGCCGTGGGTCTTACCTACGGTATGCCCACCAGCGGTTAAAGCAACGGTTTCTTCATCGTTCATTGCCATACGTGCAAAAGTTTCGCGCACTTGGGCAGCTGTTTTCATTGGGTCGGGTTCTCCATTAACACCTTCCGGATTGACATAAATCAAACCCATCTGCACGGCTGCCAATGGATTTTCCATGGTGGTAGGGTCATCAACATTTTCATAGCGTTCGTCACTTGGTGCCAGCCATTCTTTTTCAGCTCCCCAGTAAATATCCTTTTCGGGATGCCAAATATCTTCACGACCAAAAGCAAAGCCAAAGGTCTTCAATCCCATATTCTCGTATGCTATTGTTCCGGCCAGAATGATTAAGTCTGCCCAACTTACCTTGTTGCCATATTTTTTTTTGATTGGCCAAAGCAAACGTCTGGCCTTGTCCAAACTCACGTTGTCTGGCCAAGAATTAATCGGTGCAAACCGTTGATTGGCTGTACCGCCGCCGCCACGACCATCAGTTATCCTATAAGTTCCTGCTGAATGCCAAGCCATACGTATCATCAGTCCGCCATAATGCCCCCAGTCTGCAGGCCACCATTCTTGACTGTCTGTCATTAGGTCGTGCAAATCTTTTTTCAATGCTTCCACATCTAATTTTTTTAGCTCTTCATGATAATTAAAATCACCCTTTAAAGGATTTGTTTTGGTGTCGTGCTGATGTAAAATATCGAAATTTAATGCATTAGGCCACCAATCCATTTCGGATTTCTCGACAGAGGTATTTCCACCATGCATAACTGGGCACTTTCCTTTTTTTAAATTGTCCATAATTATTAATTCTTAAATGTATTTGTTATTTTTAATTTGATCCGTTAAAATACTGGTAGACTAAAATACCTGCAATGATAATAGTCACTAAGTATAAATATTTTCAAAAATACTTTGGTTTTTAATATTTATCAAATTAATAATATCTATATTCGTATTTATATTATAAATATGATTTTAGATGACATTACAACAACTTCAGTATGTCTTGGCCTTGGATATTCATCGGCATTTTGTTAAAGCCGCGGAAAGTTGTCACGTAGCACAACCAACTTTAACGCTTCAAGTTAAAAAGCTTGAAGAAGAAATCAATATGGTAATTTTTGACCGAACTATAACCCCATTAGAACCAACACCAGCCGGCATTAATTTTGTTTTAAAAGCGAGAGAGATACTAAGAGAGGTCGCTGAACTAAAAGCGATGGTAAGTGATGAAAAAGAATCGGTGGAAGGAACATATACTATTGGAATAATACCAACCTTATCACCTTATTTACTACCCTTGTTTATTAATGACTTTGTTGTTAATAATCCCAACGTATTTCTTAATATAAAAGAGATACAAACCGAATCTATTATTAAAGGGCTTTACGACAATCTAATAGATATAGGGATTCTCGCAACACCTATAGAAGAATCAGGATTGCGGACAATTAATTTATTTTATGAACCGTTTTTGATATTTGCAAATGAGGATTCGAAATTGTCAAAAAAAGAATTGATTACATCTGATGATGTCACAAATGAAGGATTATGGATTTTAAATGATGGTCATTGTTTTAGAAACCAGGTATTGAATATTTGTGGGAAGGATAATCTAAGTAACAAATTTAGGGGCTTTACTTTCGAAAGCGGAACCATAGAAACTTTGAAGAATATGGTACGAAACAAAATGGGATATACCCTTATTCCAGAATTATCGGTCAATTCGAAAATAGATAAACCCTATATAAGAAATTTTGCAGAACCTAAACCTGTTCGGGAGATAAGTATTGTTGTGCGTAAAAGTTTTACGAAAGAAAAACTGATAACAATTCTTCGAAAAGAAATTATAAATATCGTACCAGAACATTTTAAAAAAAATGAACGCTTCTTTACTGTAAAGTGGAGATGACTCCTTGAAACGAACACTACCCTCAGTAAGGGCTATTTGAAGTTGAACTCCTAAGACATTTTTCCCGTTTCCCTTAAAATCAAAATACTTTCTGGTATCAAGAATATAACTTTTAACCCATATTCACTTTGCCAAAAGGTAGCATGAAACAGGGTCGAAAGTTCCATGTAGTGGTGTTTAGTGGGTGTTATATATTATCACGTTTATCTCAATTAAAAACCACACCTAATCCCATATTAGTGCTTACATTTGAACCTGTTGATTCTGGTAGTTTTACTAATTCGTCTTCAGAATTTTCGAAAGTAACATCGAACATGTGATTGAAATGCAATTGTGGGCCGATATAGATATTTTAAGCAATTTTTTTTAAGATAATTTGCTCCACTTCAACAATATGGTAGTTTACATTAAGTTCATCTTCCTCTGAGGTATTGGGACCAATTCCCCAATAATTTTCTGTCAATTTTTGAAACCAAGGCTAAAACCAAGAGACTTTATTATAATGGATTAAGTATTGATATCCTTATTTGACTTATACAAGATTCATTTTACGGTCTTCTATGCTTCCGAGATTTTTTATATTTTGTTATATTTATGTCGTAATAATAGCACCCACGATATCCCTTTTAGAACAATTAAACCAATTTATAATTATGTACTGTTATGATTTTCATGTTGTCCTTCAGGAAGTGCCCGAAGAGACAAGCTTACGCTTCACTATATCCGGCTGCCCCTTGCGTTGTGAAGGATGCACTTCCCCTTTTTTATGGAAAGAAGGAAGTGGATCAAAAATAGAGTTTGAAGCCTATAAAGATATTCTTTACAGATATTTTGGTTTTGCCACCTGTGTACTTTTTATGGGTGGGGAATGGCATGAAAATGAGTTGATTAAAATGTTGAAATATGCACAAAAACAAGGGTACAAAACATGCCTCTACACTGGTGAAGAAACCGTAAGTCAAGATATTCTAAAACATCTTACCTATATAAAAACGGGTGAATGGATCAAACAACTCGGTGGCCTTAAAAGTAAAAATACCAATCAAATTTTTAAGGAAGTGAAGACGGATAAAAACCTTAACCATTTATTCATTACGAACTAGTTACTCATATCAGACCCATTTATCGCTGATTTAAAAGTGATTATCATATAGTTTTAAAGTAGTTTAATTTACAGTTTTTCGTCTCCTTGGATTCATTTAAATAGTTGATTACGGAATTTCTTTCACAATGGTTTTCTTACTTAGGTTCATTTAGTTTACTCTCTTTTTTTGATGGCTCATATCTGTCATTATGAACAGTATATTCCAAGTTGGGTTCTTCATTTCTTTTTTCAAAAACCCTCCTACTTCACATTTAGTATCAAATAAATAATTTTGGCTCGTCAAAATAATAAACTGAACTGTTAAAACGTTAATTCAAGATGTCAATAGTTTGTAACTAACCATCTAAAAATTGATTACACTATCTAAGGCATCATCGGCATCTTTATGAATGAAATTCGCTTGATAGTTTATGGTAGTTTTAAGGTCTGTATGACGATATAGCTTTTGAAGCATTAAGGGATGAATATTATCAGCAGCAATATTTCCAAAAGAATGACGGGCTATATGCATTGTTACCTTTTTCTGAATGCCTACTCTATTAGCGAGTTTCTTAAGATGGTCGTTAAACTTTTTATTGGCGACTTTCTTTTTTCGATAAATATCCTTAGCATCTGTTAAATCTGCTTTTTTCATTTCAGGAAACACGAAATCATCATTGCTTCTTCTTTCGGAAGTGTATTCTAATAAAATTTTTTCTACTTTTTCGGGTATCTTCAAGGATAGCAACTTTGAATTTTTACCCATTCTGTAATGTAGCCTACCATCATAAATCTGAGACCATTTGGTAAATAGAACATCCGATACACGCATTCCAGCAAAATAGAAACTGAATAGCCAAACATTTAAGGAATGTTCTTCCATATCGGAAAGGTCGGGAACGTTTTCAAGAGCTTGTATTTCTTTGCCTGTAAGTCCTGTTTTTATGGTTTCAGGAAATTTGATTTTAAATTTGCCTGCCCCAAACGGATATATTTCTTTGGCAACTACCTTGTCTTTCATAGCTCGATTGTAAAGTAATCGAATCAAGACCATAACATTCATAGCTGTAGTTTCGGTAAGTGAGCAAGAACCTTTCAGGTAGGTTTTAAACTTTTTGAGGAAACGCTCGTCAATTTCTTGAAAAGTAAGGTGCCGCGCTTTGCAATATTTCTCAATATAACTGAGCCAAGCAGAATCTGTAGAATGACGATTAATTTTATTTTCAGCTTCGAGGGCTTCAAGATGTTCGTCTGCAAAATCAAAGAAAGTGAGTTTAGAAGTCGGTTTGTAAATTTCCTTTTTAATTTGACGTGCAGTTGCATCCTTATTGTTGGTCTGTAAAACAATTAAACCTTTTCTGGCTTCTGAAAGCTTTGAAGTCAAAAGGTTGTTTAAACTTTCCGCATTAGGATGCGATTTTTTTATCTTAAGATTTTTTATATCCCAGTCTTCTAGTTCAATATAGTGACCTATATGTTTATAGGTTGAACGACGGTCTTTAGTTATCCTAATAGCAAGAGGATATAGACCTTTTGAGTTGGGCTTTTTACGAAGAATAATTTTTGCACTTGTTGACATAGTAAACCTGTTTTGAGTACGAAAGTCAAATCAGGTACAACATTTTGTCAAAAATCCACTATAAAGATACATTTTTATTGGGAATCTTGGGTACAACATAGGTACAACAAATGTTGAAATCAACTGATATTAAATGACTTTAAATAAAATGATTGAAAACATAAATCATTGAAAATGAGTTAATTTATGTTTTATTGGTGCAAT
>CAYFJL010000106.1:0-9473 GCA_964343335.1 uncultured Polaribacter sp. | reverse complement strand
ATTTGTAGTATTATGAAAATGATATCAAAAAACATTCGTCATTTACGAAAATTGAATCGGCTCACCCAAGAGCAGTTGGCCGAAGAATTGCGTATTAACAGATCTCGAATTGGGTCTTACGAAGAGGCGAGGAGTGAACCACCTATTGAGACCTTAATTAGCTTGTCGGAGTATTTCAAATTACCTATCGATATCATGGTGAAAAAGGATTTGACCAAGACCGATGACAATTCCTTTATTGAAATTGGAAATCAGCGTGTGCTTTTTCCGATTATGGTAGATCATGAGAATGAAAATTTGATTGAGGTTATTCCTACCAAAGCCTCAGCCGGATATTTACTAGGATATAATGATCCCGAATACATCGAGCAACTACAAAAGATCAAGTTGCCTTTTTTACCAACTGGAAAACACCGAGCTTTTCCGATTAAAGGAGATTCCATGTTGCCCATGAAAGATGGCTCGTATGTGGTAGGAGAGTTTGTAGAAGACATTCGCGATATCAAAGACGGAACGTCTTATGTGGTGGTGACCAAGAATGACGGACTCACCTACAAGCGTATTTACAATCAGATTGAAGAAAGAGGATCGCTGTTGTTAAAACCTGATAATGCCGAATATCAAGCTTATGAGGTTCCAATTTCAGAAGTGCTGGAATTGTGGAAGTTTACTTGTGCCATCAATACCCAAGAGTACGATGAGCAAGATTTGAAGATTAGCAGCATTCTGAGAATGTTTAACGAATTGAAGGTAGAACTGGCGAGTCTAAAAAGAGTTGCGAACTAGCTTTAGAAGGAAGTAATGGCGACTCCGCCTAAAAAGCTGAGTGTTCCCACTAAGAGTTGGTTGCCATTTCGTTGAAACCAATTTCTGAATTTTTGCTGTGCATTCGGATTTACCACTTCTTTTTGAATTCCCGGGATCACATAACTCTCAATACTATTGGCTTTAAAGTGTGGATTACTATTGATTACCGAGAAAGAAACCGGATAATCTTTCCGTTGGTTCTTATCGAAATTAAAGGTCACAGTTTGGGTATTGGGAAAGTCTAAGGATTTTATTTTTAACTTCGGATGACTCCCGTTTGATATCATATGTTCGGTTTCAATTTCAAATTGAAAATGATCTTCAGAATCTGTATTCGTAAAAACCATTCGATGATTTTTTGAATCTTGTTGTCTTAAAACTCCAATTTGAGTATTCATAGAATCGATTAGTTTTTTGTATCGAATCTGGGCCGCAGCAAAGATTGATTTTTGCTTTTTTCGCTCTTTTTGAAGGCGCTGAATGGTTCGTAATAATGTTCGTTGCTGATTGTTTAAATCTTTTTGTCTAGATTGTAAGTTTTTAAGTCTGTCTTGAAGGCTTCTTTTTTCCAGAACGATCACTTCATTTTTTAACTGATAGGAACGAATACTATCGCGAAAGGCTTCCCGTAATTTTAATTCGCGTTCGTATTTGTTGGATAATAAGGAGGTTTGATTGAAGTGAAATTGAATTCCGAAGAATAATAGTAAAACAAAGCTGATTCGTATGATGCCGTTGGTGTTGAAGTATTTTTTCATAAAATCATTTTATAAATACAACTCCAAAAAAGAAAAGGGATTGTGAAGCACAATCCCTTTTAAATATATTTTAACGATTCTACATATGAACCTCTAAAATCTCACAGTTTCCATTCGGTGAAATTTCAATGCTTTTGATAGAAGCAGGTAGTAAAATGGATTCTCCCTTTTTTACAGAATAATCAACCCCTTCATAAGTAATTTCATAGGCGCCATCGGTACAAATATGAATCACAAAAGAATCTAAATTGGCATAGTCCATGGATTTGGTTTCGGTCATTGGAAGAATGTTCGACTTAAAATACGGTGTGTGCACCATTTTACTGCGATCATTTTCCTTCTTTTTATAAGCCGTTTTGTACGAATCGTGCACCTCAAAATCAATCACATCAATGGCCAAATCATTATGCAAATCGCGAGTTTTCCCAGTGGCTTTGTCTACACGATTGTAGTCGTAAATCCGGTAGGTAATATCAGATGTCTGTTGTATCTCAGCCAACAATACCCCGGCTCCAATAGCATGTATTCTTCCCGTTGGGATGTTAAACACATCTCCAGCCTTGGTTTTTTCAGTATTCATGATATCCAAGACCTTGCCTTCATTGAGTTTTTGTAAGTAGGTTTCTTTCTCTACTTCGGTATCAAAGCCTACAATAATTTCAGCTTCATCATCCGCAGCCATGACATACCACATTTCATTTTTTCCGAAGGAATTATGGCGTTCTTTGGCGATGTGATCATGCGGATGTACTTGAATGGAAAGCGGGGTTTTGGCATCTATGAATTTGATCAACAATGGAAATTCTTCACCAAATTTTTCATAGACTGAATGTCCCAAAAAGTCACCTCCAAATTCATTGGCTAATTGTCGAAGTGTATATCCTGTCAATACCCCATTTATCACTCGGGTTTCATCTCCTTTTACATCAGAAATCTCCCAGGATTCACCTATGTTTTCTCCTTCATAATCCTTTTGAAGAACTTCTCTCAATTTGCTACCACCCCACATTCGATATTTGTAAAGCGGCTGAAACTTCAAGGGATATAGATTCATCAAACTAAACATGCCTGTTTTAATTTTTTTACCAAATTACTAGAAATATTGGCAATTTAGGATGCTTTCGCCCGATTTTTTTAGCTTAATCTTTGCATTGTATTTTGTAATTTTAGACAAATATTTTTTCGAATGAAATGGATTTTTAGATTGTGCATTGCACTACTTTTTATACAGTGTGGTTCTAACAATGATTTCACGGGTGAAGCCATAAAGTTTAATAGCAATTGGTACTTTATGATGGCTGATGATGAAAAAGACACCACCAATTATGTGACCGATTTTGTAAAGGAAAATTGGCAACAAGTGGAGCTTCCACACACGCCCAAAATTGAACCTCGTATTGTGAATGATCAATGGCAAGGGAATTCATGGTATAAGAAGCAATTTGCCTTAAACAATGATTACCGTGACAAGAAGTTGTTTCTTCGTTTTGATGGGGCCATGAATATTGCTGAAGTATGGCTGAATGGTAAAAAAATGATCACGCATCAAGGGGGTTATTTGCCTTTTACCATTGATATTTCAAAGGATGTTTTTTATAGCAAAGACAATACGGTTACTGTTAAACTCAACAATGAAGACAATCCGACTACAGGACCGAAACCTTTATCAACATTAGACTTCAATACCTACGGGGGAATTTACAGGAACGTATGGTTGGTGACCAAAAATCAGGTATACATTACCGATCCCATTTTGGAAAATAAAACGGCTAACGGAGGTGTTTTTGTGAGCTATCCGACGGTGACAGATACCTTGGCTTTGGTTCAGGTGAAAACTCATATTCGAAATGAAGACAACGAGCCAAAGGATGTTACGGTTAAGAATATTTTAGAAAAAGACGGAGAAGTGGTACACATCACAACAAGTGAAATTAGTCAGTTTGAAGTAAACGCAGACAAGCAAAACAATGTCTTCCTTCGTGTGAATAATCCAGAATTATGGTCGCCTGATACTCCTAGTTTGTATGATTTAAAGACCCAAGTGCTGATCGATGATGAGGTGGTAGACGAAGAAGTACGTCGAATCGGAATTAAAACCATGCGATTTGAAGGACAGGACTTTTATTTAAACGGAAAGAAAACATTTTTACGGGGAGTGAATCGTCATCAAGAATATCCGAATGTGGGTTATGCGCTCACCGATAATGCCAATTATCGCGATGCTAAAAAAATTAAAGAAGCCGGATTTGATTATGTGCGCTTATCTCACTATCCGCAGAGTCCAGCTTTTATGGACGCCTGTGATGAATTAGGTTTGGTAACCATAAATGCAATTTTAGGATGGCAATATTTTAGTGAGGACGAAGCTTTTCAAAAGCATGTGTTTCAAACGGCCAGAGATTTGATTCGTCGCGATCGAAATCGTGCTTCTGTCATTGCTTGGGAAGTTTCCCTCAATGAAAGCTGGATGCCAGAGCCGTTTATTGATGAATTAACAAAAATCGCTCATGAAGAATATCCAGGTGATCAATGTTTCACGGCAGGCTGGCAATCCTATGGATATGATATTTACTTACAAGCACGTCAACATCGATTAAAACATTACGATCCGAAGATTCAAAAACCTTACAACGTTTCTGAATATGGCGACTGGGAATACTATGCCATGAATGCGGGGTTGAATCAAGATTCATGGGGCAATTTATTGCAAGCCGAACGCTCAAGTAGACAACTGCGAGGTGCCGGAGAAAAGGGATTACTACAACAAGCACTTAATATTCAAGAGGCACATAACGACAACTTCAACACACCTGCTTTTGCCGATGGCTATTGGGTAATGTTCGACTACAATAGGGGTTATGCAGACGACCTTGAAGCTTCGGGAATTATGGACCTGTTCAGAGTCCCAAAGTTTTCTTACTATTTCTACAAAAGTCAACGAGATGCTGATCATCCGCAGGGTGAACCCATGGTGTATATTGCCAATTATTGGACTCCTAAAAGCACAACCAACGTGCGTATTTTTAGCAATTGTGATGAGGTGGAGTTGTTTTTAAACGGAAGAAGTTTAGGGACGCAAAAACCAGATACTGATAGAATATCTAACCATTTGAATCACCCTCCGTTTACTTTCAATCTGAAAAATTTTGAAGCGGGGGAATTGAAAGCTGTTGGATATATCAACGGGGTCAAATCAGCGGAGTTCTTTCGAAATACGCCGGGTGCACCTAAAATGATGCGCCTTATTGTAGATGATGAAACACAGTATTATGAGGACGAATTGTACGATTTGATTTTGGTGCATGCGGTTGTTATGGATAAGGATTTTTTTAGAACACCCTACTATAGTGGAGAGGTGAAGTTTGTAGCAGAAGGCGATGCTGAAATTATTGGAGATCCAATCGTTCGCTGTGAAGGAGGAATGGCCTCAATTTTAGTCAAGGTTAAACCGCGAACGGCCAAAGATGTTTTTATTTCAGTTCAGTCTGAAGATTTACAAATGGAAACCACAAAAGAATTATTTTATGAAGAATCTACTGAAGAGGATTAGTCTTGTTGCCCTGCTTGTTTTTAGCGGTCTGAGTTTTAGTCAAGAATATGCTATTGGTGCCGATCTGTCTTTTGTAAAACAAGCAGAAGACAAAGGTTTTACTTTTAAAGAGAATGGTGAACCCAAGAAGGGTTTGGACATTTTTAAAGATCATAGTTACAATTGGATTCGTCTTCGATTGTTTCATACCCCAACCAAGTTGCCCAATAATTTAGAATACACCATTGCCTTGGCTCAAGAGGCTAAAAAGAAGGGATATAAATTTTTACTGGATTATCA
This sequence comes from uncultured Polaribacter sp., assembly GCA_964343335.1. Taxonomy (GTDB): domain Bacteria; phylum Bacteroidota; class Bacteroidia; order Flavobacteriales; family Flavobacteriaceae; genus Polaribacter. Next base: position 4,079 of record CAYFJL010000106.1, on the reverse strand, counting down.
TTATTCCGATACCTGGGCAGATCCGGCCAAACAGTATTTGCCCAAGGCTTGGGAAGGATTGGAGCAGAAGGTTTTAGAAGATAGTTTGTTTGTTTATACCAAGAAAACCATGTTGGCCTTTAAAAAAGCCGGAGTCTTTCCAGAAATGGTACAAATTGGAAATGAAATAAGCAACGGGATGTGTTGGCCAAACGGGAAGTTACCCCAGAATTGGGATAATTTAGCGGCGTTGTTGCAAGCTGGAATCAATGGGGTAATGGCAAGTTGTGGAAATCAAAAACCTCCAAAAATTATGATTCATATCGATAAGGGAGGAGATAAGAACTTCACAAAGTATTGGTACGACAAGCTACATACTTACAATATCAAATACGATATTATCGGTCAATCTTACTATCCATGGTGGCACGGAAGTTTATTGGATTTGAGGGAATGTCTCAATTTTACAGCTTTGAATTACCAAAAGGATATCATCTTGGTGGAGACTGCTTACAATTATGGGCCTGCCGAATACCGTAATAAAAAAGCACCCTATCCAGAAACGCCAGAAGGACAAAAACAGTTCTTAGAGGACGTGCATAACATCGTACTTCAGATTCCGAATAATCTTGGAAAAGGAATTTTTTGGTGGGAACCGGCTGCGCCATTTAAAGCATTTTCAAGACGTACTTTTTTTAAGAATGACGGAGAGGTACAACCCGTAATTGAGGTGTTCGACAAATATGTTCGTCATTAAAAAAGTAAACTAGAATTTTGATGGAGAGCTATCAATCAATGGTGTAGTCCCACACAATTCTTGCAAATTGATTTGGAGTTCCAGCTTCAGTTTCGTTGTAAACTTCGGTGTCGTTCACAAAAATCTTTACATTTAGTTCGGCCGGACTAAAATTATTTCTATAAATCTCGCCTCTGAGGTATTTAAAGCCATGGTTTTCCCAAAGTAAAATCAGTGGTAAAGCGTTGCCAGCGTTGTCATAGTTAAAAACCAAGGTCGAATCACGAAAGGCGTCAATGGTATGATCGTAAAACACCATTTCAACTTCATCGTAATTTGGTTCGGTCGTAGAAAATTCAAAACGAACATCAGTTTCCGTAATCGGAATCACTTCCTCTTCTTCCGCTTGTGCACCTGGGGTACAAGCATAAACTAAAAGGGAAACGAAAAGTAATAGAAGGGGCTTTCTCATTGTTGTTCTTCTTTTGTACAAATATAAAAGATAATTGCCATATTTTCGAGTCATGTTTCGCTTTAAGCAGTTTACAGTCAAGCAGCAAGAATCGGCGATGAAAGTTGGTACGGATGCTATTTTGTTAGGAGCTTGGTCTCAGTTTGCAAAGGATGTTGATGCGGTCTTGGATATTGGTTCTGGAACAGGTGTTCTTTCTTTAATGTTGGCACAACGATTTCCAAGCACTTCGATTCGAGCGATAGAAGTTGATGAAGATGCATTTGAAGAAGGAAAATTTAACTTTGAAAATTCAGATTGGTCCGAAAGAATTCGTTCGCTTCATATCAGTTTTCAAGAATTTTATTCGGATTGGAAGGTGGGTGATTTGAAATATGATGGCATCCTTTCCAATCCGCCTTTTTTTACGGAAGCCATAAAACCAAAAGAATCCAAGCGATTAAAAGCGAGAAACACGAGTTCATTATCGTTTGAAGAACTACTATTCGGAGTGTCAAAAATACTATCTGAAACAGGATCATTTTCAACGATTATTCCTTTCGAACAAGAGGCGGTATTCTTAAAAATCGCTGAGCAATACCAATTGTTTCCATCCAGAATTTGCAGGGTGCAAGGAGCACCGAATACGACAGTCAAGCGGAGCCTACTTCAATTATCTTTTCAAGAGAATGGTTTTGAAATACAGCAGTTAATTGTAGAAAACGCTCGCCATCATTATACTGAGGAATTTCAAAACCTCACGAAGGATTTTTACCTGAATTTTTAGTTAACCAAGAATATTGTTAGGATTGTAACCCAAGTAGGGAACCTCATAGTCGAAAAACTTGATTCCATGGTTTTCCAATTCGTCCAAAATCGGGTTATACACTTCTTTGGCGATGGGGATTTGTACACCTGGAGTTTTAATCTCGCCGTTTAATATTCGTAAGGTAGCCATGGCAACAGGAAGTCCGACTGTTTTGGCCATTGCCGTATAGGTCTGATTTTCTCCAATCACCACCAAGCTACTTTCAATTTGTTTTTTCTGGCCTTCAAATTCGTACCCGAACAAGTGCTGCATGACAATCATGTCTTTATCCGCTGGTTTCATAGTCCAAGAATCCATTAATAATTTTTGTAGAATTTGGGCTGGAGTGGCATTTTTAAGTCCGATTATTTTATTCGGATTGAAAATGTCAAGTTCCAAGAGTTTCTCCCACATCACATCATCTTGATCAATTTTTAAGTAGGAACGTAATTTTAGTTCTACAGAATCATTCGGTAAATAGGCCAAGAAAAGGTTGGTAAAATCACGATAACTCATGATTTCAGAGTTTTCTATGGTATAGGAATCATCCGTCATTCCCAATTGCACAAAAATATTCCATGCCCTTGAAAATCCGACTTTACGAATCGTGCCTCGATACATGGTTGGGATGTCTTCAAGTCCGTATATCCGCCTGTATCGCAAAGAATCCCTATTCGCATAGGCCTCGAATTTGCCATATTTGTGTAAATCAAGAAATTCGGTCCGTCTGAATAGTTTATGATATGGAATGTACTTATAAGTTCCTTCCTGAATAAATTTCGCAGCACCTCCTTGTCCCGCGAGCACTACATTACGTGGATTCCAAGTGAATTTATAGTTCCACAAATTATCATCGCTTTCAGGAGCCACCAGACCCCCACAAAAAGACTCAAAGAGCAACATTTTACCGCCATTATCTCTGATGCGATCGATGACTTTCATGGCGCTCATATGATCAATACCTGGATCAACACCAATCTCATTCATGAAAATCAGGTTCTTTTTCTTTACCTGTTCATCCATATCTAAGACTTCCTTTGAAACATAGGATGCAGTCACCATGTGTTTGCTCAAGTCGAGACACATATTAGCTATGACACTATGGAATCTTGCTGGCAACATAGAGACCACAATAGACGCATTTTCAATAGCTGTAGCCGTTTTTTCCTCATCATTGATGTCTAACTTTAAGAAGCTAACAAGATTATTTTGATCGATTACAGGCTGAATGTTCTCATTTAGAATCTGATCTGCGATCACCAAATTAAAGTCGTTCGTTTTTGCCTTTTCAGCTAGATATTCAATAAGAAAAATACTAGATTTTCCAGATCCGATAATGAGGATAGATTTCATAAAAAAATCGTCTAAATTTGCAGTAGAACGAAGATAGTCTTTTGTTTAAAATATAACAAAAAGTAGGAAAAATGTTTAGAATTTTAACGATTGCCGCGGTGCTTGGACTCCTCTCAATTGTATTGGGTGCCTTCGGTGCTCATGCTTTGAAAGAAGTATTAAATGCCGAACAGTTGGAAAGTTTTAAGACTGGTGTTTTTTATCAATTGATTCATGTGATTGTAATTTTCATCGTTTTTTCGAGTTCTTTTTTTACTCAGAAACAATCTAAAATATTGGGATACATATTTTTAACCGCTATCTCCCTATTTTCCGGATCCATTTATGCTATCCATTTAACCTCTATTCCCGTAAAATCAATTTGGTGGGTGACGCCCTTAGGCGGACTCTTGTTCATGGTAGGTTGGGCCTTTATGATTTACATATTCTTCAAAAAATCGATCGAAAAGACGGATTAAATAGAATTTAATTCAAGAAAACTGACTTCTCTCAAAATATTGTGTAATTTTGCGTTCATAAATAAATTTTAATTTTTTATGGCACTTGCAAACCCCAATACGAAATCGATTTCGTTAGAACAGCTAGGAATCAAAAATGCTACTGTTCATTATCAGTTAACTTCAGACGAATTGCATGACACTACCTTAGCAAAAAAACAAGGTGAAGAAACTAGTCTTGGCGCTATTAATGTTAAAACAGGTGAGTTTACGGGTCGATCACCAAAAGATCGGTTTATTGTAAAGGATGACATC
>CAYFJL010000105.1:0-9537 GCA_964343335.1 uncultured Polaribacter sp. | reverse complement strand
TACTTAACATAACCTTATTTTAATTTTCGGAGCTATATGTAGGAATACCCAATATGCATGTACATGTTATCATAGGGCGCAGGAGCAGGGACGGGAGGTTCAAGTTGAGCCCCAATGCCAACGCCAGGACAAAGGGGCGACAGGGTGCTGCCAGGAACGCAGGCTTTGACCGTAACGCCCATAAGATAGGGACAGAGCAGAGCTTTGACAAGAGCTTTGGTTACAAGAGGGGGAAGGGCGAGAGCTTTGAACTGAAACAGGCGATGAAACAGGAAAGGACGGTGGAGGGAAAGGCGAAGATACTGGAGAACTTCTTGAGACCTGAAAAGAAGGTGGAGGTCGCCAAGGTAAAGGTCATCAAAAAAGATATTTTCAAAGGTAGGGACAGGGGAATGGACATAGGGTTTTGATACCAAATGTCCCTTTATATTGTTATGTTTGCCATAGGAAAAATAACAGACACAGTGTCTGTTACGTAATTTTTGACATACAAAAATTGAAATCATAAATGGCTATAATATCTGATACAGAATTAAGAAGAATAACTAACCAACGATTTAAACAAGGGGGTGTGATTTTATCAGAGAGACGAAAGTTTTCAAAATACTCTACGACCACAAGTGTTTTCTTATCACACGCTCATATTGATAAAGATAAGATTATTCAAGTTAAAGGCATTCTAGAGAATTTGGGTGTTGAGGTTTATGTTGATTGGATGGATGAAACTATGCCGGAAAAAACTTCAGGAATAACCGCAAGTCGTATCAAAACTAAAATTGCAGAAAGCAAAAAGTTCATTTTAATCGCTACTAACCCTGCAATTAGTTCTAAATGGTGTAATTGGGAAGTAGGTATTGGTGATACTTATAAATCTGTAAATGGCGATTTAGCAATATTTGGCTTGTCAGATAATATGGGTCATTGGAAAGGGAACGAATATTTACAAATTTATCCTTCAATTGAGTATGAATATGGGAATAAAACTAATACACGTGGAGTGCTGATTTCAGAAGGTTTTTATGTCTTTCAACCAACTGATGCAAATGGAAATCGAACCTATATAAGCTTAGAAAGCTGGTTTAAATCATGACTTTCAATGGGTTATACGAAAAGAGCATTTGATAAGCGTTATATAAAATTTAGGAAAGGATTTAAAAAACCTTTCAACAATACAGCTCTATTATTGCCAATAGGGTTCACAAATGATGATTATGTCAACCTGTTTAAGGAGCTTTACTTATATTTATGGGAAGAAATAGAGAGAGAATATAGCTATTGGAGTAAAAAAAACTCTAAGTTATTGGAACTAAAAAAGCCAAGTAGGTATAACTTCCCCAAACCTGAAAATTTTGTTATCTATAATTCTTATAACCTTCTTAAAAGAATTAGAAAAGAACATTCAGAAGGCAAGACTATTGATAAAGTCAAAAGAGAAGAACTTATCACAAAATTAAAGACAAATAATAAATCCAAAATAGCTAAGAGAAGAGATAAAGAAGCAAGTCAATTGAAGTATGTTCAAGAGTTAGAGCCTGAACATTTTCAACAACTTGTAAATCAATTTTTCAATACTTCAAATCTAAATAATGAAGCTATTAATTTAAAATTCTCTATACTCAGAGAGTTGTCGAAGTATAAATCCCCTAAAACTGTAGAATTTTTTCAGAAAGTAAATGCAGTTGAAAAAAATATTAGTTTGCGAAGGTTTGCATTTCAAACATTGCAAAACCAAAATGAAAAAGTAATACTAAGGAGAAATCCCAAAGGCAAAAAGAAGCAAATGGTTTATTCTAAACATTCTATAGTGGAAAATCCTCAAGCTGTTCTCAATGATATTTATGAAAAAAATAAAGTTGAAGACGTAAAAGAATACGACATCTTTTTATGTCACAGCTCTGTTAATGAAGATGAAATCATTAACTTATACAAGTTATTAAACAAAAATGGGCTTCATGTTTACGTAGACTGGGTTTGTGATCAGTATGCCCTAAAAAGAGAATTTTTGGATAATTCTACTGTTGATGTGATTGTTGAACGGATTAAAAAGTCAAAATCATTGTTGTATATAAATAGTTTAGATTCTTTAAACTCATCATGGGTTAATTGGGAGATTGGTCTTGCCCATGCTTACAACAAGAAAATCTGCATTTATAACCTTTCCAACACCCCTATATCTTATCCTATTTTAATCTATCCTGAAGTTATGTTTTCAAATGGAAACTATTACATAATGGATAAATCTGAAAATAGTGTTAAATTGTATGATTGGCTAAAAGATGATAAAAATGGACAGTAATAGAATTAAGCATTTGGAGTTTGTGCAAAACATCATCACCCGTATGAACTCAAATTCATTCCAAATAAAAACTTGGACAATTACTCTTGTGACTGGTTTACTTGCGGTTTATTCGTCCACTAAAGAAAAGAACTTCATTCTGTTGACCATTTTCCCATTACTTCTCTTTTGGTTTTTAGATTCATATTATTTGAATCAAGAGCGAAAATTCAGAGGTTTGTACAATGACATAATCAGCGATGATCCTAAAAATGAAATTTCATTATTCAAAATGCGACCTGATTTATATGTTGGAGGTAGTTTTAACTATTCATCTTCGTTCTTTTCCAAAACCATAATTTCGTTTTATTTAAGCATTATAATCATAATGGTAGGAGTTTACTTTTTTGTAAATGCACATAACCATAACATAATGTAAGCGGCCATGCAAGTGATAGAGGTATGTAGGGGATTACTTTAATGGTAAAAGACATGGTCAGGGAATCATGTATTATAAGAATGGACCTACTGAATCAGGGCGCTGGGAAAATGATAATTTATCTACTAGGGGTTAATGCAACACATGTCGGCAAAAGAACAGAAGGGTAGAAGTAGAGGTGCTAGAATGAAAATTAGCCAAACCGTTAAAAAAAGCCGTATAATGTCCCATTATGTAAAGTTGCGAGGATGTTCTCCGATAGAGGTCATCTCCGTAATTTTTTACTCTCGATTCCTGCCTTTGGCAGAATCACAGTGGTGGTTTTCGCCTCGATAGCGCCAAATATTGTTCTTTTTTTGCCGTGTATGACGGGATTTTATCGAAGTTCTGGCCTGGACGGAATTTCCTTTGGCTTTACTAACGGCAACAGGTAATTATCTAGTGACTGTTTTTTGAAAAATTAGCAATAAAAAATTGGTAGGAAATTTTAATATTTTAATACTTGTTATGAGAAAAACATACACTCTAAAAATAGGCCTTTGATAACTCCAGATAAAATAAAAGCACTAACAATTAAGGGATTAGTATCTGATGATGAGTTAATGGAGACGCTAATACTTAAGGGTGGTAATGCAATAAGTTTAGGCCATAATATTTCTAATAGAGCTTCGTATGACTTAGATTTTTCTATAATTGATGGTGACTTTAAAAAAGAATTAAAAGAAATAGGAACTATTATGGAAACTTCGTTAGCAGATACTTTTAAGAACGAAGGATATCATCTTTTTGATTTTAAAATTCAAGCTAAGCCAGCTGTATCTAAAGAAGGAACAGTAGATTTCTGGGGTGGATATGCTGTTGAATTTAAAATAATAAGCAACGAACTTTATGGGAAGAATAAAAAGGATATTGACTCAGTTAGACGAAATGCTATAGCTTATTTACCAAATAATTCTCCGAAGATTCAGATTGAAATAAGTAAGCATGAATTTGTAGAAAGTCCAGAGGCTCATCAAATAGATGGCTTAACTTTTTATGTATATCCTTTAAAACTTATAGTATTTGAAAAACTGAGAGCTATTTGTCAGCAAGTGCCCGAATATTCTAGTGTAATTCCTTCTTTCACTCCGAGGGCTAGAGCAAAGGATTTTTATGATATATATATACTTCTAGAGGAATCGGGTATATCCATAGAAGACAATCAAAATAAAGATATTTTGAGAAAAGTGTTTGACGCTAAAAAAGTACCCTATGACTTCTTGAGAAAAATTAGAGAGAACAAAGAAATTCATGAACAAAATTTTGCTTCGCTTAGAGATACTGTTCCAGCTATAGAAAAAGAAAACTTGAAAGACTTTGACTTTTATTTCAATTATGTAGTTGACTTTTTTGAGAACTATCTTGAAAATTGAACTTAAAATCCTTTTGGGTAAAAAAGCCTCCATTTATTAGAGTATTCAATCTCTTTCATGCCATAAGTCAGATAGAAATCGTATCGAAAAAAATCTTTCTTAAAAATATTTATTTGACTTTCCCTATATCCAGCCTTTTCTAACAGAAAACCAATAGCCTGTTCATAAGGATAAATGAAGTCCATTCTTTTTAAGATAGCACCTAATTTATTTATAGATATTTTTCGGTCTCTAGCTTGTTCATAAGCTTTTAATATTTCGAATATTCCTCCTGAATATGATGGCCTGACTACTATATCTATCAACGTTCTCTCCAACGACGTCACTTTAATATCATCTTCAGTCATATAAGAAGCTGTAATTACACCTGCCAAATCTGTAAACTTACCATTGAGTAGAAATATCACATTATCTTTATAAGTAATATTATTTTGCGATAACCTTTGAGGTTTTTTGAAGGCTCTGTCAATGTTTTCTTGCGTTAAATTTTGCTCAAATGACTTTTTAGATTGTTCATATGTAACATAAATAGTCTTTGAGATTTGTTCCGTTAGTTGATGTAGATACAAAGCAGTATAATGAGAAAAATATGCATTCGAGGTCAAACACATTGCCAATTCATATGAAGAAATATCCCCATAAATGAATCTTTCTAGTGGACGATTGCCAAATGGCAATGGAACCCTTGTGAGTTTTGTTTTTTGAGTCATTTTTTCTATGAAGTTATCTACAGTCATACTCTTAGGAAGCCTCCATCCTGCTCTTCCTTCATAAAATATTCTTGAAATATCTCTTTTGGTAAAAATTCTTTTTTCAAAAGTTTCAAACTGTGACTCTATGTCTTCCTTAGCTATTGAAAATCTGGTAATTCTAGCCATAATTACTTAGTACTGAAAAGTATATATACTTTTCAGTATCAAATTTAAAGAAAAAAAATGAAAAATTCAAATATTTATACTAGAGAGTACCTTTTTATATTAAAATCTAAATTTTAGGCAATTAAAATCAATTTATTTCTATATAAATCGGAATAGTTGGTATATATACCAACTATTCCAAATAATAAAAAGTTTCATTTGGAATGAATTTCAGTTAATAAAATAGACTTTAGAAGTAAAAAAAAATCTATTTGCCAATGGTTTTAGATTAAAATAATGTATATATGTATACATAATACACATAATATACATGTCTAAAGTTATATCTTTTGCAACACAGAAAGGAGGCTCAGGTAAATCTACACTTTCTGTCCTCACTGCAACAGCTCTCCACAATAGAACTGGGAACAAAATTCTTGTTATTGATGCTGATCCTCAACAAACAATCTATGGTTTATATACGAGAGAAAGGTCAAAGGGCAATAGTTATGAAATGATATTTTTCAACTGGAGAAGAAGTGATGAAAAAGATTATCAGAAAGTTTTATCAGAGGGTATGAAAAAATATGATGTCATCATAGTTGATGTGCCTGGTACGATGGGGGGTGAAGAAATATTTTATAGCATATTATTTTCCGACGTGGTTTGTGTACCGATAGTTCCTAGAGTATTTGATATTAGTAGTACTATAGATTTTTTAAAAACACTACCTGCAATAGAGGAAAAACGAAAAAAGACAGGGAGAGATTTTAAAGTTTTTGGGATTCCTAATAAGATGGATAATACTAAAGAAACAAACCATCTAAATAAAATTAATGGAGTTGGAGGTATACAATTATTTAGTAGTGGGCTTTCAAATAAAGTGAAATATGGGAGAAACATAAGTACTGTAAATACTATTACAGTAGATCATGTAAAAGATGAGTTTAACGATTATTTCAATGAGTTTATAACTAAAATACTTTATAATGGCTAGTAAGAAAGATAAGACAGAATCAATGTTTGACGACCTTCTACCAAATAAAGAAGAAGCTGATTTGGTCAGTCATTCTAGTAAGGAGACACTTCCAATACCTGAGTTTTCTGATCTTAAAAAAACTAAAAGGCATACAGGAAAATATAGTTCTTTTAGGATGAAGACTAATATATTAAATGAAATGGATAAGATAGCCAGAAAAGAGAAAATCCCATTCACTGGCCAGTTAGTACATAGGGTTTTAGAGAATTATATAGATTGGTATAAAAATAGTAAATGATACATGTATATGTAGTATACAAAGTATACATGTATACATTATCCTAAAAAAACATAGTCTAATTAAATATTTGGATTAAGAAATGGGAAAATTAAAAAATGAAGACGCAAATCAATTGTCCCTATTTACACCATTGATGGGAAATTTTGTGGCAGTAAAAGATCAAATAGATCTTATGACCTATCCATTTTTTAGTCTTTCCAAAAAAAAGAGAACTACTCCTATTGAATATAATGATGGTCGTGTACAAGTTCAGGTTACAGGACAATCTGAACTTGGAATCGCAAATATTTACGATGCGGATATTTTAATATATGCTGTTAGCCAAATAACGGAGGCTATGAATAAAGGAAAAGATATCTCTCCAAGAATAAGAATGTCCTATTTTGATATCCTTGATTTTCTAGGTAAGGGTAAAGGAGGCGAACAATATGGGCGCCTGAAAGAGTCTTTGAAAAGGCTGCAATCTACGAGTATTTATACCACAATAAGAAAAGAGGATAGCAATAGGAAGATAGATGAGGGAATGTTTAGTTGGATAAATGACTGGCATGCCTCAAATGAAAATGGTATTCCAAAAGGAATAGAATTCACTGTAGCAGAATGGTTATACAAAGGGATTCTTGAAGGAAAAATTTTGACTATACCAAAAAAATATTTCAGGATTGAAGGCGGTTTAAATAGATTCTTATTTAGAATATGTAGAAAAATGATAGGTAATTCTACTTCTAATAGATATGGTGAGATTGCCATGAAATTAGAAACTATTCATAAAAGAAGTGGTTCTACAAGAAGGAAGGGTGAATTCAGGAAGATGATTGAAAAAATCGTTGAAGAACAATCTGTTCCCGACTACTGGGTATTCCTAGTTAAAAAACCTAGAACAGGAGAGTATTACTTTTACGGATTTTCTCAAAAAGATTATTCAACCCAAAAAGAAGCTTATAATAACATTTCTTTTATAGCCTTATCTAATACGTTTAAGAAGTCTAATATATGACCGTAACAGGACGATGGCTTTATGGACAGAAAATAATTAACCATATTTTTTCTTTATAAAGAACTGGATATCAAACAATTAATCTATTAATATGACAAATTGGTAAGGTGTCATAATATATACCTTTACTATCGTCCTGTTACGGTCATTTACACGTCCTGTTACGGTCGTTCAACACGTCCTGTTACGGTCATTTACACGTCCTGTTACGGTCACATAATACTTTTATTTAACTGTAAACCAGATGCTTACACCAATAATTTCATGTATAACATATATAACTAATTAAAACTACTAAAACAATAACACTAGCCAGCCTTTCCCCACTCCCTCTCTTACAAAGAACTTGTCCCACGAGAACCTGTCAAGTGTTTATCCCCTAATACCAGCTCCTGCGCTACGCGCCCCAAGATGCAATACTTGACAGGTTCTCGTGGGACTAAGAAGGGCTGTTCAAGAGGAAATGGGGAAGAAAGAGGAATGTATACCCTGAAAACGGACATTGATGCTAGTTTAAGCCTACTGTTTAGATTGAAAAAAGAGAGCCCTTGTAATTCTCAACAAAAAGATAAAATCCGTTAAATGGCCTTAAAACAGTTCAATATCCAAAAAGAAATGAACAAGGGATTTATGATACTCATCACTAAAAGCTACTTACATAAAGAAAGGTAGCTTTTCATTCTCTTCATATCCTTTCATCGGATAAACTATACAAAAAAACCACCATGAAACCATAGTGGTCTTTTCTTAGCTAAAAATTATTATCTATTTATATAAAGGTAAACATATCACTCCATATCATCATCAAAAAAGCATATGGTATATATTTTTGTAGAGGGTGCATATGGGTTGATAGGATAGAGGGAGAGTAGTGGATATATGGGAGGGAAGAAGGACTAAAGGGAAAAGATGATGAAAGATACAAAATCAAAAAGCAGAAAACTATGTAATCTGCTAATTGCTTTCGTATCTTTCAAAAAGATAGCAAGCGGGAACGGTATTCAAGCTCCGCAAGAATACTGTTCACACTCGGAAGACCTCGTTCCGCTTGCCCTACGGGGTATATCGTACCTTTCAGGCACGGTAAAAGGTTAACCATAGGTCAACTTTTGCAAAAAAATAGCCCTTCATATCGATATAGTGGATATATTGGTAAACCAAAACATTTAACCATATCGATGGAAAAGGCAAAAAAAGAGAGTAAAAAAGTGGTGGTCGTATCCAAGGAGACCCATGCCACATTGGGGAGGATGTGCGAGCGGCACGACAGCAACATGAAGGAGCTGACCGCCCAGATGGTCTCCTATTTCGAGCGGACGGGCATAGATCCGTTCGATGCAGGGGGCACAGATCTAAAGGAGGCGATCAAGGGACTCAGGAAGGAGAACAACCGCATGATAGGTTTCATCAAGCAGCAGGAAAAGATGAAGCTCGACCCGATACTGGAAGAGCTCGCCGCCGCCTCGGTGGAGTTCAGGCAAAGGTCCGTAGAACTCGGAAAGGTGGGCGAGCTGTCGGACGGGATGGCAAGGCTGCGTAACTCCGTGGAACAGGAGATGTCCCGTTGGCGGTATGCCATCAAGGAGGAACGGGAAAAGGTATACAGGGCGGCACTATCGCTGTTCTCCGACTATCTGCACTATCAGGATGGACTGAGGAAAAAGAGCACCTTCGGTGGGGAGCAGATAAGGTTGGAGGAGCTGGACGGACTGAACAGGGAGTACAGGGACAGGTTTCAGGGACTTAGGCATTGAGGACATGTACATAGATTTTTCAGGTGGCGGCAAGGGCGCAAACAACAAGGGGAGCGTCAAGGGTCTCACGGAGTACCTAGGAAAGGAGCAGAAGGAGCTTGCCAAGGAGGGCAGGGAACGGGAGCTGTTCTTTGATATAGAGCGGGACAACATCACCAAGCGGGAGGTGGACATGGCAATAGACGGGCAGAGCAGGAACGGGCTCGGAAAGAGCGATGCCAAGTTCTACATGATATCGGTCAACCCGTCGCAGAAGGAACTGGAACATATCGACAATGACCCAAAAAAGCTGAAGGGATGGATTCAAAAGGAATACATGCCCCGATTGATCAAGGACTTTAAGCGTGATGGATTAAAGCCGGAGAACGTGAACATGTTCGCCAAGTTGGAGTACCACCGGTACCATAAGGGTACTGACAAGGAGGTGAGGAACGGCAGGATGAAATCAGGGCAACGGAAGGAAGGTAACAATATGGGTATTCCTACATATAGCTCCGAAAATGAAAATAAGGTTATGTTAAGT
>CAYFJL010000104.1:0-9635 GCA_964343335.1 uncultured Polaribacter sp. | reverse complement strand
AATTTAGAAGTTGTCATATTATTCACTTTTTATTTTATCCCAGATTTCTTTTGCTTTTAGGATATCTCTTTTTTGAGTTGATTTATCACCTCCAATTAAAAGAATCACAATTTTGCCATCCTCTTCTTTGAAGTAAACTCTATATCCTTTGGCGTAATTGATTCTCATTTCGCTAATACCATAACCAACAGGCTTGCAATCTCCTAAATGACCATCTGATTCAAGCTTTTGAATTCTGAAAAGTATTTTGGCTTTTGCTCTAATGTCTTTAAGCTTTCTAAACCACTTATCAAATTCAGATGTTTTTTGAACAATGATCATTTTAAAGTGTATCCACTTGGATACAAAAGTAGAAAATAAAATTTAACTTGAACGAAAAATTAAGATTAGTAAATATTTCTTTTTTTTAACAAACCTCTAGTAATAAACTAGCGAGCAACAATTCGAACCTCATCAATCATAACGGCGCCATCTAAAAGTGCATTTTTACCAGAGCCTGTGTACTTGAATCCAATATGAAGTTTTGCTGAATAATCCGAAAGATCTATCAGACCAGCGTCTTTGAATTGATACCAAGTGTCATTTTGATTGGCGAAATTTCCTTGCAAGGGAATCCAATCTGCGTTCAAAATATTAATGCGGTCATAATTGGTTGAAACAAATACTTCCATTTTGTTTTGTTCTGATTCCAAATGATGTTGCCCATTAAGAAAGTTCAGATAAACCTCTTGGTAGTTTTGAGTATCAATCTCTGGGGTTATAAGCCAAGCTTCATTCTCCGAATCATTGGTTCCATAGCCACTAAATTCAGCATATCCGTTTCTTCGAAAAACCTGTTCCATCCAAAGTTGTCGTCCTTTTTCTGCATAATTGATCCAATCGGGAAAGTCAAAATCTGTATTGTCTTTTCCCTCATCAAAATCCTGTTCAAAAAGGATAACAAAATCGTCGATATTAAGGGGTGAACATCTTAATTGCTCCATTTGTATATCATTGGTATTATTAAGGGTCAACACCAAATTACTTCCATTATAGGTTTTGGAAATTATCCCAGAAATCGAACCAGATCCAGAAGGCAACAATTCAAATTTAAAACTGGCAAAAGCACTTGTTTCAAGAATAAAGTTGGTGTATCCAAATCCGAAACAGGTTTCTAAAGTACGTTGTGTATCAAATTGATTGCTAGATTCTACAAAAGTCTTGCCCGATAAACTTTGAGGAAATTGAACATTCTTAAGTTTGGTGTAGATACCAATATGCCCATTACTAATCTCGGCCAATTCCAACTCAAGTGGTACCAAAACTTTTGAATCTTTAGTTCGTAACACCTGGTTTTTTGTTTGAAATGTTGACAAATTTTCAATCTCATTGTCCTCATTCTTTGACCCTCCGATAGCGATTACACCATCACCAGATCGCACCTCTCCAACATACAACCCTTTTAGGTTGATATAAACTTCTCTCCCAACATTGTATTTCGTATGTGTATTGGTGAGTTCGGTGGTGATTTTAATAGCAGCCTCCGGATTTTCCTTTTTATCCTGGATGTAAAATTCTTTGTAATAATTTCCTTCCGCATCTGAGGAAGTCACAAATCCCTTTACAACTAGATTCGAGGTGATTTCGGTTGCCCGGTCTTGAACAAATAGGTTTTTTAAGCTTTTGATGGGTATCTCCGAATACTCATTGGATTCTATTTTATCCAATAAATTCTGAAGTTGGATATTTTCCTCTTCACCGAGTGAATTTGGAACCGAGAGAGCATCATGATCCATACAGGAAGTCATGGTAATCAAAAAACATAAGACTAAAAAGATGTAGGATGCATATATATTTTTCATAGCAATGAATTTAAAATCTAACACTCATATTCAAAAAATAGGTAGTACCTCGACCGAACCAATATTTATTCCCGAACACGGGTATCGTGAGCGATTTATCATCTCGAAGTTCACGGAAATTTGCATTTCGCCCTTGCTCAAATCCACCCGATCGAAAGCTTTGGTTAAATAAATTATTAACGGTTCCGAAGACACTAATGAACTTGTTTTTAATCCGCCACGATTTACCGCCTACTAGATTCACGATGATGTAATTGTTAAACCTTTCTTGTTTAAGCAAATCCTTAGCTAATTGCGAATCATAATCAACAAATGGCAATCCATCTGAATCCTGATAAAAATTTGACGTCCTGTTCAATGGAGCAATGTCGATGAAGGTGTTGGCAAACAAGTTTGCCGTACTCCCAAACCACCAATATTCTGGATCTCTATATTCAAAACCAAGAGAAAGGGCTGTTTGAGGGCCTGAAGCTATTCGATAGTTCTTCAACAACGCCCTATAGTTTTTTGATCTAAAATTAGAATCAAAAAACCCTGTGCTTGCTGTATCTGAGGTAAGGTATAACTTGGGATTATTTGTATAAAAATGCTGCCCTATAGCGGCGGCTCCTTTCAATACGAGAGATGATGTTATTTTGGTTTCCATGCCAAACTCGACCCCCAAGTGCCTTTTATCAATGCCATAAAGTACCTCTTGAACAAAGGCGGTATTATCTCCGCCCACGCCATCAGCAAAATAAAAGGAGATGTCAGTTGCATCTTTAATATCGTTAAAATAAAGCGTTAGTTTAGAAGTAATCATTGGGGTTCTAAGAATATAACTGATGTCTGAACTGAATATCTTTTCACTTTGTAAGTTGTCAACCACGAAATTATTCTCTCTTACATTAGAAAAAGAATTTCTTTGTGTGGGTGCAACACTCAGCCATCCCATATTCATATTTAACAAATGTCGACCAGTTAGTTTATAGGTAATCCCCGCTTTCAATCCGAAATCGAAGAATTGTAATTTATCGGAAGGTCCCAATGAACTGTTCTCGAACCTACCATTCTGATACAATCCTTCACGTTGATGAGAAGTAGATGCAAAGGATAGTGCGGTAAAATATTCGGCTCTTTTACCTTTATAATACCCTTGAATAAACCCATCTAATACTTTAGATATTAAGCTGTAATTGTATTTGAACTTCTCCCCAATTCCAACCAATCGATTGGGTTGAACTAGGTTGTTCTGCTTCTGGTTTTGAGTATCTGCAAAGGGATTAATATCCAAATATCCCAAACCCCCAAAGAGATCTATTACTTCCCCAAAATGATGTGCTTTTGAAGTGCGGTATCCTAGTTTAGCGGTTAAAGAAAACTCATCGTTCAAAAAACTATTTAAAATGACATTCAAGTTGGTTTGCCTTTCTTCATTTTTATCTTCATAAAGAACATAGGCCGATTCTTCACCAATCTCATTTTTGGTCCTATTTGCTTCGAAAATCTTGTTCCAGTTGAGTTGTCCATTTCGTTCAAATTCAATAAAACGCTCATATGCATTTTCTAAATCGTTATTTCGAAGGGAATGACTGGGCAAATATTGGTAATAAGTCGGACTAGGATTTGAGCCTCCATTAAAGTCAATTCTACTATTCGAAATATGTCCAAATTGATAGGCGAAATTAGTTTGTAGCCTGGTATCCTCCGAGATGTCCCAAATGTGATTTAACACCAGTATCGGTTCCACAACCTCTTTGATTCTCGAGTTTATTTTTTTGTCGTTGATCAACCCCCAATATTCATTGTATCTAGGTCCCTTGATATCAAAAACCTCTTGAGTCATGGGCGCGGCTTTTCCTCGTCGGTTCGGAGTTAGCATTCCTGTTAGGTTGAGAATATGACCTTTTTTTAGCCTCTTTTCAATAGAAGCAAATGCTGAGAAGGCATCGTAAGATGTTCCTTCCTGAGATCCTTCTACTCCCGCGCGCCTGCTACCGGAGAAAACAAACGCCCAACCATCAGACCGAAGACCAGAAGCGTAGGTGGCCATTAATCTATGCTGATAACTTCGGTTTGAAGAGGCATAAGACATTCGGATCCCTTTTCTTTGCAGAGAGGCTCGGGTATCGATGTTTACAGAACCTAAAACGCCGCCAAAGGCATAATTTGAAGGATTCAGCGAATTGCTAAACTCTTGATTTCGAAGTACATCATTCAAACCACCCCAATTACTCCATTGAGGGCGTCCGTCGGCTAATTTGTTCATCTCAATTCCATTGATAAGAACCTTGGCGTTCCTGGAATCAAGACCTTTTATTCTGAAGAAAGAAGAACTGAACTCAAAAGCAGCAGTTCTTAAAAACAGATCACGAGAAGCCTGCAGTAGCCCGGTAATATTATCAGAGGTGTTGGTGTCTTCATTTAGTTCATCATCTGTTAGCGTTATCAAACTCAAATCTGATTCGTCCTTCACATCTAGAAATAGAAATATAATACCCAAATCAATGGTTTCACCGTTTAAGCTTATTGGAAAACGCAAGGATTCATAGCTAGAAAAACTCACTTTTAAGATGTATTCGCCATCCAGTAAATTAGTTATTCTGAATTTACCAAGGGGGTTGGTTTCGGAGTTTATTTGCGAATTGACAATGCTAACCTCCACTCCTTTTAATGGCTTTTGAGAATCGCTATCAACGACAGTTCCGACAACAATGTTTTGGGAATACCCATCCAACATGGTAAATACCATAGCAAATGCGAGCACAATAATTTTTTTCATAGCAACATGATCTTCCAAAGAAAATCGCTCTAAAAGTATAGGGATCTAAAATTCTAGTCATTCGGAAATCCGCAATGAAACTGAACAACTTAATTCGATTGAAACCACTAGATTTCGTGGATTCAAAAAGCTATGAAACCAATTTCGACCATAATTATTTTCGTTTTGAGTACAAGTTTTTATGCTCAAATTGTCAAGAAGAGCCATCAATACTCCATTCGGACCATTGCCTTTTACAACCTCGAGAATTTGTTTGATACCGTCGATGATTCTTCAACATACGATGAAACAAGCCCCATTATGGAATCAAGTGAAAACCGCGTGCTTGTTTATCGAAAAAAGATTGAAAACATGGCTTATGTAATTTCTCAAATCGGTCGAAAAAAAACCAACACATCACCTGTAATCATTGGAGTTTGCGAAGTAGAAAACAAAGGGGTTCTGGACGATTTAATCATGTCAAAATACCTCAGGGACAAGGGGTATGAAATTATCCATTACAATTCTCCAGACAAAAGAGGAATTGATGTCGCACTTCTTTATCAAAGTAAGTATTTCAACCCTATTCATCATCAAATTTTTAATCCGAATATTTATAAAGAAAACCGAAAGGTCTATACACGCGACCAATTATTGGTATCGGGTTATTTAGATGATGATTTAGTGCACATCATTGTGAATCATTGGCCTTCCAGAAGTGGTGGAGAGGAAAAATCACGGCCATTGAGAGAGAAGGCAGCCTATCAAAATAAAAGGATTATTGAACAAATTCGCTCACGAGATGAAAACCCAAAGATTCTCATCATGGGTGATTTTAATGATGACCCTACTAACAGCAGTTTGAAAGAAGTTCTGAAAACAAAGAGCGATAAGAATAAGATCAAAGAAAATGATATTTATAATCCCTATGAAAACTTATTCCAAAAAGGATTGAACACACTCGGACATAGAGATCATTTAAACCTGTTTGATATGATCCTTGTATCGTCTCACCTAATACCTAAAAAAAAGAATGATTACTCTACGTATAAATTGTTTCAGTCAAAAATATTTAACGAATCATTTCTAATTACCAGGGATGGGAAATTTAAAGGATATCCTTTTCGAAGTTTTTCCAATGGGGTTTTTACTGGAGGCTATTCAGATCATTTTCCTGTTTATGTGTATTTGATAAAATCTGTTCCATAAAAAAAGCCCGGCATTGCTGCTGGGCTTTTTATAAAATGATAAATTTTTGCCTTATACAATACTATTCAAATTTGAATCGGTATTGTAGGTATCTGTAAGCATCTCTAGGTATAATCGAAACCCACTTTGAGTGTTTTAAGTACCACTTAAAACGGATTGATTGTAGTCCTTGGGTTAAATAAGCTGCAATAAAAGGATGCACATGTAAATGTATTTTCTTGCTTGTAGATTTACTAGATTTCAATTTTGAAATCATTCTCTCTAACTCTAACTCCAGCTTTTCAATCAGGACAATCGGAGCTTCTACTTCTCCTTTGCCACTCGGATTAGGTTCTTTTGTTTTAATTTCAAGCTCAGGTCTTACCCTTTGTCTTGTAATTTGAACCAAACCGAATTTGCTTGGTGGTAGTATTTTGTGTTTTGTTCTGTCTAATGCCATTACATCTTTTAGATGTTGGTAAAGCTTATTCCTGTTTTCTGATTTATGCATATCGATAAAATCAACAACAATAATACCTCCCATATCTCTAAGCTGTAATTGACGGGCTATCTCTGTAGCCGCAATTAAATTAACTTCTAAGGCTGTCTCTTCTTGCGAATTTGCTTTATTGGATCGATTTCCACTATTCACATCAATAACGTGCATAGCTTCAGTATGTTCGATAACCAAATAAGCTCCTTTGCTCATAGACACTGTTTTTCCAAACGATGTCTTTATCTGCCTTTCAATTCCGTATTTTTCAAAAATTGGAATTTTAGATCGATGAAGTTTAACAATCTTTTCCTTTTCAGGATAAATCTCCTGTAAATACTCTTTGATTTCTAGTTTTAATGTTTCGTCATTAGTGACGATGCTCGTGAATGTTTCATTCATCACATCTCTAAGGATGGAGGATGCTCTGTTCAACTCGCTTAAAATTTTGGTTGGAGTATTTGTATTCGGAATTCGTTTACACATGTTCTTCCAACGATCTAGAAGATTTTCTAGGTCGCGATCTAATTCTGCTACTTTCTTGCCTTCGGCTACTGTTCTGAGTATGATTCCGAATCCTTTCGGTCGGATACTCTTCGCCAATTTTTTTAGTCTGTCTTTTTCCTTTACATCTGCGATTCTTGAAGAAACCGAAATGCGATTGGAGAAAGGAACCAAAACAATATATCTTCCTGCAATTGAAAGTTCTGAACTCAATCGTGGACCTTTTGATGAAATTGGTTCTTTTACAATTTGAACCAATAAATTTTGTCCTTTTTTTAAGACACCATCAATACTACCGTCTTTGTTGATGTCTTTTTCAAAACGAAAGTTTTTAAAAGTGAACTCTTTATACCTACCTGTACTTACTTTTTTAAGAAACTTATTGAGTGAATCAACCTGTGCACCTAAATCGTGGTAATGAAGAAAACCGTCTTTTGGGTATCCTACATTCACGAACGCTGCATTTAAACCAGTCAATACCTTTCCAGTTTTGGCCAAAAATATATCGCCAACTGAAAATTTATTGTCTGTAGTTTCATTGTTTAATTCAATAAGTTTTCCATCCCTTAATAAGGCAAAATCAATATCAGATGAATTGGAACGAATTATTAATTCTGTTTTCATACTGAAAATGGTTTGTATCCGCACAAATGTGCAGAGGGATTAATAGTAACAGGTATTTACATACCAGCTGAGGCTTTATCATAACCTCATATGTCAATGAACTTTTTTGTCTTATAAAAGAAAAGTAAGCTGCTGCTTACTTCTTCTTGTGTCTATTTGCTCTAGCTCTTTTTTTTCTTTTGTGAGTCGAAATCTTCGCTCTCTTTCTTTTCTTACCACTTGGCATAATCGCTCTGTTTAAAAAATTTTAAAAATCTTATTTACTTAACTGCTACTTTATTCTTTACTCCTTCAGTAAATACTTTAGCAGGTTTGAATGCTGGAATATTGTGAGCAGGAATCTTCAAGGTTGTATTCTTAGAAATATTTCTTCCTGTTTTTTCAGCTCTGGTTTTGATAATGAAGCTACCAAATCCTCTTAAATAAACATTTTCACCATTCTCTAAAGCATCCTTTACTTCTCCCATAAACGCCTCAACGGTTGCTAATACATCTGTTTTCTCTATCCCTGATTTTTCTGCAATTTTTGATACGATATCTGCTTTAGTCATCTCTTGTTAAATTTATAATTAAGTTTTGAAAATGCGGATGCAAATATATGATAATTAATCCTTTCCAAAAAAATAAACCCATAATTTATCTCATTATTATAACGTATTTTTGCGCTTTTAGTGTTTTTATGTCCTTTAGTTCTGAATTGATAAGCTGGTACCATGAAAATAAAAGGGAATTGCCCTGGCGCTCTTCAAAGAATCCCTATCATATTTGGCTGTCTGAAATAATGTTGCAACAAACGCGAGTAGCTCAGGGTTTGAGCTATTACCTAACATTTACCGAAACCTTCCCAACGGTATTTGATTTGGCAAATGCCGATGAACAATTAGTCCTCAAACTTTGGCAAGGCCTCGGGTATTACTCCAGAGCAAGAAATTTGCATTTTACCGCTAAGCACATTGCGGAAAACCTCAATGGTGAATTTCCTTCGGATTTTAAATCACTTAAAGAATTAAAGGGAGTGGGCGATTACACCGCCTCGGCTATTGCTTCCATTGCTTTTAACCAACCCAATGCCGT
Source organism: uncultured Polaribacter sp. (assembly GCA_964343335.1). Lineage (GTDB taxonomy): Bacteria > Bacteroidota > Bacteroidia > Flavobacteriales > Flavobacteriaceae > Polaribacter. The sequence continues at coordinate 1,171 of CAYFJL010000104.1, read as the reverse complement.
GGTTGATGGCAACGTATATCGAGTACTTGCTCGCATCTTCGGAATTGATACACCTATTAATAGTACAGCCGGGATTAAGGAGTTTAAAGCACTAGCGCAATCATTGATTGATCGGAAGCAACCTGGCACCTTCAATCAGGCCATTATGGATTTTGGAGCCACTCAATGCAAACCGGTGAACCCTGACTGTGGCAGTTGTCCGTTTCGAGATACCTGTCTGGCCAACAAAGAACAAAAACAAGAGGTGCTTCCTGTAAAGCTCAAAAAGACCAAAGTTCGAAATCGCTATTTCAACTATCTCGTAATCTTAACGGAAAATGGAAAAACTCAATTAAACCAAAGAACGTCCAAAGGCATTTGGCAAAATCTCTATGAATTCCCACTTATTGAATCAGATACCTATATAAAGGAAGAGGAACTCATCAGCTCTTCGGATTTCAAGAATCTGTCATTCGCTGATTATGAAATCTCCCTGTTCAATGAAAAACCGGTGGTGCACAAATTATCCCATCAACATTTACACACACAATTTTGGATTCTAGAGACCAAATCATATGATAATGCCAATGTTCTCTGGAGTGAAATTCAAGACTATCCGGTGCCTGTTTTGATTGCTAACTTTTTAAAACAGTTTTCAAGCAACATCAAATCTTTTTTATAAATTTGATATAATTCAAAAGTTATGGCTGGTACAATAAATAAGGTAATTCTGATTGGTAATTTAGGAGATGATGTAAAAATGCACTATTTCGATGATCGCAATAGTATTGGGCGATTTCCTTTGGCAACCAGTGAAAGCTACACCAACAAACAAACTGGTGAAAAAGTAACCAATACAGATTGGCATAATATTGTTGTTCGTAACAAGTTGGCTGAAATCTGTGAGAAATACCTGTCTAAAGGAGACAAAGTATATGTTGAAGGTCGATTGAAAAATCGTCAATGGGAGCAAGATGGTATTAAAAGATATGCTACCGAAATCGTTGCAACCGACATGACCTTTTTAAGTACCAAAAAAAGTTCGGAGATGAACCAAGGACCCGCTCAAAATCAAGCAGCGCCCAGTTCTAATCCGAATCCTGTAGCGTCTGTTGATGACGACCTACCGTTTTAGTTAACCAAATTATAGCCCTTGGATCCAGATCCTGAGCCTTTACTCGTTTTATTTTTT
>CAYFJL010000103.1:0-10156 GCA_964343335.1 uncultured Polaribacter sp. | reverse complement strand
CAAAAATTATAAAATTAGACAGTTTGTCCTTTCAAGATGTAATGGGTGAGGATTCAGAGTTAATACCTTTATTAACTCCGGAAGATGAAGAACTGATCAACAGCGAAAGTGTGCCAGAGACATTACCCATATTGCCCCTAAGAAATACTGTTTTATTTCCGGGTGTGGTGATTCCGATTACTGCTGGACGCGACAATTCCATCGAATTGATAAATGATGCGAATAAAAGTGATAAGACCATTGGGGTAGTGGCACAACGCAATGAAAGCGTGGAACAACCTGGCTTGAATGATATCTATCATACTGGAGTTGTAGCGCAGATCTTGAGGGTTCTTAAAATGCCTGATGGAAACACTACCGTGATCATTCAAGGGAAAAAGCGATTTGAAATCAACGAGTTAATTCAAGAGAAACCGTATCTAAGGGCCAGAGTTACTGAAGCATTTGAAGAACGTGAGGTGGGTGATCAAAAAGAATTTGACGCCATTATTGATTCCATTAAAGATCAGGCTTTAGAAGTGATTAAGGAGAATCCGATGTTACCATCTGAGGCTTCCTTTGCGATTAAGAATATTCAATCGAGTTCTTTTATTGTGAACTTTATTGCTTCGAATATGGATTTGAAGGTGATGCAGAAGCAAGTGATTCTTGAGAAGGATAGCTTAAGAGAGCGTGCCTTACTGACCTTGAAAAACTTAAACAAAGAACTTCAGAAGTTAAAACTGAAGAACGATATTCAGTCGAAGACGCGTGAAGACTTAGACCAACAGCAGCGCGAATATTATTTGCATCAGCAATTGAAAACCATTCAAGAGGAATTAGGCGGATCTTCCAACGAACAAGAATTGGAAGAGATGCGCAATAAGGCCAAAGACAAAAAATGGTCTAAGGAAGTTGGTGAAACTTTTGAGAAAGAATTAGGCAGACTCCGAAGAATGAATCCGCAAATGGCAGAATACGGAGTTCAGCGAAGCTATTTAGAATTGTTTTTGGAATTGCCTTGGGGAGAATATACACAAGATAAGTTCGATTTAAAGAATGCTCAGAAAATACTGGATCGAGATCATTTCGGATTGGAGAAGGTAAAACAAAGGGTCATTGAACATTTGGCTGTATTGAAGTTAAAAGGTGATATGAAATCACCGATCATCTGTTTGTACGGACCTCCAGGAGTTGGTAAAACTTCCTTAGGAAAGTCCATAGCAGAGGCCTTGGGTAGAAAATATGTGCGCATGTCTTTAGGTGGATTGAGAGATGAGGCCGAGATCAGAGGTCATCGAAAAACCTACATTGGGGCCATGCCAGGACGTGTGATTCAAAATTTGAAAAAAGCCGGCACTTCTAATCCAGTTTTTGTTTTGGATGAAATTGATAAACTAGGCGCGAGTCATCAAGGAGATCCTTCTTCTGCGATGTTAGAAGTTTTAGATCCAGAGCAAAACACTGCTTTCTACGACAACTATTTGGAGGTTGGATATGATTTATCGAAAGTATTATTCATTGCAACAGCCAATAGTTTAAGCCAAATCCCATGGGCGCTTCGCGACCGAATGGAGATTATAAATGTAACGGGCTATACCATAGAAGAGAAAGTTGAAATTGCCAAGAAACATTTGTTGCCAAAGCAATTGAAAGAACATGGTTTAACCACTAAAGACATCAAACTAGGCAAAGCACAAATTGAACAGGTAGTTGAGGGGTATACTCGCGAATCTGGAGTTCGTGGATTGGAAAAACAAGTCGCTAAACTGGTGCGATTTGCTGCCAAATCCATTGCTATGGAGGAGGAGTATGATATTGCTTTATCCAAAGAAAAGATTGAAGAGATTCTAGGTGTACCTAGATTCAAAGATAAATACGAAGATAACGGTGTTGCTGGTGTTGTAACTGGGTTGGCCTGGACACGCGTTGGAGGTGATATCTTATTTATCGAATCCATTTTATCCAAAGGGAAAGGGAATTTGTCCATCACCGGTAATTTGGGTACGGTAATGAAAGAGTCAGCTACTATTGCCATGCAATACATCAAATCCAATGCTGAAGAATTCGGAATCAATCCAGAGGTCTTAGAAAAGTACAACGTGCATATTCACGTTCCTGAAGGAGCTACTCCGAAGGATGGACCGAGTGCGGGTATTACCATGTTAACCTCGCTGATTTCTTCCTTTACCCAACGCAAGGTGAAGAGTAAAATCGCCATGACTGGTGAGATTACCTTACGAGGAAAGGTGTTGCCAGTTGGAGGTATCAAAGAGAAAATCTTGGCAGCGAAAAGAGCCAATATTAAAGAAATCATTCTTTGTGACGATAACCGAAAAGATGTGAATGAAATTAAAGAAAGTTACTTGAAAGGTCTTTCATTCCATTATGTCACGGATATGAAACAGGTGATTGATATTGCACTTACTAAGACAAAAGTGAAGAATGCCAAGAAATTAAACTGATAAAAAAAAGCCTCCATATTTGGAGGCTTTTTTTATTTGCTTTGCTTTTCTTCGAGCGTTTTTAGAACGTTTTTCCAATAATCTGTATTCTGTTTCCCTTCGGTTAGCGGTTTTGTGAATTTGATGGCATCCTCAACTTTTCCAAGGTTTTCTAGCGCTAGAATTTTGCCGTAGTAAAAGCTTTGCAAAGCATCTGGATTTTTGATGTTTGCGATAAAATAATCGGATAACTGTTCTAATTCGACGTACATACTATCTCTTGCAATATTCATTACCACATCTACCATGCTGTACTCATCAGTGTGGTATTTTATTTGAGTTTTGTTGTTCATCACCTCCTCATAATAAGAAAGTGCTTCGCTTACTGAATTTTCTTTTACCAAAGCGATAATGGTATCAGACATTACTTCTTTAGGTTCAGAAACAAACTTTACAATTAATGGATTGTAGACTAAGGTTGCGTTCGGCGGAACTGCTCCACGGCCGTTTTTACCGTAAGCCAAAGAATCAGGAAGAATAGCAATGACTTCATCCCCTTCCATTAAATAGTCGTGTATTTCTGTAAATCCTTTGATCAAAGAGGTTTTCTTATGAATAAAACTGAAGGTTGAATCCGGAGCGGTGGTAGTCGTCCATAATACCGTATCGGCATCATTCAGAAACAGATCGGTTTGTACCTTCACCCTAGATCCTTTTTCAATTTTCCTTCCAAAGCCTTCCTTTAAAAAGATGTATTTGAGTCCGGTTTTGCTGGTAATGGTATCACCAAGCACAATGCCTCGATCAGATTTTTTTGGACTGGTATTACAAGCGCCTAGTAGGGCAAGGCATACCATAATTGTAAATATATTTTTCATATGGATTTTGTTTTAATTTTAAGTTATTCAGTTTTCGGCGGACTCTGCCACATGACGTTGACAATTTGCCATTTGCCCTCAAACTTACCGAGTTGGAAGAAATCAATACCCCATTCGGCAACCAAACGCGCAGAGGCGGTCTTGTCATAAATCTCATAGATCTCTATGTCTTTTGGGGAATCTTTAGTGACCCTGCTACCATCCTTATTCCAACGAGCTGCCAACGAAACAAGCTGATTATAAGTCATTTCGGAATTGTCTCTGTAGCTGCTGTCTCTTTTATTGAACCAATATCCAACCTTTCGTAGTCCAGGAGATACACTTTTTACAATTCGTGTTGAGTCGGCCTCATACAGGGCTTCAACGTAATCTAAGATCGCAGCTTCTACATTTTTATATTCTGAAGCGGTATGTAAATCATGGCTGTCATGATGATCATTGTGCTCATGTTTTCCGTCATGTTTATGTTCGTGCTTATGATTTCCACCACATTTGGAAAAAACAAATACGGTCATCAAGGAAAAGAAAATAATTCGTTTCATAATGGATTGATTTTGATTGATTTGACCTAAAGATAGGAATTATTTGTAACGAATGTCGAGAATATCTCCATTCTTCAATTGATTGGCGTGATCCAATTCAAAAATGCGCTCACCCACAAATTCCGGACTGTATAATTCGTTATTTTCCTTCAATCCAATAAAACGATTTACATTTTTAAAGTCGTCAGAAGAGGTATTACGTATTTGAGTTTGCATGCCGGTATCCACAACACCAGGGTAAATAGAAATGCATTTGACACCATTCGTTTTTCCTTCTTGTTCCAAGGCGATGGTTTTGGTCATCATATCAATTGCCGCTTTTGAGGTGCAATAAACTGACCACCCTTCATACGGACTCGCAGCTGCACCGGAAGAGATATTGATGATTTGTTTTTCTGCCTTCATATCTCTGGTCGCGTTGATAAAAAGATTTGATAGTACTAAGGGAACAGTGGTATTCAGTTTGATTGACATCGCAATGTCGGAAGCATCGAGATTACCAAGGGAAGCGATTTTTCCGAGTCGCCCTGCATTGTTGATCAGTGTGATTTTATCGACATAATTGAAGTCGATTTTATGAAGAATGTAGTTTAATTTTTGTTCTGCCAATGGCAAATCGAGGATGTCGACTTCAACTTCTTCACATTTTTCTAGGTTTGATTTTGTTCGGGACAAAGAATAAACGAGATAGTCTTTGTTTGCATAATGCTCAGCAATTCCTTTGCCGATACCTTTGCTTCCTCCAGTGATGATTAGTACATTCATACCCTAAAAGTATGAATAAATGTCTATTGAAAATGTTTTTTTGATTCCTCCCAGAAAACGTCCATTTCTGCGAGCGTCATGTCGTGAAGGGATTTACCTACTTTTTTTGAAGCTTCCTCTAGGTATTGAAATCGTTGAATGAATTTCTTATTGGTTTTTTCGAGAGCGTTCTCTGGATTTACACCAATAAATCGTGCATAATTTACCATTGAAAAAAGCACATCTCCGAATTCCTTTTCAATTTTCTCTTGATCGGTTGATTTGAGCTCATCATTCAATTCGGTTAATTCTTCTTGGACTTTTTCCCAAACCTGCTCGGGTTTCTCCCAGTCAAATCCGACACCAGCTACTTTATCTTGAATCCGATTGGCCTTAATCATGGCAGGTAGGCTTCTTGGGACGCCTTCTAAAACTGATTTTTTACCTTCTTTTAACTTTAGTTTCTCCCAGTTTTCCTTGACCTCTTTTTCATCTTTAACTTCAACGTCTCCGTAGATATGAGGATGTCGATCAATCAGTTTATTGCTGATGGCATTGGCTACGTCAGCAATGTCAAAAGCCTGTTTTTCACTTCCAATTTTCGAGTAAAAAACAATGTGAAGTAGAATATCGCCCAATTCTTTTTTGATTTCTTCCAAATCATTATCGAGAATTGCGTCTGCCAATTCATACGTCTCTTCAATGGTTAAATGACGGAGACTTTCAAGCGTTTGTTTTTTATCCCAAGGACATTTTTCCCTGAGGTCGTCCATGATATCGAGCAACCGGTCAAATGCTTGTAATTGGTCTTTCCTGGAGTTCATTACTCTTCGATCTCGTCTTGTTCTTCAATTGTAGAGAAATCCAATCCGACCTTCACCAAAAGATTGTACCACTGTATCACCTTTTTGATGTTCGAAGCATAAACGCGATCTTCATCGTATTCTGGTAATACTTCTAAAAAGTAATTGGTCAATTCTTTGTTACTTGCCTTGTGTGAGATGGCTTCTTTACCTTCCTCTTTCTCGTAAATTGATTTGAAAATCTGAAGCAATTTCACATCACCTTCGTACGAGTAGATAGCGATATTGGCCAACAAGCTAATGTTTTGAGTCGCATTAATAGCCACTCGTTTGTTGTCTAACAATGATTCAGCAATCACTGCATTCTTTGATTGTGAAATGATTTGGAATAATCCTGGTTTGCCTGAAACGGCAATTATTTTTTCAAATTCCATGTAATGAAATGTATTTTGTGAGTTTATCTTCCTTTTTTAAGATTTGGGAAACGCATGCGGTAATCGGCATTTATTTTTCCCTTAGAAATATTGTCTAGTTTTCTTTTTAACAGACGCTTCTTCAATGATGATAATTTGTCTGTAAATAATATTCCTTCAATATGATCGTATTCATGTTGAAATACTCTTGCTGCCAAACCATCTAAAGTTTCGGTGTGGGTATTGAAGTCTTCATCTTGATATTCAATGGTAATCTTTGGTTGCCTGTAAACATCTTCTCTGACATCGGGTATACTCAAACATCCTTCATTGAAGCCCCATTCTTGACCTTCTTCTTCTAAAATATTAGCATTGATAAATACTTTTTTGAAGTCTTTTAAGGTCTCTCTGTCGCTTTCCTCTAAGCTGTCATCCTCAGCAAAAGGAGAGGCATCAATTACAAAAAGACGAATGGCTTTCCCTATTTGAGGAGCGGCTAACCCTACTCCAGAAGCATTGTACATCGTCTCTTGCATGTTGGCAATTAATTCCTTTAAATTCGGATAATCAGGCGTGATTTCTTTTGCCTTTTTTCTTAGAACAGGATCTCCGTAAGCAACAATAGGTAAAATCATAATCAAGATAAATCAGCTGCAAAATTACAATATAGAATTGTTTTTTGCTTTAAAATTGAAGGAAGTTATTTCTGATAATAAAGATAGGATTGCAAAATAATGGTGGCGCTTATTTTATCTACCAATCCTTTGTCTTTTCGTTTTTTACGTTTGAGTCCGCCATCAATCATGGTTTGAAACGCCATTTTTGAGGTAAATCGCTCGTCCATTCGTTGAACAGGTAGGTTGGGAAACTTTTGTTGAAAATCCTTGATGAATGATTGTATATCGGTCTCAACTGTGCTTACATCATTACTCATTCGCTTGGGTTCACCAATTATGACTTCATCGACATCCTCATCTTGGAAATAGTTTTCTAGAAAGGACATCAGTGCTGTTGTATCCACTGTGGTGAGTCCGCTTGCAATAATTTGTAATTCGTCGGTAACGGCAATTCCTGTTCGGACGGTGCCATAATCAAGTGCCAAAATTCTTCCCAAATCTTCGTGTTTATTGGCAAAAATACGTTGTTTTCAACAAAAGAAAATTATCTGTTTAAAAAATGTATCTTCGCTTCAAATTCCACTTTCTAACACTATTTTTGCATAAAATTTTTCAGAAATGACAGAACTTAGAAATATTATCGAGAGCGCTTGGGAAAACAGAGAATTGTTGAAGGAAGAAAGAACAACAAGTGCCATTAGAGAGGTCGTTGAATTGCTTGATCAAGGTTCGTTGCGAGTTGCAGAACCAACTAGTGAGGGATGGCAAGTAAATGAATGGGTGAAGAAAGCGGTTGTGCTGTATTTCCCTATTCAAAAAATGGAAACTCTCGAAGCCGGAATTTTCGAATACCACGATAAAATTCCGTTGAAAAGAAACTATAAAGAACGAGGCATCCGAGTGGTTCCTAACGCTGTGGCTAGACACGGTGCTTATATCTCTCCAGGAACCATATTAATGCCGAGTTATGTGAATATTGGTGCTTATGTTGATGAAGGAACCATGGTTGACACTTGGGCAACGGTTGGATCTTGTGCTCAAATTGGTAAGAATGTACATTTATCAGGCGGAGTAGGAATCGGAGGTGTATTAGAACCATTACAAGCGGCACCAGTCATTATTGAAGACGGAGCATTTATTGGATCACGATGTATTGTAGTGGAAGGTGTTCGCGTTGGTAAAGAAGCCGTTTTAGGGGCCAATGTAGTATTGACCATGAGTACCAAGATTATTGATGTAACAGGGGATGAGCCGATTGAAATGAAAGGAAGTGTTCCTGAAAGATCTGTAGTGATTCCAGGTAGCTACACCAAGAAATTTGCTGCAGGAGAATACAATGTGCCTTGTGCTTTAATTATTGGAAAAAGAAAAGAAAGTACCAACAAAAAAACTTCTTTAAACGACGCATTGCGTGAGTACGATGTTGCTGTTTAATTGATTTATGTCAAAAATCACGGCCATAATTCCGACATTAAATGAGGAAATTCATATCGAAGCTGCAATAAAATCGGTGGATTTTGCAGACGAGATCATTGTGATTGATTCCTTTAGTACGGATCGAACCGTTGAATTGGCTGAAAAACATCAAGTAAAAATCATCAAGCGAGTGTTTGATGATTTTTCTTCTCAAAAGAACTACGCAATTTCTCAAGCAAAGTTTAATTGGATTTATATTTTGGATGCGGATGAACGTGTGCCTCAATCAGTGAGAAAGGAAATCCTAGCGGCTGTTGAAAATCCAGAAGATCATGTAGGATTTTTTGTAAGACGTAGTTTTTATTTTCTGGGGAAACGATTAAACTATGGTGGCTGCCAAAGAGATAAGGTAGTCCGTTTGTTTAGAAAGGATAAATGCACCTACAAAGGATTAGTGCATGAAACCATTGCTACTGATGGTGAACTTGGATTCTTTAAGCATAAAATTGACCACTTTTCCTTTAGAAGTTATGATCACTACATTTCCAAGATGAATCATTATGCGAAACTGCGAGCCCAAGAATATTTTCAGAATAACCTCAGACCCAATGCCTATCATTTTGTAATAAAACCTTTAGCACGATTTATCATTCATTATGTGATTCGATTTGGATTCCTTGATGGGTTTCGTGGATTTGTATGGGCCAGAGTGCAAGCTTATGGCGTATTTGCCAGATATTCCAAATTGAGTCTTTTATATCGGAGCTAAGCCTATTTTTGACGTTTATAGAAAGCGTAATTGCGAATGAAACGCATGGATTTATAGGTGCAAAGGGTTAACAACTGCCAAAAGGGTCGAACGAGTTCCCGAACAATCTTCTTTAATTTCGGCATCTTTTTTTGTTGTAAGGTAGTGCCTCCAAGGTTTTTATCATTGCTCACCACATACTCCTCCTTGGTCACATAAACCGGAACCCTGTGTTTGAACACATCTTGTTTTAAGACATCAATTGGGGCGTACCAGGTATCAAAATTCGAAACCAATTTGGCGGCAGCTTCTTTGCCCACTATTTGACCAGTGGTCTGTAGGGGCGGAATCGAAAACAAGGTGGTAAACTTGTTTTCTTGAAGTTTGAAATAACCTTTTCGTCCTGAAATATCCAAAAAATCATCCGAAGTTATCTCTTCTAGAATATCGTCTATTTTTTTAAAAAAATCATTTTGAATGAGGGCGTCATCTTCTAAAATTACCGCAAATTCTTCTTCTTGATTTGTTATCTGTCCCCAAAGTTTGAAATAGGTAGCCGTGAGTCCAACTTCTCCCGGATTCAAGTAGGGAAAATGAGTAAGGATATTAAAATGACCTTTTAATTCCTTTAATTTCTCTGCATCCATTGCCTTTCCAAGGATGCCAGGATATCTCTCCAAAGGAACACCTAAATCTTCAAATTGTTGTTCCATGAAGGCGCGTCTTTCCACGCTTTTATCTAGGTTGATATAGTAAACCTTGAAGTTGCTCATAGTTTAATCCAAGTTTCAGGAACTATCTCATTTTCTTTGGATACGTACCATTGTTTTGGTGAAATCACTATTTTATTCGGATTGGTATTTAACCAAGCGCCCCACCAGGAAAAGCTACTATTCGCAGTGATGTTATGATCGCATTTGCTCATCAATAGCATGTCTTCATGCGGAATCCCTTGAATATCTACGAAGGTTGGGTTTGGTACTTCCAAATTCGATTTTACCCATTCCAAATCATCCGAAAAAATGAAGAATTGAGTATTTTTTGCAATTTCCAAAATTTTCGAAATGGCTCGTTGGTAATAATCCAAAGAGCAACTTCCATGCACCTCTTGTGCACTTTTATTCGATACATAATCGCCTCTGCGAATATGAATCGAACATGATGACGATGCCTCCTTAATGGCCTCTAAATAGGTCAAGGCATTTTGACTAAAGGCTTGCTTTAATTGAAATTGATTCAATATGTCTGTCCGAATTTGATGGAAATACTTCTCGGTTTGAAAATAGCCCTTTACGTAACTCCTTTTAGGTAATTTTAAAAATGATTCGTGGAATAATAAGCTTCGTTCCTTAAAGGTATTGTACACATTCAATTTCGCAAAAAGAACTTGCGAGTTTGATGCTTCGGAAAGATCGATTTGAAATTTATCTAACTGATAACCACCATGAAGCGTGTATTTTTTAATGGCCGATAAATCCAACTGAACCTTATAGCCCAAGTGCTGCAAGGACTTTGCATAGGCATATTGAAACATTTGATTTCCTAAACCACCTAGAATTCGTACGGTAACCA
>CAYFJL010000102.1:0-10203 GCA_964343335.1 uncultured Polaribacter sp. | reverse complement strand
TCCTTTTGCAGTCCTTTGAATGAAGTAAAGCCAAAATATTTCTTTAATGGTTGGTATAAATCCATTGATTGAAGTGATCCTTAATTAGTAGTCGAAATCGTTAAACCGATTGTTTTCAAATTGGCTAGATGTTATTTTTGTACTAATTTTGTTTTTCATTTTCTAAGATAAAACTTTTTTTTATTCTGTTAAAATAACGACTGTTGAAAAATCACAATCTAATCCTTACAAAAGCCAAAGAAACCATTTTAGCAGAAAGCAATGCCATTGCTAATTTAGCCAATCTTGTCGACGACGAATTCGTTCATGCCGTTGAGTGTATTTTAAACTCAGACGGACGCGTGGTAGTCACTGGTATTGGAAAGAGTGCAAATATTGCTACAAAAATTGTTGCCACACTAAATTCAACCGGAACTCCATCGATATTTATGCATGCAGCTGACGCTATTCACGGAGATTTAGGAATTATTCAAGCCAATGATGTGGTGATCTGTATTTCCAAAAGCGGAAATACACCTGAAATTAAAGTTTTAGTGCCGTTAATTAAAAACAGTGGAAATCACATCATCGCCATTACAGGCAATACAGAGTCTTATCTAGGCAAGAACGCAGATTACACATTGAATAGCTTCGTTGAGAAAGAGGCTTGTCCGAACAACTTAGCTCCTACGACGAGTACCACAGCGCAATTGGTCATAGGCGACGCTTTAGCAATCTGCTTATTGGAAATAAAAGGATTTTCTTCAAATGATTTTGCCAAATACCATCCCGGAGGAGCTTTAGGGAAACGATTATACCTAAGAGTTTCTGACTTAATTAGTAAAAATGAAGTTCCGAAGGTGCGACACAATGAATCTATTGCAAATACCATTGTGGAAATTTCTGAAAAGCGTTTGGGAGCTACGGCAGTTTTAGATGATGCAGATCATATTGTTGGGATCGTTACGGATGGTGATATTCGTAGAATGCTAAGCAAATCGTTAGCCATTGATTCACTTACGGCTGAAGAGATCATGAGTAAAAATCCGAAAACAATTACATCTTCAGCCATGGCGATAGATGCTTTGGATGTCATGGAGAATAATAACATCACACAAGTTTTAGTTGTTGATGAAGAGAATACTTACGTTGGTGTTGTTCATTTACACGATATTTTAAAAGAAGGTATTTTTTAATGAGTAGCAATGACAAAGAAATGTCCTTCTTGGGACATTTAGAAGAGCTTAGGTGGCATTTGATTCGGAGTGCATTGGCAATATTCATTGTAGCCATTGTGCTATTTATGTTTCAAAAGCAGGTGTATGAAGACTTTTTATTGGCGCATCGCAAACCAGATTTCATCACTTACCAATTGTTTTGCGATTTCTTTCAATTATTCGGAATTGAAAGCGGATTCTGTAATGTAGAGTTCAAGGATAACCTATTAAGTTTAAAACCGACCCAGCAGTTAATGAATTCCATTTGGACATCCATGATACTAGGTGTGGTCATTAGCTTTCCGTATTTATTATGGGAGTTATGGCGTTTTATTGCCCCAGGATTGACAGATAAAGAAATTAAAAAATCAAGAGGATTTATCTTCATCGCTTCTTTTCTTTTCTTTTGTGGTATATTATTCAGCTTCTATGTAATTGCACCCATATCAATTCATTTTCTATACAATTATCAAATTACAGACTTAATTCAGAATAACTTCACCATGGATTCTCATATTGGACTAGTTACCAATATGTTATTGGGTGTTTCTATTCTTTTTGAATTGCCTGTATTGGTGTACTTTTTAACGAAAATCGGGTTGATAACACCAGAATTTTTAAAACGATACCGAAAGCATGCACTAGTTTTGGTGCTAATAGTAGCAGCTATTATTACTCCACCAGATATTGCAAGTCAAATTATAGTAGCCATTCCGATTCTTATTCTGTATGAAGCAAGCATTAAGGTTTCTCGAATGGTCATCAAAAGACAATTGAAAAATGAGCAATAAAGTACAAGAATTCAATGAGTACCGTTCACGAATGAACGAGAAAATATTAGCAGGTAACAACAAAGTAATCAAGCGCATTTTTAACCTAGACACCAATGCTTATGCAGAAGGGCATCTATCAACAAAGACCAAAGAATTATTGGGATTGGTTGCTTCGGCAGTACTTCGTTGTGATGATTGCATTGCCTATCATTTGGATACTTGCTATAAATCAGGAGTAACTAAGGAAGAAATGATGGAAACCATGTCTATCGCTACTTTGGTGGGTGGAACTATTGTGATTCCGCATCTTCGAAGAGCTGTAGAATTCTGGGAAGCCTTAGAAAATGATTAAAGATTTATCATTTTATTAATAATTCTTTTCCCTAATTTTAGATCCTATTTGAACAACTAGAATGATTTTACGAGCAGAAAACATTGAGAAAATTTACGGAAGCCGAAAGGTGGTAAAAGGAATCTCTCTTCAAGTGGAACAAGGAGAGATTGTAGGACTTTTAGGTCCCAATGGTGCTGGTAAAACCACTTCCTTCTACATGATTGTTGGAATGATTAAGCCAAACAACGGTAGAATCTTCCTAGACAATGAAGAGATTACCAATGATCCAATGTATCGTAGAGCTCAAAAGGGAATTGGTTACTTAGCTCAAGAAGCCTCTGTTTTTCGAAAACTATCTGTAGAAGACAATATCCTTTCTGTACTTCAGTTCACCAACTTATCAAAGAAAGAACAGCACATGAAATTGGAATCCTTGATTGAGGAATTCAACATTGGACATGTGCGTAAGAACAGAGGTGATTTACTATCGGGTGGTGAACGAAGAAGAACGGAAATTGCTAGATGTTTGGCCTCTGACCCTAAATTCATTCTTTTGGATGAACCTTTTGCCGGAGTAGATCCAATCGCCGTTGAAGACATTCAGTACATCGTGGCTCACTTGAAAGACAAGAACATCGGTATTTTGATTACTGATCATGATGTTCAGGCAACACTTGCCATTACAGATAAGACATTCTTAATGTATAATGGTGGAATTTTAAAAGAAGGTACTCCTGAAGAATTAGCGGCAGATCCACTTGTTCGTAAAGTGTATCTCGGAAAAGACTTCGAATTAAAGAAGAAAAAAATCTTCCAGAAATAAGCTTAATTTCTTACCTATTCTGTTTTAGCAAATAGTGATAACCCGATATACAAGGTTATGATAATAGGTACTGCAGTATAACGCATCCAGATTAATAATACCACTGAACTCAATATTAATAGATACTTTAAAAGATTTTCTCTGATAGAAAAATTAGAGAATTTTAAAGCCATCACTTTCAATGGAATGTTCATTAACAAACTCAAGGCAAGTGTCACTCCAATTAAAAAATAGTTACTCTTTAAAAGATCTAATATGGTTTCGTTTTGAGAGTATATTTGAATCATTGGTAAGGATATGATGAAAAGGCACATTGCCGGAGTCGGAAGGCCAGAAAAACTCTTTGATTGATTCTCATCCAAATTAAAAGTGGCCAATCGGTAACAAGCTCCTAAACTCAACAAAAGACCAACATATGGAAGAAAACCAGCATCATATTCCATTCGTCCTAGCGAAACAGTCACATCATCATCCGAAAGTGTGGGTAGAATGTTTAAATACAATAAATAATACATGGTCAATCCAGGAACAACACCACTCGTAACCATGTCTGCCAAGGAATCTAGTTGCTTTCCGAAATCTCCAGAAACTCCAAAAACTCGAGCTAAAAAGCCATCAAAAAAGTCAAATCCAATTGCAATAACTACAAAAAGAGCAGCCTTTTCAAAATTGTTAAGAACCACATAGTTTACAGCCAAAATTCCACAAAAAAGATTGGCCAGCGTAAACAAGTTGGGAATGATTCTTAATATATTCATTAAGTTGATTTTTCACGAAGATAGGAAATCGATTTTTGATTTCTAAAAAACTCTATATTTACCTACAATTTTCAAATCGTCAAAATGCCTGTTTTAACCGCAGACTTCTTACCAACCATACCCTTCCGTAATGGCCATTTCAATACCATGTATCGGCCCTTATTCATGAAGGATACCATCAGTTATGAACGTGAACGAATTGAAACTTGGGATGGTGATTTTTTTGATCTCGACTTTTCTAAAGTTGGATCCAAAACATTGGTCTTGTTTATACACGGACTTGAAGGAAGTGCTGAATCAAATTATATGATTTCAGGGTCCAAATTCTTTAACGATCTAAAAGTAGATACAGTTTGCTTCAATCTAAGAGGTTGTAGCGGTGAAGACAATCGTTTGTTATCAACCTATCACAGCGGAAAAACGGAAGATGTCGATTTTGTTGTGAAGCACTTGATCAATGATTATGATTATGAGAACATTTTGATCATTGGTTTTAGCTTGGGAGGAAATATGACATTGAAATACTTTGGTGAACAAGGCGATGATTTGCCAAGTGAAATCAAAGGAGGTGTCGCAGTTTCTGTTCCGATTGATTTGGTTACGGCTCAGGCAGAAATGAATAAAATCAAGAATAAAATCTACATGGAGGTATTTCTAAAATCCATTAAAAACAAGGTTTTGGAAAAATCGCATCGATTTCCAGATTTCCCTCTTGATAAAGACAAACTCTTTAAGGCAACGAAGTTTAAACACATTGAATATTTATATACGGCGCCTGTCTTCGGATTTAAAAGTCCGGAAGACTACTGGGTTAGAGCTAGTTCCAAACCTTTTCTTCCAAACATAAAAAGACCCATTTTACTAATCAATTCCAAAGATGATTCTTTCCTGGCCAAAGAATGTTATCCCTTTGATGAGGCCCATGATTCCGATTATTTCTTTTTTGAGTCACCCAATTATGGCGGACATGTAGGCTTTATGTCATCATTTAAACCTCATGAAAATCGCTGGTTGGAAAATCGATGTGCCCGCTTTTTCCGAGAGAAAGTGAACATAAAGTTCGATTAAACAATATCAAGAAAAAATCATAGTTATTTTAGTTGTATTTAAGATATTTGTTTCATGTTCCATTTCCTGAAAATTAGAATACTTTTCTTTCTACTTATTTCATCTGCATGTTTGAATGCACAGGTTTTTCGGAACTATTCCAATGAATTTTTAAGTATTGGCGTTGATGCCGCTGCATTGGGGATGAGCAAAGCTGTTGTGGCCACCACGAATAATGTGAATGCTATTTATTGGAATCCAGCCGGATTGGTAGGTATTGAGGGTTACCAAGGTTCTTTAATGCATGCCTCCTACTTTGCGGGAATTGCCAATTACAATTATGCTGGGTTTGCCATGCCTATTGATCGAGAGAGCGCATTGGGAATTTCGGTGATTCGGTTCGGAGTTGATGATATTTTAAATACTACCGAGTTGATTGACAATCAGGGAAACATTGACTTTAATCGCATCAGTTTGTTTTCTGCTGCAGATTATGCATTGAATGTTGCCTATGCGAGAAATCTCATTTTCAAGGATGTTAAATTCGGAGTAAACGCAAAAGTTATTCGTCGGATTATTGGAGATTTTGCCTCGTCATGGGGATTTGGTTTTGACATGGGTATTCAATTTGAACGAAATAATTGGCATTTCGGATTGATGGTTCGTGATATCACAACCACCTTCAATTCTTGGAGCATCAATGAAACGGAGTTTGACAAAATTAGAAATGCAATTCCAGGTCAAAATCAAGAACTTCCAGAAACCACAGAGGTTACCAAGCCTAAAATGCAGTTGGGCGTGGCCAAGAAATGGCGTGTTGGAAGGTTTTTTAACTTGCTGTCTGAAGTTGATTTAAACGTACGATTTGCTAAAACAAACGATGTTTTTTCCACATCTGCATTTAGTGTTGATCCTGCAGTCGGATTGCAACTTG
This sequence comes from uncultured Polaribacter sp., assembly GCA_964343335.1. Taxonomy (GTDB): domain Bacteria; phylum Bacteroidota; class Bacteroidia; order Flavobacteriales; family Flavobacteriaceae; genus Polaribacter. The sequence goes on along the minus strand of CAYFJL010000102.1, from coordinate 4,338 downwards.
ATTATGATGATCTCGCTTATTTGCGATTCGGGGTCGGAAATTTCCAATACCAAACGCAATTTGATTTTACTTCTGAATTATCGATACAACCAAACTTCGGAGTCGGATTCAAATACAGAGGAATTCAGGTTGACTATGCCTTAACCAACATTGGAAGTGTAGGAAATGCCTTATTTTCAAATATATTTTCGGTAACCTTAGATTACAGCTTTTATCGATGAAAAAAATAGTAGCATCCTTCATATTTGTCTTTTGTTTTCTGTCTGTGAAGTCATCTTTAGCTCAGGTACAATTATCGGTGTTTTCTGAAATAAGCATTATTACAACTGATTCCGGGAACAATCTTTATGAAACATTCGGACACTCAGCATTGCGATTGAAAGACCCTGTTCTAAACCTAGACTTGGTTTATAATTATGGGGTTTTCGATTTTAACGCTCCCAATTTCTATGGAAATTTCGTTCAAGGTCGTTTACTATATAAATTGACGAGATATAACTTCTCCTATTTTCAAAATAGTTACACCAAACAAAAACGTTGGATTAAGCAACAAACACTGAATTTAACACAAGAGGAGCGACAGGCGTTTTTTATGTTTCTAGAAAGAAATGCGCAACCTCAAAATGCAGCCTATTTGTACGATCCTTTTTTTGATAATTGTGCATCTAAATTGATAGACATTACACAAGAAATACTCAAGGATAAGGTTTCATTCAATGTTGAGAATATGGAAAAAGATTTGTCCTTGCGTACCTTAATGAATCGAGAAATCCATTGGAATACTTGGGGTAGTTTCGGAATCAATTTGGCTTTAGGCAATAAATTAGATCAAAAAAGGCAAGCGCTTGAATACCGATATCTTCCCGATTACACATATGAATTGTTCAAATCGGCCTCAATCACTCGGAATGGCAATCAAGAACCTTTGGTGAAAAAAGAAGTTGAATTGGCTAGCTTCACTCCTCTTGAAAAGTCTGGAGATCTAATTAGTCCATTGTTAGTTTTCAGTTTAATATTTATGATTGTGCTCTTCTTCACGCTTAATTCCAATAAATATGCAAGGACTTTGAAGTTTATCGATTTTTCATTGTTGCTAATTACCGGAATCATAGGTTCAGTTATTTTGTACCTGTGGCTGTTTACTGATCATTCAACGACTCCCAATAATTTCAATATTCTTTGGGCCTTTCCATTGAACTTGATCGTAGCATTCCTGTTTTCCAAAGAGAAACATCAAAAATGGTTGCCAGATTTTTTTAGGGCGTTAAAAAATGCCATTATCATGCTAATTATAGTTTGGGCATTAGGATGGCAAGTATTTTCATGGACTCTTATTCCTATTCTATTAACCCTTTTCTTGAGATATAGAGATTTACAAAAGAACCTTTCTAAAGGATAATTCTATCAAAATTGTATTGAAAATCCGTAAATTTATGGAACCAAATTTCAATCAATGAAAACCCAACTAATCGAATGTGTACCTAACATTAGTGAAGGTAGAGATCAAAATAAAATCAATGCTATTGCTCAAACTGTGACCGCTGTAGAGGGTGTGAAATTACTGGATGTAGACCCAGGAAAAGCGACCAATAGAACCGTGATTACATTTGTGGGACCACCGGCAGCCGTTGTTGAGGCTGCCTTTCAATTGATAAAAAAAGCTTCAGAATTAATTGACATGAGTAAACAAAATGGTGAGCATCCAAGATTTGGTGCTACCGATGTTTGCCCTTTGATTCCAATTGCAAATATCAGTATGGAAGAAACTGCGAATTATGCACACCAATTAGGTGCTCGTGTTGGAGAAGAACTGGGAATTAGCGGTTATTATTACGAGAATGCAGCTACAAGTGAAAACAGAAGGAACTTAGCTACCGTTCGAGCTGGAGAGTACGAAGGTTTAAAAGACAAACTAAAAAAGAAAGATTGGAAACCCGATTTTGGTCCTTCCAATTTCAATAAGAAAGTGACTCAATCTGGAGTAACAGCGATTTCAGCAAGAGATTTTTTAATTGCATATAATATCAACTTGAATACGACTTCCACAAGAAGAGCCAATGCTATTGCTTTTGACATACGTGAAGCGGGTCGGATCAAACGTACAGGAAATCCAATAACAGGGAAGAAAGTTTTGGATGAGGATGGAAATCCAGTTAGAATTCCAGGGAAACTAAAAGCGGTAAAGGGAATTGGATGGTATATTGAAGAATATGGAATCGCCCAAATCTCTTACAACCTTACCAACATTTCCATCACCTCAATGCATCAAGCTTTTGATGCTACCGTAAAAGCAGCAAATGACCGCGGTTTACGAGTGACGGGGTCTGAATTGATCGGATTGGTTCCGTTAAAAGCAATGTTGGAAGCGGCCGATTATTTCCTAACCAAACAACAACGATCTCTAGGAATAAGTGAATCTGAGAAGATTAAAATCGCTGTTAAGTCACTCGGTTTGGATGATTTAAAGCCTTTTAATCCGCAGGAGCGAATCATCGAGTATGTGATGAAAGATCATGCTGAAAAACGTCTTGTTGATTTTACCATTTCAGATTTTGCCGATGAAACTGCTTCGGAATCCATGGCTCCTGGAGGTGGTAGTATCTCTGCTTATGTCGGCGCATTGGGAATTTCACTGGGTACCATGGTTGCGAATCTTTCTGCACATAAACCCGGATGGGATGATCAATGGGAATACTTTTCGAAGTGGGCAGAAAAGGGTCAATCTTATAAAACGGAACTATTACAACTAGTGGATGAAGATACCAAAGCCTTCAATGGAATTATAGATGCCTTTCGGATGCCAAAGGGAAATGACCAAGAAGTTATCGAACGTAAATTTGCTATTGAACATGCAACCAAAGAAGCTGCGAAGGTTCCTTTTCGAATTATGGAAGTTGCCTTTAACTCCATGGAAGTAATGTTAGAAATGGCAGAAAAAGGGCTACAGAACTCCCTATCAGACGCGGGTGTTGGTATGCTTTGTGCTCGAACTGCAGTGATTGGAGCATTTTATAATGTGCGAATCAATGCAAAGGACATTAAAGACAAAGCCTTTGTCACCAAAATACTTAAAGATGCCCAGGAGATTTATGATCATGCACTTGAGCTAGAAAAGAAAATGATGCACATTATCGATTCAAAAATTTAAAACTATTGAAATCAGAAGTTGAAATCATCCCCTTTGATATTTCTTTATCGCAAAATTTTTATGACCTAAATGTCGAATGGTTAAAGAAATACTTTTATGTAGAACCTTACGATGAGAAGGTATTGAGTAATCCGCAGTCATTTATTATTGATCAAGGCGGATTCATATTCTTTGCCAAACGAAATAATGAAATTGTTGGTGTGGTGTCTTTAATTAATCAAGGGGCGTTTTTTGAGCTGAGTAAAATGGCCGTTCTCCCGAAACACCACGGTAAAAAGATTGGTCAAAAATTGGTAGAATTTGCAATTGATTTTGCCAAAACCTCGGGTTGGAAAAATTTAATTTTATATTCCAATCGTAAGCTTGTTCCCGCTATTACCCTTTATGAAAAATTAGGTTTTAAGGAGGTTCCTTTAGAAAAAGATGTGAACTACGAACGTGCTGATATTAAAATGGAAATTCTTTTTGACGGTTAAAATAAATCAATAGAAGAAATACTCAACATAAAAATAAAGAGGGAAATGAAGATCAGATTTAGACAAAACCCCAATAGAAATTTGGTTAGTTTTTCTTGATAATTTTCTTTCAACCCTTTTATAGAATGATACAAACCGATTCCGGCGATAATACCAATTAAAATCAAAAAGACAGAGATAATGATTGTATCTCTATTGCTGAAAACACTGTAGACAAACTCGATGAATAGATAGAGTAAAACAAACAAGCTCAAACTTGTAATTCCAAAAAAGAAGGATCTCTTGGTATGATGAAATTCAGTTTTCACTATTCATTTAAAAAACTTTGAATTGCAAGGTCATATCCTCTCAACCCAAATCCGAATAACACTCCCCTAGCATTGGCTGCAATGAAGCTGGTATGCCTAAATTCTTCTCTAGAATGTACATTTGAAATATGCAACTCTACTACAGGAGTATCAATTCCTTTCACCGCATCTCCAATTCCGACTGAGGTATGTGTGTAGGCCCCAGCATTCAAAATAATGCCGTCATAGTCAAATCCTACTTCGTGCAATTTATCGATAATTTCTCCTTCAATATTCGATTGGTAATAGGAAAGATCTACTGATGCAAACTTTGATTGAAGGTCTGAAAAGTAGGATTCAAATGTTTGTGAACCATAAATTTCAGGCTCTCTTTTCCCTAAGAGATTCAGATTCGGACCGTTGATAA
>CAYFJL010000101.1:0-10245 GCA_964343335.1 uncultured Polaribacter sp. | reverse complement strand
TCATCATTTCCGTAGAATGGGAATTCCCCTTCAATTTCAAAATCAACGGTTAATCCTTCTTCATTTCGAATCGGTTTCACTTTCGCATATTTAATGGCAGAAAGTGAATCGGCAACAATTGATAACCCGGCGATACCGTAGGCAATATCTATATGCGGATTGGTATCAATCAAAGCCATTTGTGCTTTTTCATAATAATACTTGTCATGCATGTAATGAATGACATTCATAGTATCATTATAAACACGTGCAATTTCTTTCATGGCCACCTTGAAGTTATCCATTACTTGTTCGAAATCCAAATATTCTCCTTTCATTTCTTTGACACCATCTACAATAAGTTTTCCGGTAGCTTCACAGCGACCTTGGTTTAAGGCAAGAAGTAAGGTTTTGGCTAAGTTAGTTCGTGCACCAAAGAATTGAATGGCTTTCCCTAATTCTTGGTAGGATACACAACAAGCTATACCATAATCGTCAGAGCCTCTTGTTTTACGCATCAATTCATCATTCTCAAATTGAATGGAAGAAGAGTCGATGGCCACTTTTGCACAGTAATCCTTAAAGTTTTGAGGTAAGTCTTTCGACCAAAGAACCGTCATGTTTGGTTCAGGCGATGGACCTAAGTTGTATAAGGTATTTAAAAAACGGAAGGAAGTCTTGGTAACTTTTGGTCTTCCATCTGCAAACATACCACCAATAGCTTCTGTAACCCAGGTTGGGTCGCCAGCAAACAATTCGTCATAAGCACTCATTCGTAAATGACGTACCATCCGTAATTTCATCACGAATTGATCAATGTATTCTTGGGCTTCTTCTTCGGTAATTTTTCCTGCTAATAAGTCTTTTTCAATATAAATGTCTAAGAATGTAGAAACATTACCTAAAGACATCGCCGCTCCGTCTTGTTCCTTTACGGCAGCCAAGTAAGCCATATAAGTCCATTGAACCGCTTCTTGAGCATTCATGGCAGGTCTACTTAAATCAAGGTTGTACTTTTCCCCTAAGAGCAACATGTCTTTCAATGCTCTTATTTGTTCAGAAACTTCTTCTCTCAGTCGGATAACATTGTCTGTCATAGGACCAGAAATTTCCTGTAAATCCTTTTGTTTTTGTGCTATTAGGAAGTCAATTCCGTATAAAGCAAGTCTTCTGTAATCACCGATAATTCTACCTCTTGCATAATTATCTGGCAATCCAGTTAAAATACCTAAGCTTCTAAATTTTCTAATTTCGTCATTGTACGCATCAAAAACACCATCATTGTGTGTTTTGGTATATTTTGAAAATAGGGTGGTAATGTGCTCGTTGGGCTGCAATCCTTGTTCTGCCAATGCCTTTTGAACTACTTTAAATCCACCGAAAGGTTTCATAGTTCGTTTGAGAAGATCATCGGTCTGAAGTCCCACAATTACTTCATTGTCTTTATCAATATAACCCGCCTCGAAAGCACTAATGGTAGAAATGGTATCTGTATCTACAGACCGCACACCATTATTTCTTCGCTCTTCTGCTAAGGCATTCTTACAAACTTCCCACAAATATTGAGTTCGATTTGTCGGGCCAACTAAAAATGAGGCATCGCCATAGTAAGGTGTAATATTTTGAACAACAAACTCTCTTACATTAACGGTTTTTTCCCAATTGGTTTTTTTAATTTCTTTTACTTCCATTTTAGTAGTATTATGGTTGAAAATCTCTATAATTCTTTGTCCTTAACAAATTTAATTTAAGGACGAATTATAAAACCTGACAATTGTCATAATTCACCAAAAAATGCAAGAAAAAATCTACGCAAACGATTGAGATTAAATGAATTAATTGAACTTAGTGTTCCTTCTCTATAAAATCTTTTTTACTTCCAATTTCAAAAGATCGATGGCTGTTTTAGAAGGTGAATTTGCGCCTGATAAGGAAACCATGACAGCGGTCTTAAATTCTTCTATAGAATTCTTTGATTCAGCCACATCGAAAAGTTTTTTAGCAATAACTTCTTTGGATACCAAAACAGCCTTCCAAGCCTCATCACTTACGTACAATTGCTGCACGAGATTGTGCTCAAATTCTTGTTTAATAGTCTCCACTAGCAATCCCGCGTAGTTCTTGGTGCTATCACCAATTGGTGAAACCCTGGCGATTAAATTCATGGGCTCTGTTCTTTCACAGAACAAAAGCAAGCGCTCATAGGCCTGAAGTTGAATGGGTAAGGAATCTTTCTTTTTATCGCGAAGTGCTTCAATCTTTCTTTGTTCGTTTTGCTGAAAAAGCAATTCTTTAATTAAATAATAAGCCACAAAACCCACTACTAGGGCTGGTAAGACATAATTAAAGCTTTCTAAAATGTTATCTAACATCCATTAATTATTTAAGTAATCAAATACTAAATTTGTCATCGTTTTTACACCCAGTAACAATCCGCTTTCATCAATTTGAAAATCAGGAGTATGATGCGGATACGGATTGGTATTTCCAGGGGTCATTCCTCCTAAAAAGAAGAAAAAACCTGGAATTTCATTCGCGTAAAAAGAGAAATCCTCGGCACCTGTAACTGCATTTACATTCTTCACATTCTCCTTGCCAGCCACTCGTTGAATTGTAGGAAGCATTTGAGCTACCAAATCGTGATTATTAAAGGTAATAGGAACTCCTTTAGCAATTTCGATGCTGGCCTCAGCCTTATAGGCTTTGGCAATGGTCGGTACCATTTCTTTCATTCGGTCATTGATGAGTTTTTGCATGTCATAATCGAGTGTTCGAATGGTTCCAATCATGGTAGCAGACTCCGGAATGATATTGCTACGAACCCCGGCATCAATCTTACCAACGGTGATAACAGCACCTTCTTTGGTTAGTTCAGCTTCTCGACTAATAATGGTTTGGAGGCCGTCTATAATTTTGGCTGAAACCAAAATGGGATCAATTCCTTTCCATGGTCTGGAGCCGTGACTTTGTTTTCCCATCACCTTAATCGTAAAGGTTTGAGCTGCCGCCATAATTCCACCTTTTCGATATTTAATCTGACCAACGGGTGTTCCTGAATTGATATGCAACCCGAAGATGGCATCTACATCTGGATTTTTCAAGACACCTTCTTTTACCATTAATTCAGCACCACCTTCTTCACCTTCAGGTGCTCCTTCTTCCGCAGGCTGAAAAATAAGCTTTACAGTTCCCTTGATTTTATCTCTGTTTTTTGATAAAATCTCAGCCACACCTAATAAAATGGCGATATGGGTATCATGGCCACAAGCATGCATCACACCAACATCTTTTCCTAAGAATTTTGCCTTTTGTACGGATTTAAAAGGAAGGTCGTTTCTTTCAACTACAGGGAGTCCGTCAATATCTGCTCGTAATGCAACTACTTTTCCATCTTTTTCTCCTTTGATTAGTCCTACCACTCCAGTTTTAGCAACGTTTTCTTCAATTTCAATTCCGAAGGAAGTCAAGATCTCAGCAATCTTTTTACCCGTTTTAAATTCCCGGTTGGACAACTCGGGATTTTCATGAAAATGTCGACGCCAGTCAATGACCTTCTTTTCGATGTTTTTAAATTCTGTTGATAAGTCCTGCGCCGTGATTGAAAATCCAATTAATACAGCGAAAATGAGTGTGAATTTCTTCATGAAAATTTGAATTAAAGGAAGCTAAAGATAGAAAATTTAACTTGTGGATAAAAACTATTCAAAGGGCTAAAAAAATCGTGAGTTAATATGTAATTTCCCACTTTCTTAGAAATAAATTTCCTTGGATAAATATCTAAATCAATTAAACGAAGCGCAGAAGCGAGCCGTTCTTCACAAAGACGGTCCGATGATTATTATTGCAGGTGCCGGATCTGGAAAAACGAGAGTTTTAACCTTCAGAATCGCACATTTGATGAAAGAGGGCGTGGACGCATTTAATATTCTTGCATTGACATTTACCAACAAGGCAGCGAGAGAGATGAAGGCGAGAATTGCCAGTGTAGTAGGTGATACGGAAGCAAAGAATTTATGGATGGGAACCTTCCATTCGGTATTTGCACGGATTTTAAGATCAGAAGCCGATAGATTAGGATATCCCAGAAACTTTACTATTTACGATACAGAAGACTCTGTGCGATTGGTATCTACTATTATCAAGGAAATGTCGTTAGACAAGGATCAATACAAAGCCAAACAAATATTCGGACGTATTTCTTCTTTTAAGAACAGTCTGATAACCGTTCGCGCATATTTTAACAATCCGGAATTACTAGAATCCGACAAGATTGCGAATCGTCCTGCAACAGGTGAGATTTACAAACAATATGTGGAGCGTTGTTTTAAAGCTGGAGCGATGGATTTTGATGATTTGTTGTTACGCACCAATGAATTATTAGCGCGTTTTCCAGAAGTATTGGCCAAATATCAAGATCGTTTTCGATACATTTTGGTTGATGAGTACCAAGATACCAACCATTCACAGTATATCATTGTAAGAGCCTTGGCTGATCGTTTTCAAAACATTTGTGTGGTAGGAGATGATTCTCAAAGTATCTATAGTTTCCGTGGAGCCAATATTCAAAACATTCTCAACTTCAAGAATGATTATCCGAATGTGCAAACTTTCAAGTTGGAACAAAATTATAGATCTACTAAGACCATTGTTAATGCTGCCAATTCGGTCATTGCCAAGAATAAAATAAAACTTGACAAAGAGGTTTGGACGAGTAATGGGGCTGGAGAGAGTATTAAGGTAATGCGAACTATTTCTGACGGTGAAGAAGGTCGATTTGTGGCTCAGTCGATTTGGGAGAATCAGATGAACAAACAAATGCAGAGCAGCGACTTTGCTGTTTTATACCGAACAAATTCCCAGTCAAGAGCCATTGAAGATGCTTTGCGCAAGAAAAATATCGGATATAAAATTTACGGAGGTATTTCTTTCTACCAACGTAAAGAAATTAAGGATGTTCTTTCTTATTTGAGAATCTTAGAGAATACCAAGGATGAAGAGGCTTTAAAACGAATCATAAATTATCCAGCAAGAGGAATTGGTGCGACAACCATCAATAGAGTGACCATTGCTGCCAATGATTTAAAGAAAACCATTTATGAGGTTGTTGAGGGTATTGATTCATTACCAGTTCCCGTAAACAATCCGACTAAAATCAAGCTTAAGAACTTTGCGGATCTTATCAAACGATTTCAAATTGAAGCGAAAACAAAAAATGCTTTTGAAGTTGCTGAATTGGTGGTGAAAGAAACGAGAATCATCAGCAATATTGAAAAGGATGGTACTCCCGAATCCGTTAGTAAAGTTGAAAATATTCAGGAATTATTAAACGGAATCAAAGACTTCATCACCGATAAAATCGAACAAGGGGAAGATGCTTCCTTAACATCTTTCTTAGAAGATGTGGCATTGGCTACCACTTTTGAAGAGGATAAAAACGATGAGAAACCCAAAGTCTCATTGATGAGTATTCACCAGTCAAAAGGACTTGAATATCCATACGTGTACATTGTTGGTCTGGAGGAAAATCTTTTTCCATCTGCCATGAGCATGAATACACGCAGTGAATTGGAGGAGGAGCGAAGGTTGTTTTATGTGGCCTTAACGCGTGCTGAAAAGGTTGCCTATTTGAGCTTTGCTCAAACCAGATACCGATGGGGTAAGCTAGTGGATGCCGAACCGAGTCGCTTTTTAGAAGAAATTGATGATCAGTTTTTAGAGTATTTAAAGCCTAAAAGTCCAGAACCTTCAACGCATCGATTTATTGATCAGTCTATTTTTGGTGATGCTCCAAAGGGCGTTCGATTCAAAAAACCAGAACCAAAGAAGTCTTTTAAGACAATTGTTGGCAAACCGTCTCCAGTTCCAAAGAACTTAAAAAAGATTACTCCGCAAACCACCAGTAAAACCAATTTATTCGATAGTAAAATTACCATTGGAAATGTAGTAGAGCATAATCGTTTTGGTCGTGGAAAAGTAATTGGCTTGGAAGGAAATGGGGCCAATAAAAAAGCAGAAATTGAATTCGGAACGGCAGGAAAAAAGAAGCTTCTTTTACAGTTTGCTAAACTGAAGATTATCGGTTAAAATATGGTAGAAAGCGGCTATCTAATTCTAAAATTATGCTTAATTTGTGCTATATTTTCTTCAACAAATAGAAATACAATCCAAATAATAGTTTTATATGACATTTGATCTTGAATATAATTCAGAACGCTCTATTTTAATCATTCCTGAATATGGAAGACATATTCAGAAATTGGTGAATCATTGCAAGACACTTCCTACCAAAGAAGAACGAAACACCATGGCGCTTGCTATTGTTGATGTAATGGGAAATTTACAACCGCATTTGAGAGATGTTCCAGATTTTAAGCACAAGCTTTGGGATCAATTGTTTATCATGGCAAACTTCGATTTGGATGTTGAGGCTCCTTATCCGAAGCCTTCTCAGGAAGAGTTTTTAGAGAAACCAGAACCTTTGGCTTATCCGAAATCGGCATCCAAGTATCGCTATTACGGTCATAATATTCAAAATATGATCGATGTGGCCTTGCAGTGGGATGAAGGAGAAATGAGAGAAGCTTTGGTATATACCATAGCAAATCACATGAAAAAGTGTTATTTAAATTGGAATAAAGATACAGTTGATGACACCACCATTTTCAATCATTTATATGACTTGTCTGATGGAAAACTTGACTTAAGAAATTCCGATGAGGAATTAACCGAGAGCAAAACCTTCTTGAAAAAACGACCCAGTCAGGGCTCAGGAAGTTCCCGAAGTAAAAAGAATTCAAAACACAGAAAACGCTAGTCGATGGCTTTATTTAAAATTGAAGGAGGACACGAATTAAAAGGTACCGTGACTCCGCAGGGGGCGAAAAATGAAGTTTTACAAATATTATGTGCCGTATTGTTGACACCTGAAAAGGTGAAGGTTAACAATGTTCCAGATATTATCGATGTCAACAAACTCATCTTCATTCTTGGAGAATTAGGCGTTAAAATCAATCGAATTGATAAAAATACGTATGAGTTTCAGGCCGATGAACTCGATTTAGATTATTTAAAGTCAGATGGTTATAAAAAACATGGACGCTCTATTAGGGGGTCTATCATGCTAGTCGGACCTATGTTAGCGCGATTTGGTAAAGGATATATTCCAAGGCCTGGTGGCGATAAGATAGGTAGACGTCGTTTGGACACCCACTTTCAAGGATTCATCAATCTAGGTGGAGTCTTTCGTTATAACAAAGAAGAACGTTTTTACGGGGTAGAAGCCAAGAAGCTGAAAGGAACAGATATGTTACTTGATGAGGCCTCTGTTACTGGGACCGCAAATATTTTAATGGCGGCAGTTCTTGCAGAAGGCATCACCACCATATACAATGCAGCTTGTGAACCATACATTCAGCAATTGTGTAAAATGTTGAACGCCATGGGCGCCAAAATCACTGGAATCGGTTCAAACCTTTTAACTATTGAGGGAGTCGATTACCTTGGTGGATGTGAACACACCGTATTGCCTGATATGATTGAAATTGGATCTTGGATCGGTGTTGCCGCAATGACGCGATCTGAGATTACTATTAAGAATGTGAGTTGGGAGAACTTAGGCCAGATCCCAAATGTATTTAGAAAACTCGGAATTGTATTTGAAAGAAGAGGAGATGACATCTATATTCCAAAGAATAACGGGTATGAAATTCAGAATTATATTGATGGTTCATTCTTAACCGTTTCCGATGCACCTTGGCCTGGATTTACGCCAGATTTGTTGAGTATTGTGCTGGTTATAGCCACCCAAGCAAAAGGATCTGTTTTAATACACCAAAAAATGTTTGAAAGTCGATTGTTCTTTGTAGACAAACTTTTAGATATGGGAGCGCGAATTATTTTGTGTGATCCGCATCGTGCCACTGTTATTGGTCATAACTTCGAATATCAGATGAAGGCGACTCGTATGTCATCACCAGATATTAGAGCGGGTATTTCCTTACTGATTGCAGCGCTGGCAGCTAAAGGAACAAGTTACATTGATCATATCGAACAAATCGATAGAGGCTATGAAGATATTGAAGGGAAGCTAAGATCCCTAGGTGCCAAAATAGAACGGATTACGGAATAGTAAAATGCTTATAAAATGAATAGTGTCAAGTTGGCACTATTTTTTTGTTGGCAACATTTTTGAAAAATAAAAGCAGGAAATAAAGCATTATTGAATAATGAGCACAAAAGAAGAAATTCAAGACGAAGATAAAAATATTGAGAATCAAGAATCTCAACAAGAAGAAAATCAAGAAGTTAAGAGTGATAAAGCAACTGCAGAACCAACCGCTGAAGAATTAATTCAGGCTGAAAAGGATAAGTTTATCAGGTTGTTTGCCGAGTTCGAAAACTATAAAAAGCGAACTACCAAAGAACGCATCGATCTTTTCAAGACCGCAAGTCAGGAATTAATGACATCTTTACTGCCAATAGTTGATGATTTTGAAAGAGCTTTGTCGCATATTGAGAGCTCCAAAGAAACCAAAGAATTAAAGGAAGGTGTTGAGTTGATCTATCAAAAGTTCTTCAAGACTTTGGAACAAAAAGGATTGGCACTTGTTGAAGTTCAGAACGGTGACGCATTTGATGCAGAAATTCACGAAGCAATCACTCAAATCCCAGCTCCATCCGAAGGTTTAAAAGGAAAAATCATTGATTGTGTTGAAAAGGGATACAAACTCGGAAATAAGATTATTCGTTTTCCTAAAGTTGTTATTGGTCAATAAAAAAAATCATGGCAAAACAAGATTACTACGAAGTATTAGGCGTGTCGAAATCGGCCAGTAAGTCTGAAATCAAAAAGGCTTACCGTAAAATGGCGATCAAGTACCATCCAGATAAAAATCCAGATGATAAGGCCGCAGAAGAAAAGTTCAAGCTGGCTGCGGAAGCTTATGAGATATTGAGTGATGACAACAAAAAGGCACGTTACGACCAATATGGTCACGCAGCTTTTGAAGGCGCTCAAGGCGGTGGCGGATTCGGCGGTATGAACATGGAAGATATCTTTAGCCAATTTGGTGACATCTTTGGTGGAGGATTCGGTGGTGGATTCGGCGGCTTCGGTGGTGGCGGAGGAAGAACTGCCCGTGTGAAAGGAAGCAACATGCGCATTCGCGTGAAGCTAACCCTTGAGGAGATTGCCAACGGTGTAGAAAAGAAGGTTAAAGTTCGAAGAAAAGTGCAAGCAGAAGGTGTCGATTTCAAAACCTGTCCGACTTGTAATGGGTCTGGACAAGAAATCAGAATTTCAAACACCATTTTAGGTCGTATGCAAACAGCGACTACCTGTTCTTCTTGTGGTGGTGCTGGAGAGGTTATTAGTAATCGCCCAAGTGGAGCAGATGCTCAAGGCCTTGTTGTAAAAGAGGAAACCGTTTCCATTTCGATTCCGGCAGGAGTTTCAGAAGGTGTTCAATTAAAAGTAGGAGGGAAAGGAAACGAAGCTCCAGGAAGAAATTCTATTTCAGGAGATCTATTGGTTCTTATTGAAGAAGTTGAACACGAGACTTTAAAACGTGAAGGAAACAACATTCATTACGATTTATACATCAGTTATTCAGATGCGGTATTAGGCGTTTCTAAGGAGATTCAAACGGTAACGGGTAAGGTGAAAATCAAGATTGATGCAGGAACCCAATCTGGAAAAATATTACGATTAAAAGGAAAGGGATTACCTAGCCTAGAAAGATATGGTAACGGCGACTTTTTGATTCATATTAACGTATGGACACCACAAGAACTGACCAAAGAGCAACGTCAATTTTTTGAAGATATGTTAGATGACGAAAACTTTAATCCGAGTCCAAATAAGTCTGACAAATCGTTTTTTGACAAGGTGAAAGACATGTTTTCTTAAAAAAACCTTAATGTTACGAAATCGTTATCTTTTTTTTAAAAAATTTGTTGGCCGCATCGCATAATTCATTTAAATTTGAAACATCATTGAGAAATCGATGATACTTTTTCTTTTTCATAGCAATTTTTCCCACTCTATTTTGAGTGGGTTTTTTTATTATCACTAATTTTGTTCTGCAGGCCAATCTTATCGCCTTGAATTTTCTTCAAGGAGGAAAGTCCGGACACCATAGAGTAACATAGCGGATAACATCCGTCCGACGAAAGTTGAGGACCAGTGCAACAGAAAGAATGTACAGTTCGGCTGTAGTGAAATCAGGTAAACTCTATGTGGTGAAATGCCAAGTATATTAGAGCTCC
>CAYFJL010000100.1:0-10343 GCA_964343335.1 uncultured Polaribacter sp. | reverse complement strand
TAACTACAGATTTTGGAACAAAAGATCACTTTGTTGGCTCTGTTAAAGGTGCAATTTATTCGCAACTACCAACTGCGAAAATCGTTGATATTACGCACGAAATATCACCTTTCAATATCACTGAAACTGCTTACATCTTAAAGAATTCTTACAAGAGCTTCCCAAAGGGAACCGTGCATATTGTTGGGGTAGATTCTGAGTTGAGCACCTTCAACAAACACATTGCGATCGAATTGGATGATCATTATTTTGTTTGTCCGGACAACGGTCTCATTTCAATGATAGCCTCAGAGATTCAACCTACCAAAATTGTCGAAATCACCATTCACAATCGGGTCGAAACAAGTTTTCCAGTATTGGATGTTTTTGTGAATGTGGCCTGTTTTATCATCCGTGGTGGAAATCTATCCATCGTAGGAAAGGAAATCAAAGAGTACAAGAAACTCATTGAAATTAAAGCCAAAGTCAACCAAGAGCAAAACCAAATTACAGGTGGCGTTCTATACATTGACAACTACGGAAACATTATTACCAACATCACCAAAAGGTTATTTGAAGAAGTGGGCAAAGGACGTGAATTTACCGTGAGAGCTTCGCGTTATTCCTTTCAAAAGATACACAACAAATACAACGACATCTTACCAGCAAATAGCGGTAATACCCGATCATTTGACGGCCAGCGCTTGGCCTTGTTTAATTCGGCCGGGTATTTAGAAATTGCCATCTATCGAAGTAATTTACAAACGGTTGGTGGGGCTTCAACCTTACTCGGATTGGAATATAGAGACACTGTAATAATTGACTTTGCCTAATGGTTCAACAAATCCTAAAGAAAGAATTCAACACCTTTTTTAGCTCAAATATTGGCTATTTGATTGTTGCTATCTTCTTGTTGGCAAACGGACTCTTTCTTTGGGTTTTCAAAACCGAATTCAATATTTTAAATGCAGGATTCGCCGATTTGAGCGCTTTTTTCAACTTAACACCTTGGGTGTTTCTATTTATCATTCCGGCGATTACCATGAAGAGCTTTGTAGAAGAATACAATTCGGGTACGATAGAGATTTTAAAAACCAAGCCCATTTCTAACTGGCAAATTGTAATGAGTAAATTCTTAGGGACAAGCGCCATCCTTTTGGTTGCATTGATTCCTACGGTTATTTACTTAATTAGTATTTATCTACTGTCTTTTCCCACTGGAAACATCGATTTGGGAAGCATTCTTGGCTCCTACCTTGGCTTACTCTTTATCGGATTGGTATTCAACAGTATTGGGATCTTTTCCTCGTCGATTTCTAAATCGCAAGTAGGAGCATTTCTTGTAGCGATTGTTCTATGTTTTATTACATTTTACGGATTCAATATTGTATCGGAAACTTTCTTAGGAGCAAGTGATGCCTTGGAAGCTTTTAGCGGATTCGAATACTATCAAAACATTGCCAAAGGTGTTATAGACACCAGAGATTTGATCTACTTTTTAAGCAGTACCGCCTTCTTTTTATTCCTTTCTAAAATGATTGTTGATGGGAAGTAAGAAGTGGTTACAAATATTAATCGGTTTCGTTTTCTTACTCGTTCTAAACGGAGCAGCTTCGGTATTCTATTTGAAGTTCGACTTAACATCCGATAAGCGATATACTTTGTCAGCAACTACCACAAATATTTTAGATCAATTGCAAAAGGATGTTTTTGTAACGGTTTATTTGGAAGGAGATTTTCCCTTGGAGTTTAAACGATTACAAAGCGAAACAGCCCAGTTCTTAGCCGAAATTCAAGATGAAAACAGCAATATTAGCTTTGAGTTTGAAAATCCGAACGGACAAAAAGAGGCTTTGATTAAAATGGGAATGATTCCGAGTCAATTGACCGTTGAAGAAGAAGGCAAATTGAGTGAAGCCATCATTTTTCCGTATGCCGAAATCCAATATGGCGATAAGACAAGCATCGTGAATCTATTGCCGTCAACCGTTACCGTGAGCCAAGAAAGTCAGTTGCAATTGGCTATTGAGAACTTGGAATACAATTTTTCTGAAGCGCTTTTCAAAATAAGTCAACGGAAGAAAAAATCAATTGCCTATCTCACTGGAAACGGACAATTGCAAGACATTGAGGTGTATAGCTTGTTGAGCGAATTGAACGATAGCTATAATTTGGCAAAGTTCACTCTTGACTCCATCAATTCAAATCCCGCTGGCACAAGTCTAAAGCTGAACTCGTTTGATGCCTTGATCATTGCCAAACCCACAGAGACGTTCACGGAAAAGGAGAAATTAAGTATTGATCAATTCATTATGAAAGGTGGAAAAACTCTTTGGATGATTGATAATGTGCAGGCAGATCAGGATAGTTTGTACACCAGCAGTCGAATTTTAGCTTATCCAAGAGATTTGAATCTCACCGATCAGCTTTTTTCTTATGGCGTGCGCATCAATCCGATTTTGGTAAAAGACTTTTATGCGGCTGATTTACGATTGGTAACCGGATCAAGTGGAAACCAGAATCAATACAGCAATTTGAAATGGGTATACCATCCATTGGTTTCTGGGAATCCTTATCATCCAATTACTAAGAAATTGAATCAGATCCGTCTTCAGTTTGCAAACCAAATAGACACGCTGAAGAATACCGTCTCAAAAACTCCGCTATTAATTAGTTCTCCGTTTTCTAAAAAAGTCGGAACGCCTTCTATCATTGAATTACAATCCATTGCGAAAGAAGAGAAAGAAGCCGATTTTACCGATGGAAGCCTTCTATTCGGTGTACTACTGGAAGGGAGCTTTAAATCAAACTACAAAGACAGAACCTTACCTTTTGCCTTCAATGGTTTCAGAGAACAATCACCACAAAATAAAATGGTCATCATTGCGGATGGAGATATCGCTAAAAATCAAATTGCTCGTGGTAGACCATTGGAATTGAATCGCGACAAGTGGACCAATCAACAATTCGGAAATAAGGATTTCTTGGTGAATACGATGGATTACCTTCTGGATGATATTGGGCTTTTGGAATTGAGAAATCGAAGTATTGATTTACGCTTTTTAAACAAACAAAAAGCTTACGAAGAAAGAACTTTTTGGCAAGGAATCAACCTTTTGGCTCCAGCTGTTATTCTATTGTTATTCGGAGCTGTATACACCCATTTAGAGAAAAAGCGCTACAGCTAGATTTCAAATAAATTATCGTATTGGAATTGGTAGTTCAATCGTTCCTGAAGTTTGTTTGAAGAAATAATTTTCCAATTTTCCTTTTGATCATCTGCAAATACTGGAGCTGGCAATCCTTTTCTTAAGCGAGCATTGGTGTAAAAATCCCTGCGTGTTGGATGATGATTCGAACAAGCATTAAAGACCTCATCCCCTATATTTTGATGAATTAAAAGCTTTATGATAGCAATGCAATCATCTCGATGTATCATGTTCACAAAACCATCCGGATTGGGTATGCTTCGATTCTGAAACCAGTTGGCCGATGTCTGTTATAACCCAACAATCCAGCAAAACGAATAACAATTGATTGGTAGGAATTCGAAGCCTGTAATACGCGTTCAATTCGCACCAACGGACTCTCTTCAACAAGTTGGTCTTCTTCAGTGATCTTCTTGTTCAAATTCGGATATACCGAAGTAGAGCTAATGAATATGACCTTTTGAATGGGTGAATTCTCAATTTGAGCAAGCAAACGCTCAAAATCGGCAACACTTTTGGAAGTGATGGCAATGATCAATACCGAAACATGTAAAAATTCTTCCGGAATGGTGATATTAGAGATATCAACCAAATAACTGTCAATTCCCAGTTGTGTGAGTGCTGCCAGTTTTTCGGGAGTGGTCGTCGAGCCTTTAACAACGTATCCATCTTTAATTAGCTCAACAGCCAGTGGTTTGCCTAGCCATCCACACCCTAAAATTCCAATACCTTTCTCCAACTAATTAATGCTCTTATATGATAATGAATCCTCAAAAAACAAGGATTCATAAAGCAAATATACGGCACTTATTTTAGCCTTTTATTAACAATACTGGCATTAATTAGTCGTAATTTTAGGCGATTTTAAAAATTAACGTAAAACAAATCACCATGAAAACAAACCAACTACGTGTATTCGGATTGGCAGCGTTGTTATCATTATTTTTAGTGAGCTGTGCCCAAACCGACACCAAAAAAGAAGAGCCTAAAGAAGAAAAAACAGAGGTAAAAGCACCTGTTCGTATTGCTGCCCCTCAACCTAGTCCGTCTTCAACGATAAATCAAACTGTAGGTCTTACCAAAGTTACTTTGGAATATTCAAGACCTGGAATGAAGGGAAGAAAAATCTTCGGAGATTTAGTGCCTTTCGATAAAATCTGGAGAACTGGAGCGAATGCAAACACAAAGATCACTTTCGATACCGACATTATGATCGGAGAGACTGCTGTAAAAGCTGGATCTTATTCAATCTATACAAAGCCCGGAAAATCTGAGTGGACGGTTATGCTTTATGCAACCACAGACAACTGGGGAAATCCAAGAGAATGGGATGATGCCAAAGTAGTAGCTTCTGCAACAGTAAAACCAGAAAACATGCCAATGACTGTGGAGTCTTTCACCATTACTTTTGATGACTTGACAAACAATTCTGCAGTATTGGGAATGCTATGGGAAAACACCTATGTAGGTTTACCATTCACCGTTCCAACCGACGGAGCAGTGATGGCTTCTATCGAAGAAGTAATGAAAGGCGAACCTAATGATAGAGCTTACTATGATGCTGCTGTGTACTTTAAAAGTGCAGGGAAAGACATCAACCAAGCATTGACTTGGATTGACAAGGCTGTTGAAATGACAAAAGAAGAGCCAAAATTCTGGTACTTACGTCAACAATCATTAATCCACGCAAAAGCTGGAAAAACGGAAACTGCCATTGCTGCTGCGAAGCAAAGTTTAGAATTAGCTAAAAAAGCAGGAAACGCAGATTACGTAAAAATGAATACAGACTCCTTAAAAGAATGGGGAGCTATGTAATCTGAATACAACTTATATCAAAGACCTCAAGTTTTTTAGCTTGAGGTTTTTTTATGGGTAAGACAAACCGATCTCTCTTCGCACCGAGTCCAAGATTCCAATTAAATCCAACGAAAATTGATGTGTCATCACATTACTCTCTAAGGCTCCTTCTCGAATTAACTGATTGAAATGATCAATTTCGAAACTATAGCCCAAAGTAGTCACCCCAAAATCCAGGGTTTCTTCACCTTCACTGGTAGTAATAGTAATCGAGTTGGGTTTATGGAACATTGAGTGAATGAGGATCTCTCCTTTCTCAAATCGGAATCTCGCCAGAGTTTCTTCCTGATGCACTAAACTACAAGACAAATTCGCGGTTGCCTTCGGATAGGAAAAAGTCATGCTACAATCAGAATCGGCGCCATTATCAAAAAAGTTTGCCTTTGCTTCAATGGAGTATGGCAGACCCAAACTAGCAATAGCAGCGTAAACTGGATAAATACCTATATCCAACAGCGCGCCTCCTCCGAGTTCCTTCTTTAAAACGCGATCCTCAAAATTCAGCTGTGGTACAAAGCTAAAATTAGCATCTAACTGCTGTAATTCACCAAATCTCTTTTGTTTGATACAATTCAACACATATTGAAAGTGAGGCAAGAAAGCTGTCCACATCGCCTCCATGAGAAGCACTCCATTTCGGTTGGCACAAGAAATCATTTCAGAAACTTCCGTGGCATCCATAGCGAATGGTTTTTCGCACAAAACATGCTTTTTATGATTCAAACATAGAATGGTATGTTCATTATGAAAAACATGAGGAGTCGCGATATAAATAGCATCTACATTCTCGTCTTTGGCAAGTTGCTCGTAGGAATTGTAAGCTTTTTCGGCATTGTACAATTGAGCATAAGCATTGGCATTCTCTTGAGATCTTGAGGCCACAGCCTGTAAGGAACAATTGGATACTTTTTGTAGGTCTTGGGCAAATTCATGTGCAATTCTACCACAACCCAGAATTCCCCAACGGATATTTTTATGACTTAGTTTCGACACGATTGTTTTTGCTAATACTTTGAATAAAAGTAGCAAAAAACATCACCAAAACACAACCTAATAAGTTCAGCCATAGGTAAGGCAGCCAATCCATAAAGAAAACACCAATAATAATCACCTGTGTCAATAAAGCGGCGATAAATACGGCTCTACCTTTTACGTATTTAATAAAGAAGGCCAATAGGAAGATTCCTAAAACATTTCCATAGAAGATCGAACCTATGATGTTGACCAATTGAATGAGGTTATCAAACAAATTGGCAATACAAGCTACGGAAATGGCGATTATTCCCCATAACAGCGTAAACCATTTAGAGGCTTTGACATAATGCAATTCATCGTGTTCTTGCTTATTTCTGCGGTACAAATCAATCGCCGTAGTGCTGGCTAATGCATTTAGCTCAGAGGCCGTGGAAGACATGGCCGCTGCCAAGATAACGGCAAGTAAAAGTCCAATAATTCCTTTGGGTAAATTATTTAGGATGAAGTTGATAAACACATAATCCTTATCATTGGTTTCAATATTGGGATCTGTTTTTGCAATGATGGCCTTCGCTTCCTCTTTCAATTTCAAATCCCTTGCATTGAGCTCTTGAAGTAACTTGGTTTCCTCCGTTTGCAAACCATCTTCTAATAAAAGTTGTTTTGAAGCTTCAATGTCTTGATGTTCTTTTTGTAGAACTTTATACATCAACGATTTCTCTGCCACTTGTTTTGCAGTCGGATTAAAATTCAAAGGTGAACTATTGAACTGATAAAAGACAAACACCATCACACCCACCATTAGGATGAAGAACTGCATGGGTACTTTTAAAAGTCCGTTGAAAAGCAAACCCAATTGACTCTCGCGCAATGATTTCCCAGACAAATATCGCTGCACCTGACTTTGATCGGTTCCGAAGTAGGACAACATTAAAAAGGTACCACCTAAAAAGCCTGTCCAAACCGTATACCGATTGTTCAAATCAAAAGAAAAATCCAGCACTTCCATCTTGCCACTAGCGCCAGCTATATCGAGTGCTTTTGAGAATGTAATTCCATCTGGCAAGTACTGAAGAATCAAGTAAAAGGCAATGAGCATCCCAGCAAAAATGACAATCATCTGTTGCTTCTGGGTCACGTTTACTGCCTTGGTACCACCAGAAACCGTGTAAATGATGACCAGCACTCCAATGATAATATTCAAATACAGTAGGTTCCAACCCAATACTGCGGATAAGATAATGGCCGGAGCAAAAATGGTGATTCCCGCCGCCAATCCACGTTGAATCAAAAACAAAATCGCCGTTAAGGTTCTGGTTTTTAAATCGAAGCGAGACTCTAAATATTCATAGGCCGTATACACATTGAGCTTGTAATAAATGGGAATAAATACCAAGCAAATTATCACCATAGCAATGGGCAATCCGAAATAGAATTGCACAAATCCCAATCCGTCATGAAAAGCTTGTCCGGGTGTGGAAAGGAAAGTAATTGCACTAGCCTGTGTGGCCATTACCGATAAACCGATGGTCCACCATTTGGTATCATTACCACCTTTGATATAATCCTTTACATCAGCATTTTTACGCGTAATGTAAGTTCCATAGGAAACTATAAACAATATGGTTGTTAGCAGTACGGTCCAATCGACCCAATGAAGTGTCTGCATAAATTAATTCTTAAAGTAGGTGGTGATGAAGTAAAACAAAATGATGTATACCAAATTGGCGACAAGCACAACGGTATAAATAGGTTTCCAGTTTCTTTTGTTTTGAGTCATCTATTGCTTGATTTGATTTTCTAATTTGATGTTTTCTTTTCCAATAGACAATAAATTCGCGAACAATTTGTAAGCACCAGGCACGCCAGCAGGCAATTCCCTGAAGAAACTTAGTCCTGTATAAATATAATTCCCCTTACCGTATTTCGCCACCAACAAACTTCCTTTCTTTGGAGATTCTCCTTTATCATTCATGGACAGGATCGGCGTAAATTCTTCACTCCATTGATTCGGAAAGTACAATCCTCGTTCTTGCACCCAACCTTCAAAATCTTTTGCCTCGATTTTATTTGGAAAATTCATGACTGAGTGATCACTTGCCAATACACTCACCTTCGCAAATTCATCGGTCACCCGGTCTCTTGAAAGTGATAAAGAGTAAGGTGCCATGACATCCACTCCACCTCGTCTTCCACTGGTATTGTACTGAACTATCATATTACCGCCCTTATTCACATATTCCAGTAAGAATTTTTGTTTGTATTTAAGCTGCGGCACCGTATTGTAGGCTCGAATCCCCAATACGATAGCATCAAATTTCTCCAAGTTTTCAGCATTGATTTCATCCACATTCAAAGGAACTACGGTGTATCCTATTTGTGTTAAGCTCTCTGGAATGGCATCTCCTGCTCCTTTAATATATCCAATATAATTTCCAGCTTTTTGAATGTCCAATCGAACAATTTTGGATTTCGAAGGTAAAAGCACGGATTGCTTCGGAATGTGTTCGTAGTCAATTTCAATCAACTCTTTACCAAAGGATTCTCCACCCATCGTAGCTATGGCCTTCAAATAGCCTTCAGATTGATCTTTAGGAGGCGTCACTCGGAATTCAAATATTTGTTCATCACCTTTTTGGGCGATGTTAAAATCGACCGAATTCGGAACCACTTTCCACCCATTGGGCGCTTGCAAACGCAAAGATCCTTCTATAGTAGAGCTGCCAGAACGTACCCCAACTTTCACACTTTTGGCATCGGGCTCAGAAAAGATGATCACCTTTTCCTTTAAGCTGGTAGTCACTTTTGGTAAAATCTCTAAAGGTTCATACAACTCCCCTTTGTCTCGTCTTGAATATCTGTAAATCACATCCTTCGGAATGGAAACTTCCACCTCATCAATAATGAGATTAAAAACAGCTCGAATAGATCTTGGTGTTTCGGGTTTCCCAATCATTTGCTGATTGTCAACTTTGTACATACCTAACGACCATTCATTGCGCAGCCAATAGGGATCTGTAGTTCCCAGATTACCAACTGAAATAGTCTTTTTTAGATTCTGTTTCTGATTCGGTTTCAACGGCAATTCTTGAACCCATGTCAATCTTTTTTCTGCCTCAAAGGTGATGGATTGTAAAAAAACCGTTGCATTAGAATTTCGGTTTAAGGCTTCAATATTTAAAGCTATTTCAGCATTGGCTGTGGTCGAAGATCCGTTGGCAGAAACCTCAAGATATAATCCGGCACAAGCTTCAATTACTTCCCAAATTTGTTTCAATTTCAGTTCTCTCCAATGCGCATCGCCTAACATTTCAATTTTGCGGTAAGCCTCAATTAAAGAAGGTAAATGTTTTGCCGGATTCACAAAATCGAAGTTATCTTCAACTTCGTATAAGATATCTCCAATCTCTCCTCCGCCTTCAATCCGATTCCATGTCGTATTGATGCCCGAAAACAAATCAGATTCATCTTTCATGGGTTGTCCTTTTAGCAATTCGACATATTCGGTTTGAGAACCTCGAGTGGTCAATCGACCAAATCCTTGACATAAATGCTGACTACTGGCTATGGAGGCCAATTCATTATTAGACAATCCTTTTAGCGGATAATACACGCCAACATCAAAAGAAAGAAAATTCGGATTCCCTTTGGTTGCCTTTTCAAAGTTTTGCTGACTGCCATAAAACCACCAAGAGGTATTAAAGAACAAACGTTTGGGTTGCCAAACATCGGTATGCTTCAAGTGATCTGTGAACTTGGAAGCGTCACCTACCAAATCAAAAGCCTCAACACTCAACATGGCCGAAGTAGTATGGTGACCGTGGGTCGTACCAGGTGTACGATGATTAAAACGATTGATGATAATGTCTGGCTTGAAGTTACGAATGGCCCAGACAACGTCGCTTAATACTTTTTTTTCATCCCATATTTCTAAAGTCTCATCAGGATGTTTCGAGTACCCAAAATCATTGGCTCTAGTGAACAGCTGTTCCCCTCCATCAACACCTCTTGCTGCTAATAATTCCTGTGTGCGAATTACACCCAGCAATTCACGAATTTCGGGACCAATTAAATTTTGACCACCATCTCCTCTGGTTAAAGAAAGGTATCCGGTTCTGGCTTTCACCTGGTTTGCCAAATAGGCAATTAATCGTGTATTCTCATCATCAGGATGGGCAGCAATGTATAGTGCCGTTCCCAAAAAATTGAGTTTCTGTATTTTTTCGTAAATCTGGTTGGAAGTTAGTTTCTTCGGCTTCTGACCGAATGAATGAACTGAATAACATAAAGTTACGAATAAAACTAATGCTATTTTTCTCATAA
>CAYFJL010000099.1:0-10594 GCA_964343335.1 uncultured Polaribacter sp. | reverse complement strand
AGTTTGTCTAAACAAGAAATTACCGCTTATCTGAGTGAATTAAAGTCCAATGCCTTCGGAGCTTTAAAAGATCATCAAATTCTAATTACGGCCGATACAATCGTTTGGCAGAACAATAAGGCACTAGAAAAGCCTACCAATGCAAAAGAGGCGTATTATATGCTGAATTCCCTTCAAGGAAGATCCCATGAGGTCATTACTTCCTTTTGCATCCGAACCACTCAGTATAGAACCACGGTAAGCGATACCACCATTGTGTATTTCAATGAATTGACTTCCGATGAAATCGACTTTTACATTGAAAACTACCAACCTTTCGATAAGGCAGGAGCCTACGGAATTCAAGAATGGATCGGATTTATTGGTGTTGAAAAAATTGAAGGAAGCTACTTTAATGTTGTTGGATTGCCTGTTCATAAACTGTATAAAGAATTGAAAAATCTCAAGTTATAATCTTAGAATAAATAGTATTTTTGGACCTTATAAACGGCCTTTTTAAATGAAGAAATATACCTACACAGAAATGAAAGATACCCGCTCTGGTTTTGGAGACGGACTAACTGAATTGGGAAGAACAAATCCGAATGTAGTTGCCTTATGTGCTGACTTAACCGGATCCCTTAAAATGAATCAATTTGAGAAAGAAAATCCAGATCGATTTTTTCAAGTAGGAATTGCTGAGGCCAATATGATGGGAATCGCGGCTGGAATGACCATCGGTGGTAAAATTCCATTTACCGGAACCTTTGCCAACTTTTCAACAGGAAGAGTGTACGATCAAATTCGCCAATCTATCGCATATTCCGACAAAAACGTTAAAATTTGTGCCTCTCACGCCGGATTAACATTGGGTGAAGATGGCGCTACGCATCAGATTCTCGAAGATATAGGACTGATGAAAATGTTGCCTGGAATGACGGTTATCAATACCTGTGATTACAATCAGACAAAAGCAGCTACCATCGCTATTGCAGCACACGAAGGTCCTGTTTATTTACGTTTTGGAAGACCTAAAATGCCAGTTTTTATTCCTGAGGACATGCCTTTTGAAATTGGAAAAGGTATTTTGTTATCCGAAGGGACAGATGTAACCATTGTAGCTACAGGACACCTTGTTTGGGAAGCCTTGCAAGCTGCTGAAGCCTTAGAAGATGAAGGTATTTCTGCAGAAGTCATTAACATTCATACCATCAAACCTTTGGATGAAGAGATAATTCTTAAGTCATTGGCAAAAACAGGTTGTGTGGTAACTGCAGAAGAACACAATAAGTATGGTGGATTAGGAGAAAGTGTTGCAAGATGCCTAACAACCAACCAACCCGCTCCGCAAGAGTTCGTGGCAACCAATGATACTTTTGGTGAGTCTGGTACGCCTGCTCAATTGATGAACAAATACAACATCAATGCAGAAGCCATCATAAAAGCTTCCAAGAAAGTAATTTCAAGAAAATAAATAACTTTTAGATATGAAAAAAGTATTCCTCACCCTATTATTATTAGTGGGACTTAGCACTGCGACTAATGCTCAAATTGACTTTGGTGTAAAAGCGGGGGTTAACTATAACTCTAATTCCATTAGAGAAGTCGGCACTGATATTTTTGATGGTGCTCAAAGTCGTACTGGCTATCACGCTGGAATTTGGTTGCGTTTCAAACTACCAGTAGTCGGATTGTACATTCGTCCGGAATTAGTGTATACCAGCCTTGAAAATGAAGTTCTGTTTAAATCGGCTTCAAAAAACACCAATTATAATTTTCAGAAAATTGATATTCCTGTTTTATTAGGAAAAAAGATTTTATCTATTGGGAATATCTATATAGGCCCTTCTTTTCAATATGTATTGAATTCAGGTTTCAATATTCCTGAAATAACCAGTGCTGAAAGTGATGGATTTACACTTGGTTTGCAGTTTGGAGGCGGAATTGAACTTGGAAAACTAGGAATCGACGTTCGTTGGGAAAGAGCCTTTAGTGGTGTTGAATCGAGCTTAGTATCAGGTTTGGTAGGAACTCAAAATTTTGACACAAGAATTAATCAAGTAATCGTTGGTTTATCTTATAAATTGTAAGTAACGATTTCAAATAAATACAAAAAGAAAGCTCCTCAAATTGAGGAGCTTTTTTTATGATCGTATGGCTGGATTTAAGTAATCTGGTAGTGTTGGATTATTCGGGTCACTAAAGTCGTTTGCCGGATTTCCATCGCCGTTAGCATCTTCATCTCTGGTTGGAATCAAATCTCCGTCATCATCAAAATCTATATAATTGGGGATTCCGTCGCCGTCAGTATCGTCATTTCTTGGATCTCCATCACCATCAGGATCTTCCATATAAGATGGAACACCATCATTGTCGTGATCAGTACCTTCAATAAAGTCGAACAATTCAATATAGAAGATCAAAGAACGATTGATCAATGAACCACTTCCCGACCCTACATTTCTGTAAGCTAAGCCAGAAGGCATGATGAGTACACCTTTACCTCCATCTGCAAAAGTAATTGGACCGTTATTTCCTGAAGTATTGTTACCTCCTTTAAAGTTGGTAAAACCGTGAGACCATCCTCGGATTACAGCATTTAACTGAAACCAAATTGGTGAACCTCTAAATTCAAATTCCGCCAATGAATCCGTTCTTTCTAGACTAAAACCTTGATATTGCACCAAAACAGAATCCATCACTGTAGGAAAGCCTTTGTCGATATTCGGATTCCCTTCTCTCAATTTATACACATACAACTTGTAATCAACCTCACTTTCTGTTACATCCATAGTCACAAGATTTGGATCTTGACTTAATGGAGTTTGATTGGAAGTGATCGGTTTAATGGAGTCGATGGTCATGTCAAAATAATGCTTATCTAAGAATGACATGATGGAATCATTATCAATTAATGCCTGACCCTCGTGATCAAAATTATCTACATTACCAAAGGGATTATTAGCGCCACAGGATACTAATAGTGTTGCAAAAAATAACTTTAGTGAAAATTTTAATACCTTCTTCATTTATTAAACTTAATTTGAGGCGCAATTTACCTTTTTATATTTTTGTAAAAAAGTAAATCAGTATAATTTAACTTTTCATGAGGATTGATAAATATTTGTGGTGTATACGGGTTTTTAAGACCAGAAATATGGCTACGGAGGCCTGTAAAAAAGGACAAGTAAAGATTGATGAAGTAGTTGTAAAACCTTCCAAAGAAATCTATGGAAATGAAGTTATTGGGGTTCGAAAAAATCAGATAAATTACAAGTACAAAGTTTTAGAGGTACCCACGAGTCGAATGGGTGCGAAATTGGTAAATTTGTACCGACAAGATATAACTCCAGAAGAAGAGTTTACCAAAAATGAATTGTTGAAGTTTTCTCAAGATTATTACCGAAAACGAGGAACAGGAAGACCAACCAAAAAAGATAGAAGAGATATCGAAGACTTTACTGAAGAATTATGACCTTAGATAAAAACATCATCCTAAACAATGAGCAAATTGCTCGAAAAATCAGAAGAATTGCATTTCAAATCTATGAAGCTAATAGCAATGAAACCGAAGTTGTGATTGCTGGTATTAAAGGAAATGGATATCTATTTGCTGATAAATTGGTAAACCAACTGCAAAAGATTTCACCATTACAAGTGACATTGTGTGAGGTTCAAATTGACAAAAAGAATCCGTTATCTGAAGTAACCACATCCATCGAAACTTCGGCATACCAAGATAAATCTGTTGTTTTGGTTGATGATGTGTTGTACACAGGAACTACTTTAATTTATGGAGTAAAACACTTTTTACAAGTTCCATTAAAACAATTCAAAACTGCAGTATTGGTTGATCGGAATTTCAAAAAATATCCTGTAAAAGCTGATTTTAAGGGAATTTCACTGTCCACTTCTATCCTAGAACATGTGGATGTAGAATTTTCAGAATCAGGTTCTAAAGCCTTTCTGGTTTAGGCAAGATAGTTCAAAATCTCATTGACAACTTCTAACGTCGTTTTCCCATCAGTAGGGACAACCTCTTTTGATTGATTGTAGAAATACTGTCTTTCGAATAAGTGTTTGCCTATAAATTCAGGAATATCCTCAACGGACAAATGAGCCACTAAAGGTCTTTTTTGCTTTCCCCCAATAATTCTTCTCGTAATAGTCGGAATAGATGCCTTTAGGTAGACTGATAAAGCATTGGAATTCGTGATCAATTCCATATTATTCCCGTAACAAGGGGTTCCGCCACCTAGCGATAATACATAAGATTCATCAAGTTCTAATACTTCTTTAAGATAAAATGTTTCTTTTCTTCTGAAGTATATTTCCCCCTTTTGATCGAAAATTTCAGAAATTGTCATGCCTTCCGCATCAACGATGTATTGATCCAAATCAATAAATCGCAAATTGTAGTGCTTCGACAATAATTTCCCTATTGTCGTTTTCCCGGAAGCCATGTAACCAATTAATATTATTTTCATAAGTCGCAAATGAGGCCAAATATCCAATTTTTTTATGAATTTTATTTGGAATTTATTTTAACATTGGTACTATCTTTGCTTCTGTAAAAACAATTTGCGCACGTGGCGGAATTGGTAGACGCGCTACCTTGAGGGGGTAGTATTCGTATGAATGTGGAAGTTCGAATCTTCTCGTGCGCACAAACTGTTTTTTAAAGTAAATATTCATGAATAATACCCACAATCTCTTTAGACAAATTTCCATTGTCGCATTACTTTTATTTACGCTGGGTATCTTTTCTCAAACTGACTCTTTACAAGTAAAATCGTTGAATGGTCAAGTGATTGACGCGATTACCAAAAAAGCATTAAGTGCTTCTCATATTATCAATTTAAATACGGTTGCAGGTACAATTACCGACGACAAAGGTTATTTTTCGGTACCAGCGAAGGTGAATGATACCATCATGGTTTCTTACCTTGGTTATTCGTCCATTAAATTGAAAATTACAAATGACTTATTGAAAGGAAATGAGCTTGAAATTGCGCTATTTGAAAAACCTGTCGAAGTCAAAGAAATTGTGATTCGAACGACCAAATTGATTGGTGTTTTGGAAATTGATGTAAAACAAGTGCCGAAAGACCGATTTACTCGTATTCGTATCAACGGAATTCAACAGACCTATGAGATTGGTAGTTCGAGAGCTAAAAGCTTCTCCTCTCCTCTGGCAGCACTGCTGCAGCCCGTCGATTTTCTTTACAATCTCTTTGGAAAGAAACCCAAGCAACTCAAAAAGCTTCAAAAGCTAAAAAAGGAAGATGATCTTCGTAAAATTATGGCTGGGAAGTTTGACAGAGAGGTGATGATGGAATACCTAGAAATGGACCGTCAGGAATTGACAGAATTATTGGAAGACTGCAAGTACTCCGATTACTTCATTAAAAAAGCTTCCGATCTACAGATGATTGAAGCCATCCTTGATTGTTATGAAAACTACAAAGCAATCAAAAAGGGAAAGATTGAACGCAACAAATTACCTACAAAAAATTAGGAGCTGAATTATTGCTAACTCAACTCCTAATCAACTATTAAAACTAACTAAATTAAGATTTGGATCTAGAAGAATGTCGTCACGTATTTAGCTTCGTGCTTTCTTCTTAAATTCCACTGAAGTCTTTTTGATAATAATACTTCTGCGTTATTGCTTTTCTTTCTGGTGTTGTAAATAATGTCGTTCATGGTACTAATATTTTTGTTGTTGTTTTTTTTAAATGTTGTACGCATATATGACGACGTCAATTTTAAAATGTTACGCATCGAATTCTCGTTTAACAGAATTTTAGGAATTTGAATATCCAGGGGATCTTTTGATTAAACCCATAAAAAAAGCCTGGATAAACCAGGCTTCTAATTGATGTGTTATCGGATTAATTATTTCCTAAGATCAGTGGTAAACCGTCTTTTCCTGAACCAATAATCACAACCTTACTATTGTTAGATTCTGATAATTTCATGGTTGCCTCAATACCTTTTTCTTGAAGAATTTTATCCGTTAAAGAAGCACTTAAGATACGGTTTGCAGTCGCCTTACCTTCGGCATCAATTTTTTGACGCTCCGCTTCTTTCTTAGCCTTTGCCAAACGGAATTCATATTCCAAAGACTCTTGCTCTTGCTTTAATTTGGTTTCAATTGCTGTTCTAATGGTTGGAGGTAATTTCACATCTTCTACCAAAATTCTCTTTACAATAAGATATTGATCTTTTAATACATTTTGAATTTCGTCTAATATTTCTTGCTCAATCACGTCACGCTTGCTAGAATACAATTGCTCTGGCGTATATCGACCTACCACACTTCTTGCCGCTGCATTGATTGCAGGATCTAATAATTCTCGTTCGTAGTCCTCTCCTTTTGTTTTGATTAGGTTCCCTAAGTTTGAAAACTCAGGCTCGTACCATACAGTACCACTAACCTTTACTTCCAGACCGTTTACAGATAATACATTCATCTCATCTGATAATGATTGCTGTCTTACCTTTCTAACAATCATTCGGTTCCATGGAGCTACGATTTGGAATCCCTCTCCGTAAGTTCTTTCCGTATTGATACCGCCTCCGAAGCGTTCAAAAACCACTCCGCCTTCACCAGGACCGATAGTTACTGTTGATTTTGAAAATAAGATTAATAGAACTGCACCGAGGATGATAAACATCATGCCGCCCTTTGGAAAACGAATATCTACTTGATTTCTTGACATTTTATAATTTTTTGGGTTTCATATTCAAAGTTACGATATACCAACAGCAATCCCAATTCGCTGCAACAAATATTTCCTTAAATCTTTCCGAAATACTTTCTTGTAAACCACTCAATGGCAAGTAACATAGTGATAAGAAATAGTAACCATTTCCAGTGAATTAACTCTTTGGTGACCTTTTCAGTTTTATCAACCTTATAAAAAGATTCATTGTTGGCCAGGGATGAAATGAGTTTTTCTAAGTCATTATGTAAATAAATAGTTCCATTGGTATTGGAAGCTAATTTTTCAAGAGCAGCATAATTTGAAGAGCTAAACTGTTCTTCAATACTATATTTAAGAATTCGAAACACCCCTTTTTGGGAGATGTTTTCATCTACAACGCTTATTTCGAACTCGTATTCCCCTTCAAATAAGTTCTCCAATTCAATTTCATACCGATTATTCTTCAATGACAAAGGAAGTGAGATGATGCTATTATCAGCTTTGTTTCTTAACTTAATTTCTAAGGATACACGAGGGTCAAATTTGAAAGTATTGTCATAATATAAGGCCGATATGACAATTTTGGAATTTGCTGGATAAATCGTCTCGTATTTCACTTCAAGTCGATTTTTCGTCTCTTTCTTAATGGTATATTGTACAAGTGTATTGACGAACTTATCAAACTCTTGAAAAGAATTACTCTTTACAAACTCACTCGCTCTCCACTTCCAAAGCCCTTCACCAAAAATGGCAACTGATTTCTGATTGTTATTTTGAAATGCCGCAATCAAAGGCTGACTGGTTTGAATGCCATTGATGTTTTGAAATAAGAATACCTGGTTTTGACCTTCAAGGTTTAATTTTCCGTATTTATCCTCTAATGGTGGATATTCGTTGAAGCCAATGTCTTCCTGGAAAAATTCCAGAAATTTCGGATTGAATTTCGCTGCATAGCTTTCATTCGAGTTTATTACTTGCTTTGTGAAACCCAATTCAGACTGATTGATAAGATTCCAATTAGTACTCGCACCTGTAATTAAAATGTAGTTTGCGTTGGTTTGTTTCAAATGTCCAATAACATCAGAATAGCTAGCATCTGGCTGATATAAGATGACTAGTTTGATGTTGGTGTTTTGAAAATCAAAATCCTTAGGTTTTACAATGGATACCTTTCGTTGTTTGTTAGATTGGATGGAACGCTTTAATGCGCCAATATCTGGATGCAATCCAGAAGCAACAACTATTATTTCAGTTTCCTCATTAATCACTTCAATAGAAAATCGCTTCTTGTTGTTGGTCGTATTCTTTTCATTCGCTATCGAACGCAATGAAACTTCGTAAAAATGGGTTCCGACTTTATCCGATTTGATATTAGTAGTTATCAATTGGGCTTTATTTGACGCTGAGAAGTTCAAATTTCTTCTGAAGAGCACCTTTCCACCCTTTCTTAATAAGAGCTGAGTTTTGGTTACTTTTACCCCTTCATAGGATGCCAATATTTCGATTGGAAAATTATTGTTTAAAAAACTGTACTTATTGGTATTAATCTGATCGATCTTTATATCACTATATGTTGTAGTATCTCCGAATACAATTGGATATATAGGCTGTTTGAAATTGATAAACTCATAGGATCTTCCATTGGTTTGATTTCCATCTGACAACAATACCGTAGCACCAATTTTATCTTTTGAGCTTGATTTAACTGATGATAAAGTTTTATAGATATTGGTGTTTTGCTCTCTAAACCTCAAGCTATCTGATAGCGACACCCCATTCCCGAAGAAATAGGTTCTGATATCGAATTTGTCTACAATTTCAGAATTGCTTTGAATGACCTCCAAACTTTGTTTTAGATTATTGGCTTCTCCAAAATAATCGATGGACTTTGAATTATCAACCACTACATTTAGGACTGGCTTCTCAATTTTTGTGATGTAGGAATTGATCTTCGGATTGATAAGTAAAACAAAGAGCAAAAAGAAGCTAAGGCTCCTGAGAGCGAACAACAGATACATATGTCTAGGTTGTTTTTTTCTAGGATACAAGTATTGAAAAGAAGCAATACCAATACTTAAGAAGAAAACGAAAATCAATAAAAGAACCGAAGTATCTGTCAAGTTTTAGATTTTAATGAAAGATAAGGAAACCCCTAAAAATAGAAAACCCATAACGTTAAAAGTTATGGGCTATTTATATATTGATTTGTGAGTCTAGGTTAACATTCCACCATCTACGGATAAAGTTTGACCAGTGATGTAAGAACTCATGTCTGAGGCTAAAAATACGCAGGCATTGGCAATATCTTCAGGTTGGCCGCCACGCTTTAACGGAATGGTATCTCTCCAAGATTGAACTACGGCCTCGTCTAATTGTCCTGTCATTTCCGTTTCAATGAATCCAGGTGCAATCACGTTGCTTCGAATATTCCTAGATCCGAGTTCTAAGGCAACGGATTTAGAGAAACCTACGATGCCAGCTTTAGAGGCTGCATAATTTGATTGCCCAGCATTTCCTTTTAATCCGACTACAGAGCTCATGTTAATGATAGAACCGTTTCTTTGTTTCATCATCGGACGAATAACAGCTTTGGTCAAATTGAAAACTGATTTCAAGTTTACTT
The DNA here is from genome assembly GCA_964343335.1 of uncultured Polaribacter sp. GTDB lineage: Bacteria > Bacteroidota > Bacteroidia > Flavobacteriales > Flavobacteriaceae > Polaribacter. The sequence continues at coordinate 1,282 of CAYFJL010000099.1, read as the reverse complement.
CAATTACCTTATCAAAGTCTTCTTCAGAAATACGCATTAAAAGATTATCCTTGGTGATGCCCGCATTGTTAATCAACACGTCAATAGAACCAAATTCTTTCAACACTTCCTTCGCTAGTTCTTGTGCTGCATCGAAATCGGCCGCATTCGACTGATATCCTTTTGCTTTTACACCAAAACCTTCCAATTCTTTTACCAAATCTTCTGCTGCTTGAACAGATGAATTAAAGGTAAAAGCAACATTCGCTCCTTGTTTCGCAAATTCAACTGCTATTCCTCTACCAATACCTCTTGTAGCACCAGTAATAATTGCATTTTTATTTTCTAATAACTTCATTTTTAGTTGATTTTCTCAAATGTACAAAAAATAAAAACTCGTACAATTATGCACGAGTTTCCTATCTGTTATAGTGTTTTTAGTTTAATACGCTAGCCACCATTTCTCCAATTTTAGCAGGAGAACTCACCACGTGAATTCCGTTTTCAGCCAAAATCTTCATTTTTGCTTGAGCAGTATCATCAGCTCCCCCTACAATGGCTCCGGCGTGTCCCATAGTTCTACCAGCAGGTGCAGTTTGTCCGGCGATAAATCCGACTACAGGCTTTCTATTTCCATCAGCCTTAATCCACTGAGCAGCCTCTGCTTCTAAATTACCACCGATTTCACCAATCATTACAATGGCATCAGTTTCATCATCATTCATAAGCATTTCAACAGCTTCTTTCGTAGTAGTTCCAATGATTGGGTCACCACCAATACCGATCGCTGTGGTAATTCCGTATCCTTGTTTTACCACCTGATCAGCGGCTTCATAAGTCAATGTCCCTGATTTAGAAACAATACCCACATTTCCTTTCTTGAAAATGAAGCCTGGCATAATTCCGACTTTCGCTTCATCCGGAGTAATAACCCCTGGACAGTTTGGGCCAACCAATCTCGTGTCTTTGTTTTCAATGTAAGCCTTTACTTTAGCCATATCACCAGTAGGAATTCCTTCAGTAATACAAATGATTACTTTGATTCCTGCATCGGCAGATTCCATGATGGCATCTGCAGCAAAAGCTGGTGGTACAAAAATAATTGAGGTATCAGCACCTGCTTTATTTACTGCCTCTTGCACAGTATTAAAAACTGGTTTTCCTAAATGCTCCATTCCTCCCTTACCCGGAGTTACACCACCAACAACGTTGGTTCCGTAATCGATCATTTGACCAGCGTGAAAAGTACCTTCACTACCTGTAAATCCTTGTACTATAATTTTTGAATTCTTGTTAACTAAAA
>CAYFJL010000098.1:0-10602 GCA_964343335.1 uncultured Polaribacter sp. | reverse complement strand
ACTGTTATAAAAAACAAAAAACTCTGCATTTCTGCAGAGCTTTTGTGACCGGGCTGGGGCTCGAACCCAGGACCCTCTCCTTAAAAGGGAGATGCTCTACCAACTGAGCTACCCGGTCTGCTATTTTATCTTAGCGGGTGCAAAGATAGGGGTAAATTTTAATTATAAAAAACTTTTTTTAGTTACTTTTTTCATTTTGTGCTACCCTGATTTTTTTAAACAAATTCGACGAATACACGAAATTTACAACCGCTTCATTATCAGTTTTAAAGATATCGTTCTTGGTCCCCTCCCATGCTTTTTTTCCGTGTTCTAGAAAAACAATTTTTTCACCAATCTCCATCACTGAATTCATATCATGGGTATTAATCACCGTTGTGATTCCGTATTCTTCGGTAATCTCTTTAATAAGGTTATCAATCACAATCGCCGTTTTTGGGTCTAGTCCGGAATTGGGCTCATCACAAAACAGATACTTCGGATTCATTACAATAGCCCTGGCAATCGCCACACGCTTTTGCATTCCTCCAGAGAGTTCGGCTGGGAATTTGGAATTGGAATTTTCTAAATTTACTCGGTTCAAGACAAAGTTTACCCTTTCCAACATTTCTTCATAGGTCTGTTGGGTAAACATTTTCAAAGGAAACATAACGTTTTCTTCAACGGTTTGGGAATCGAAAAGTGCACTTCCTTGAAATACCATTCCGATATCTCTTCGCCATTGACGCTTCTCTTCCTCTGTAAAATCAGTACTTTTCTTTCCGTTGAAAGAGATGGTTCCTCCTTCCGGAGTATGCAACCCGATAAGTGACTTCAAGAATACCGTCTTTCCAGATCCACTTTGACCAATAATCAAACTGGTTTTACCTGGATGGAAAGTGGTTGAAATTCCTTTTAAAACCGCAACACCATTGAATCCTTTTTGTAAATCTTTTACTTCTATCATGCTTTACCAAATTAAGTCAACAGCAATTGAGTTAGGAAATAATTGGTAACTACAATCATCACAATAGTCCATACCACAGAAGATGTACTGGCTTTACCCACAGCGATTGATCCGCCTTTGACATAATATCCATGATAAGAAGGCACTGTAGTTATAATAAAAGCAAAAACAAGGGTTTTAATAATCGCATACACCAACAAAAAGGGTTTGAAATCCATTTGAATTCCTTGAATGTAATCACCACCTAAGAAGAGACCAGATAGGATTCCGGCTGTCCACCCTCCTAAAATACCCAAAAACATTGCTAAGGCAATTAAGAAGGGATAGAAAAATAGCGCTGCCAATACCTTAGGAAGCACTAAATGATTCAATGAGTTGATACCCATTACTTCCAACGCATCTATCTGCTCGGTCACACGCATGGTACCAATACTAGAAGTAATGTAAGAGCCTACTTTTCCAGCCAAAATGATGGAACAAAAAGTAGGTGCAAATTCTAAAATGACGGATCTTTTTGTAGCAAAACCGATCAGTGTATCTGGCAGTAAAGGACTTTCCAGATTCAAAGCAGTTTGCAAAGAAATTACCCCACCAATAAAGAAAGAAATAAAAGTGATTATCCCCATCGACTTAATTCCCAATTCATCAATCTCACGGATCAAGGATTCATAAAAGAATCGTCCTTTTTGAGGCCTCTTAAAAACCTGACCCAACATTAGGAAATACTTGCCGATATGTCTGAGGTATACCATAGCTTATTTGATAATGCTAAAGTATTAAATAATCATTAACTAGGCCCCAAATGAAAAGAAACAAATAAAAATTTAAGTACTTTTGAAGTATAATTTTTTCGATCATGAAATTGCAGAAAATCCTTATCCTATCTTTATTAATGTTCACCTTTGGATGCAAATCTCAAAGTGAGAAGACTGAGAAACCAAAGCTTATTGTCGGTGTTGTTGTCGATCAAATGCGTTATGATTATTTGACCCGATTTGCCGACCGTTATGGCGAAGGCGGATTCAAAAGGATTTTGAGCGGTGGATTTAATGCCACCAATGGAAATTTTGATCATGTACCTACCTACACGGCTGTTGGGCATACTTCAGTATACACCGGTACCACTCCAAGTACTCACGGAATTATCTCTAACAACTGGTACGACAAGTACAAGAAACGATTCATTTATTGTGTGGATGATTTTAATTATCAAACCGTAGGTGTTGAAGGTAGTTCTGGTCAGAAATCACCTTACCGCATGCAGACTACGACGATTACAGATCAAGTGAAAATGGCTCAGAATCAAAAGGGAAAGACCATTGGAGTTGCCATTAAGGATCGTTCATCCATTTTACCTGCCGGTCATACAGCCAATGCAGCCTATTGGTATCGCGGTGGAAACGACAATAAGTTTATCACCAGTACTTTTTACATGGATGAATTACCCGACTGGGTGAAAAATTTCAATGCGAATAACAAAGCGGATGAATACCTGTCCAAACCTTGGGAAACCTTGTATGACATAGCTACCTACACCGCCAGTAGAGCAGATGATAACGATTTTGAAAGAACATTTAGAAGTCAGGAAAGACCCGTTTTTCCACATAACTTGCCAGAGCTTCGCAAAAAGAATGGGAATTACAGCATCATATCCAATACTCCTTTTGGAAATTCATTGACCTTAGATTTTGCCAAAGCAGCCATTGAAGGCGAACAGCTCGGACAAGGGGATTATATTGATTTTTTAGCAGTAAGTTTCTCAAGTACCGATTATGTCGGACATCAATTCGGACCCGATTCAGTAGAAATTGAAGATACATACTTGCGTTTGGACAAGGAATTGGAGGACTTCTTAAACTATTTGGATGAAAAAATAGGCAAAGGCAAATACACCCTATTCTTATCTGCAGATCATGGGGCGGTTCAAGTACCTTCCTATTTACAATCATTAAAGGTACCAGCTCATTATTTTGATACCAAAGGATTTTCGGCCTTTGTAAAAGAAAAACTGAAGGGTCAATTTGGAAGTGACAAACTGGTTGAAAATATTTCGAATTTTCAAATCTTTTTGAATAAAAAAGAATTGGCTACGAAAAAACTAACTATCAAGGAAGTTGCGGATTTCCTTGTGGATGAAACGATTAATTTCGAGGGGGTTTACAAAGCAGTGTCTTCAAACACATTACAAACAACGGAATTCAAATCAGGTGTTTTGCATAAGATTCAACAAGGATACAACCAGAAATATTCGGGTGATGTTGTTCTGATTCCGCATCCTGCAACCTTATCAGGAGACAGAAAAGGAACTTCCCACGGATCTGGGTATTCTTATGATACGCATGTCCCTATTTTGTTCTATGGAAACGGCATCAAAAAAGGAAGTTCTGCTGCACCTTACTATGTGAAAGATATTGCTCCAACCATTGCCACATTACTAGGCGTTGAATTTCCGAATGGAACCACTGGAAAAGTAATTTCTGAAGCATTAAAATAAGCTATGCGAGTTTTTGTTGGTCTTTATTTTGTTTTCTTTTCAATTGGTTTGTTTTCTCAGGTTACCGTTGTTGAGAAATTTACCTTAGATCAACAAGTTGAAGAATCATCTGGATTACTCTTTTACAATAACAAAATTATTACCCATAACGATAGTGGTGACAGTACGCAACTCTATGAATTAAATCAATCTACTGGAGCTATCGAACGCACCATTGTAATCTCTAATGCAACACATGTTGATTGGGAAGATATTACCAGAGACGACACTCATATCTTCATTGGGGATATTGGGAATAATAACGGCGATCGAACAGATTTAAAAATTTATAAAATCTCTCTAAGTGATTTTGCAAGTCAAAACACCGTAACGGCGGAAATCATCAACTTCTCTTATGCTGATCAACAAAGTTTTGCTTCGCTACCGAATGCCAATAATTTCGATGCAGAGGCATTATTAGATTTTGGAGATAGCTTGTTGGTTTTTACCAAGAACTGGCAAGATTTTCAAACAAATGTGTACAAAATTCCCAAAGCAGCTGGAACATATTCAGCCAATAAGGTTAGTACAGCCAATGTAAGCGGATTGATAACTGGGGCAAGTAAAGCAGATTCCAATGATGACTTTTTATTTCTATGCGGCTACGATGCTTCGGCAACACCATTTTTAATTGTAATTTCTGATAATAGAGCTGATGGTGATGATATTTTTAGCGACGGATTTACCAAGGTTTCATTCCAAGACAATCCCCTCGGAATAGGAAGCCAGGTGGAAGGCATTGTAAGTTATGCAAAGAATAAAATCTATTTAACCAGAGAAAAAGTTGAACAGAATGTAAATGGAACTCCCGTGGTATTTGAGTCTAAACTTTACGATGTCACAGAACCTTATTCAAGCATACTTTCAACTCCGGAATCACTCAAAGATCTAGTCTATTTTGAAAACCCAGTGAGTGAGTTACTGGATATCAAAACTACAAGGAATATCAACTCAATGCAGATTTATTCCATCCAAGGAAAAGAATTGCTTTCCATTAAATCTTCCAATCAATTAAATATCTCGAATCTCCCTAGAGGAATTTACATTTTAGCTATAAAATTAGAGAATAGAATTCTTGTTCAGAAAAAGCTTTTCAAGCGGTAAGCTTCGGTAAAAACACCTCAGCCATCATACATCTTGCACTGCCACCTCCACAGGCTTCAATAGTGCCCAGTTCGCTATGAATAATATTATTGAACCTTAGAATCTGTGATCGCTGAGCATCGGTCAGGGAGTGATATGCCGAACTACTCATGACCAAAAACAATTGATCATAGCTACCCCTCACTTGTAACATATTTCCTGCAAATTGTTCTACCTGACTTTCGCTAATAGCAATAATTTGTTTTCCAGATTCCTTAAGGTGTTTGATTAAGTTTTTGCGTTCTTTTTTATCATCGATGGAATCCAAACAAACAATGGCATAAGCATCACCAACTGCCATCATCACATTGGTATGGTAAATTGGAAGTCTCTCTCCGGCTACCGATTGGTATGCAGTGAATATGACTGGCGTATATTCAAAATCTTCGCAGAACTCAATAAAGAGCTCTTCATCTGCTCGTGCTGACAGTGCACAATACGCTTTTTTATGAACGCGGTCTAAGACAATACTTCCAGTACCCTCAAGAAAAACATCGTGTTCTTCGGCAGAAGTGTAGTCCATGATGTTTTCAATAACAAAACCCTTGGTTTCCAACTCATCTAAAATATCTGACCTTCTCTCCATTCGTCTGTTCTCAGCAAACATGGGATAAATCGCTACCGTACCGTCTTCGTGAAAAGAAATCCAGTTATTCGGGAAAATAGAATCAGGTGTGTCCTTTGAAGTATTATCAGAAACAACCACCACCTCAACACCATGATTTTGCAAAGTTTGCACAAAGGTATCAAACTCATGCTGTGCCTTGTCACTGATCTCTTTAGACTTTAAATCAATGTCCTCCTGATAGTAATTATTAACTGCCGTTTGCTCGTTCATTCGGAAGGCAATCGGCCGAACCATAACAATGGTGTTGGTGCTTTGATTCATTTTCATTGAAGGCAAAATTACGCTTTTTTCAGTCTGTTTAAATTTGGAATTATACTTTTTTTAACAAGAGGCTATTTTCATTTTGTTTAACGTTTAGTTATTTTTGTTAAACACAAATTAAATTTAAGATACCCATGAAAAACCTAGTAAAATTATTAAGCCTCGTGCTTTTTGTATCATTTGCTTCGTGCAATGACGATGACAACTCGAATGTACCTACACCTACAAATACCATTGTAGATGTTGCTAGCGGTAATGCTGATTTAGACCTTTTAGTTCAGGCGGCAACTCGCGCTGGATTAGTTGATGCTTTAAAGCAAACTGACATTACAGTATTCGCTCCGAATAATGCTGCTTTTCAAGCTTTATTAGACTCTGATCCGTCTTGGAATACCATTAATGATATTCCGGTTGCGACTTTAGAAACCGTATTGAAATTCCACGTGATTGAAGGAAGAGTGAGAGCGAACCAATTATCCGACACCTATGTAAATACATTAGCAACTGGACCAAACAATGAGCCGTTATCATTACAAGTGAATGTAACTGGTGGAGTTGAATTCAACGGGAATGCTGCTCCGTTAACGACAGATGTTGAAGCTTCAAACGGAGTTGTACACATCATCAACTCAGTGATGATGCCAAGAAACATCGTTGCTTTAGCGCAAGGAAATAGCAACTTTACTACACTAGTAGCAGCTTTAACAGATACAAGACATACCACTGACTTTGTTGGATTGTTAACTGGAAACGGACCTTATACCGTATTTGCTCCAACCAATGCCGCTTTCCAAGCTTTATTAGATACAAACAATGCATGGAATACGTTAGCAGACATTCCAATCGGAACATTAGATTCAGTATTAAAGTACCATGTATTAGGATTGAATGTACAGGCTGATCAATTGATCAATGGATCTGTACCAACCTTATTGGGTACAATTGTAACGATTGACTTAACAAACGGAGCTCAACTGGTAACAGGAGCGAACCAAACCGTAAACATTTTGGTAGACCCAGCTACAAACGATGTACAAGGAACTAACGGTGTGATTCACGCCATTGACACTGTGTTACTCCCTAACTAAGAAGAAACACTTCCTGTGAAATAAAAAAAGCTGCCTCAGGCAGCTTTTTTTATTCTCTTATCAAGGGCATGGTACTGCATCGAAGCAGACCTTCTTGCTTTGCTATTTCTGAATAGTTGACCTCTTCGACTGTAAATCCTTTGCTTCGAAGCCAGTTGTTCAATCTGGTGAAGTTTCTTTCTGAAATTACCACTTCCTCCGAAATAGAAAAGATATTGCTGTTCATGGCATACATCTCTTCTTTGGTGATTTCAAATACATTTTCTTTTCCGAAAAAATCAACCAACCATTGGTATTCAGACTCCACTAAGAATCCGTTTTTATGAATAATGGCCTTGTCCTTCCCAATTGGCTGAAAGCAGCAATCAAGATGCAACGCATTGTTATATGCATCGGTATTTGATTTTCTTAGCTCAAATGATTTCACCTTCTTATGAGGAAATATTTCTTGAATTGCCTCTACAGCAGCTTTGTTAGTCCTAGCCGTGATAAAATCGGCGTAGTCATCACCAGTATAGGTACCTATAAAAATATAATCGTTCCAAGGCATTACATCGCCTCCTTCTACATGACACTCATCTGGCAGAATAATTCGATTCTCTTTGTCAACATGAATCCAGACATATTCTGTAGCTTCTACCTCTCGTTTTCTGTCGGGAAGTATGTTGGCAATGATAATCTTGTCTTCAATAACAAAAGAGATATCTCTGGCAAAAATTTGATTGTAATCGGGTAATACCTCTGGTCTAAAAACCGCTACGTCGTACTTTTTTAACACAGCAGCTACTTCTTCCATCTCACGAACCATATCCTTTTCTTTCGGATAGGTTCCCGCTAAAACGTGTTGTAAGCTCTTAGGATCGTAACAATCCTCTGGTTTGGGTGTTGGGCCATTGCTTTCTGCAGTACCCAATATGACCGCTTTTAATCGCCCTGTTTCGTTAGTTACGTTTAAATGTATTATTTCTGGAATATTCAATGAAATTCGATTGACTTTGGTTTCAAAAAATGTTCATATAAATCGATAAAAAAAGCTTCAGTTGTAGTGAAGCTTTTTTTAGTTTTTATCTCTCGTCAATATTAACAAATTCACGATAATTTTCTCCTGTATATAATTGGCGTGGTCTACCAATAGGTTCTTTTCTCAATCGCATTTCTCTCCATTGAGAAATCCAACCTGGCAAACGACCTAAGGCAAACATTACGGTAAACATCTCTACTGGAATTCCCAATGCTCTGTAAATAATACCCGAGTAGAAATCTACGTTCGGATATAATTTACGGTCTACAAAATATGGATCTTCTAAAGCTTCTTTTTCCAGTCCTTTGGCAATTTCTAAAATAGGATCTTCAACACCCAAATCATTCAACACCTCATCTGCCGCTTTCTTGATGATGCGGGCTCTTGGGTCAAAGTTTTTATACACTCGGTGTCCGAATCCCATCAAACGGAAAGGATCGTTCTTATCCTTTGCTTTCGCCATGTATTTTTTAGTATCTCCACCGTCAGCTTTAATCGCCTCTAACATTTCCAATACGGCCTGATTGGCACCACCATGCAACGGCCCCCATAAAGCAGAGATTCCTGCTGCAATCGATACAAATAATCCAGCATGAGAAGAACCAACAATTCTAACCGTAGAGGCTGAACAGTTTTGCTCGTGATCGGCATGAAGAATCAATAACTTATTTAAGGCATTTTTTACAATCGGATTGATAAAGAACTCCTTGTGTGGTTTTAAGAACATCATTCGAATGATGTTGTCTACATAATCCAAACGCTCAGAAGCGTAAATTAAAGGCAATCCTTGTTTTTTACGCATTGCCCATGCCACTAGCACAGGTAACTTACCCATAATTCGCACAATCGCATTGTACATCTCATCCTCTGAGTCAACATTTACAGAAGAAGGATTGAAAGCAGTAAGTGCAGCTGTCAGTGATGATAGCACTCCCATCGGGTGTGCACTCTTAGGAAATGAGTCTAAAATTTTCTTAACCTCCTCATCAACGATGGAGTTGTCTCGTATATCAGCTAAAAATTTAGACAATTGATCACGGGTTGGTAAATCACCAAAGATTAATAAATAGGCTACTTCCAAAAAACTAGCTTCTTCGGCTAATTCTTCAATCGAATAGCCTCGATAACGTAAAATTCCTTTTTCACCATCTAAGAAGGTAATTGCACTTTCACAAGATCCTGTGTTTTTAAATCCAGGGTCAATTGTAATCACACCATTTGTTGCACCACGTAATTTTTTTACATCGATTGCAACCTCATTTTCTGTTCCTTTGACTAAAGGAAATTCGTAAGTATTTTCGCCAATAATTAACCTAGCTGTTTCTGACATTTTTATCTATAAATCTTTAGTTGAAAATTTTACGCGAAGATACCGAATTAATAAGAATTTTGAAAGAATACGCTTCTTGAATTTTGATTATGGAATAGAATCGCAAATCTTTTAACAAATCTTTAAAGCAAACAAAAAAACCTCGCTTTTTATCAAAGCGAGGTTTCAATTATTTTTAATGCTTGCGTTTTAAATCTTGAAGGCTTTTTCTTGTGGATAATAAGCTACTTCTCCAAGCTCCTCTTCAATGCGTAATAACTGGTTGTATTTTGCCATACGATCTGAACGAGATGCAGATCCGGTTTTAATCTGACCCGTATTTAAGGCAACTGCCAAATCTGCTATGGTATTGTCTTCTGTCTCCCCTGATCTGTGAGACATTACGGAAGTATACCCTGCATTCTTAGCCATATTAACCGCATCAATTGTTTCGCTCAAGGTACCAATCTGATTCACCTTAATTAAGATGGAATTGGCGATATCATTTTCAATTCCTCTCGACAAACGCTCTACGTTGGTTACAAACAAATCATCACCAACCAATTGAACGGTATCTCCAATCTTTTCAGTTAATGATTTCCATCCGTCCCAATCGTTTTCATCCATTCCGTCTTCGATAGAAATAATAGGATACTTTTCGCACAATTCAGCCAAATACTGAGCTTGCTCTTCAGAAGTTCTTACAACGCCTTTATCACCCTCAAATTTGGTGTAGTCGTACTTACCATCAACATAAAACTCAGCTGCAGCACAATCCAAAGCAATTTTCACTTCATCTCCGAAAGAATACCCTGCGTTTTTTACAGCCAAACCAATCGTTTCAATCGCATCTTCTGTTCCATCTAAGGTCGGTGCAAAACCTCCTTCATCTCCTACTGCAGTTGATAGGTTTCTATTGTGCAATACTTTCTTCAAATGATGGAAAATCTCAGAGCCCATCTGCATAGCGTGGGTAAAAGATTCTGCCTTCACAGGCATTACCATAAATTCTTGGAATGCAATCGGTGCATCAGAGTGCGATCCGCCGTTAATAATGTTCATCATTGGAACAGGCAATGTATTAGCGGATACTCCACCTACATACCTGTACAATGGCATATTTTTTTCGTTTGCCGCTGCTTTCGCCACTGCTAAGGAAACTCCTAAAATTGCATTGGCTCCTAACTTCGATTTGTTCGGTGTACCATCCAAATCTAGCATGGCTTTATCGATAGCATTTTGCTCGAATACTGGCATTCCAACAATTTCCTCAGCAATAATGGTATTTACATTATCCACTGCTGTTAAAACACCTTTACCCATATAATTTTTTCCTCCGTCTCGAAGTTCTACTGCTTCATGTTCACCCGTTGACGCTCCAGATGGAACGGCCGCTCTACCTAGCACTCCATTTTCTGTAATTACATCAACCTCAACTGTTGGATTCCCTCTAGAATCAAAAATTTGACGTGCATGAATGTCGACTATAATACTCATAAGTTTATCAATTTTGTTTTTCGATTATTCTACTACTAAGATAAAAATATTCAGGTTTTTAGAGGTAAAATAAAGGTTATAATTACGAAAACGATTACACCCCAATAAAAAACCCACCCATTAAAAATGAGTGGGAAAATTGCTATGAAAAAGAAATGTGATAATTAAATCACACT
>CAYFJL010000097.1:9400-10693 GCA_964343335.1 uncultured Polaribacter sp. | reverse complement strand
CGGCGTGGGGCAGAAAAAGAACTCCGGTGACGTTGACTTTTTGAGGAAGCCCTAGGTAACTCCCAGGGGCTCCAGCGAGTCCAGGATGGATTCTTGTTCCTGGCGGTCTAACCCTTCCCGGAAGAGTATCCTGAAGGTCTGGTGTCCGCTGGCTTCAGCGACCTGTTGAATCTCCGGTTTGAGGTCTTCGTCGTTGGCTGTCGCCAGCACCACATCGTGGAAATGCAATCCATACGCGTAAAAAGGCACATTCTCCAGCCGGTATAAATCCTTACCCAGCGGGGTGGCCCACAGAGATTCCCCGCCGACGGCCCAATGGTTAGGCAGATCCACGTATACTTTCACCATGTTATCTTCTGAGGACATAGAGTGGTATTTTGGGAGAAGATAGGGTGTTTTGGGGGAGCGAGGGGAAGTCTCTATGGAGTGGAGGTTGTAAGGCTTAGTGTGGCTTTGTGCCCTTAGTGACTGGGGTGAAATATTGAACCCAAAATTTTTTATTCTCCTACTAATTCCATGATTTTTAGGTATAGCTTCGGGCTGACTCGAAATCCAATGTCATAGATCAACTGGTCAAGGAGAGGTTTAACTGAGTTGATATATCCTACCTCTTTTGCTTCAACAATTATACCCAATAAACCTGTGATGGGTATTCCATAGTCTTTAGCTATTTTCCGGCCTCTTTTTTCGTCGATTATCAGCAGATCTGCATTGAGCTCTAAAGCTAAGGCGATAGATTCGGATTCTCCAGCATCGAGGATATCAAGAAGTTTGTTGTATAGATCGTTGTTTGAAATGTCCCTTACTTCAATCCAGTCAAGCTGACTGATGAGCTCTGTTTGCTCAGGACGTTTTCCAAGTTCTTCGTGGACCTTTCTAGGAATGATGACTTGATCAAATAATTGCCCTAAAAGATTCAATTGTTCAAGTTGGATTAAATTGGTAATTACGGATGTATCACTTATTACGATCATGAAAGGCCACTTGCCAGATAGAGGATAATTGAAACTATGTATTGTAATATTCTGGGAATCCAGGCTTATTAATTACCATTCCGCAGCCTCTTTAGATTTTGGAGATCAGCTTCCAGATCCTCTTCATCGTACTTTATATAAATATCCCGCTTAGCCATTTCTTTCTGGAAGGCAATTTGATCCAAGCCGGCAAGGTTTCTTGCTTGTCCCATTGATAAACGCCCGGTGTCATAGAGATGCACCGCCATCTCCATGAGCAACTCTTCTGCTGTGATCTCTGCTTTTTGCAGCACTTCCTCTTTTATCAATAAGTCCATGT
>CAYFJL010000097.1:0-9300 GCA_964343335.1 uncultured Polaribacter sp. | reverse complement strand
TCTGCTGTGATCTCTGCTTTTTGCAGCACTTCCTCTTTTATCAATAAGTCCATGTTGTCTCTTTTTATAAAGATAATCCTTTTGGCACTTCGGGGCAATTAGGTTAAAGCATCCCAACTGAAAACAAGTTTTTTTGCCAGAAGGATCTATTTGCCAGAAATTTCCATGGAGGGGAGGTTTGTAGTTGCAAGGGATTTTGGTTCGGGTAAAAAAACGTAAGGAGAAATAGAGCCCTTAGTGGCTTATGTGGTTAAACTCACCCCACTGCGTCCGCTGAAGGCCTTTCAGGGACCTATGACAAAAGATGTCCTAAAATCATGATTACAGGGTTAACCGCTTCGCGGTTCCTTCGCTGAAAGGTCCCCCGGACCTTTCCCGACCTGACCGGTCGAATCGCTCAGTCACCTCTCTTTGCCCAGTACGTTCAATGCTCTGGCAAATCTTGTTTGCCTTTGGAAGAGAGGGAGTCTCTTGCTTATGGGCGATCGTGATCCTTAGTGAGGCTTAGTGGCTTATGTGGTCCATTTAATCGCTAACTCCGTTTATCTCCCTATTGTAGAAATGAGCCCTACATTTTCGCAATAATATTATCCAAGAGCCATTCGTAGGCGGCCTGTTGGTCATACTTTATTTCAGTACGAAGTAAAGCTTCCATATCTCCTCTGAAACCGGGGTCTGCCATTTTTGCATCGATATTTTGTGTAAACTCTTTCCGGGTAGGAGGTTTCTTGTCGGTTCCAAGCAATCATAGATCACTTTGCAATTGAAGGTTAGCATCAATTTTCCAGCGGTTATCAGTTGCCCCCGGCTTTTGGTCTTTGTTTGGACTTAATAGGACCGGGAAGAAAGGTTCCTGACGGAGTTTATCAAATATGATATCAGCCAAATCAGGTTGATTCCCGAGTTCTTCGAGCAGAAAACCAGCCCGTTGCAAACTGCTTTTTGAGTGGTACCAGGATAGCAGGTTTATCACATCCTGATCATTTATTTCTTCCGCTAATTCCTCTAAGGACGCGAGTATGCGGTTCATTCCGCCGATCTTCCTGTGATAGTGTATAAGGTCCATGAATGTAAGCGCCGGACTCGAAATCCGGTAGTAGCCAGCATCCGACTGTTTGGCCTCTATATTTCTTGTTGGCCAGTTGCTGGTGGTTAAAAACTGAATCTCGATATTCGTTTTCTGTATAGGGTTCAGGGCAGGCGGTTCAATGATTACATAATCTCGTTGCGCGTGCTGGTGACTTGCCCCGTAAAACTTAGCAGCGGAGAAAAGACCAACATAGTAGCGGCGCTCCAGATAGGCGAAGAGCTTTTCTACATACAATTGAATGGGGAGTTTTTTAACAGCTAAGTATCGTGGCGGTATAATCAAGTAAAAACCCTGGCGTAGGTTAAGAAGCTCTTGTTTCTCAATCAATCGCGATATCTCCCTCTTTACCGCAACGGGACTTTTAGAGGTCCTTTCCATTACCTCCTCAAAGGAGAAGGCGTATTCCTCCAGCGAGAGCAGTTCTTTTATGTATACGGAGAGATTCAATCTTAGAATTTTTTCGAGTAAAATACCGTTTTTCGGTAATTTACTCGAAATTTTACTAAGATGCATGCAAGATTTGATTTACATTGAGGTTGTTGTTTTCTTGGCAATGAATAGAAGAGTCTTTGGAAGGGAGATTGAGATCTACAGTGCCCTTAGTGCCTTTGTGGTTAAAACTCACCCCATCCCTCTCTTTTTCCAAGACTTTCAATGCTCTTGCAAATCAAATTTACCTTTGGAAGAGAGGGAGTCTCTTGCGGAGTGGGGATTGGAATCCTTTGTGAGGCTTAGTGCCCTCCGTGCCTCATGTGGTTCGTGAAACAAACACATCATACAACTCAAAAAACGTAGTAAAGGCCTTCTTTTCATCGCCACCTGATTCTTTGAGGATGATGTTTCGCCACCCGGCCGTAGATTCGAGCCATCCGTAATGGTTGGCGACAAAATCGTTGAACCCATTTAGTTTATCCATGTCTTTTAAGGTCACATCATTGGCATCCACGGCGTAGAAGTAACCCGTGATAAAGCCAAACAGGATGCTGATAGTAGGAGAGCTCAGGTACATGCCAGGCCTTCTCCGGAAATTTTCGGATTCGAGTAGGTCGAAGATGGATGGTGGGAGTTGGACCATAAAGATATTTTCTATTGGGTCTTATAACTAATCCAGGTTTGCCAAGCGTCATTATGATGCCTGCTTTTGTATCTCCCCATGAAAGACCTTCTGTCAGGGAACATGAGAAATTCGACCTTCATTTTCCTTCCATCGTTTCTCCCATACTTTCCAGTTAACCTGTTTTGGTCTAGCTTTATTTGTACAATATGCCCATCCTCTCTTCCTCTTTCATCGTAAACCGTCCCGAATAATTCACCTTCTCGATCCGTAAGTTCTAACTGATAGTAAAGGTCCCCATAGTTTAATTCATCGAATTCTTCTTGATATACGTTCCAATTACCCAGCCAATGATTTGAATGTATGTTTTTAGTCGAGGGTACAAGCAAAGAGGTTTGACTCAAGATTAGAACCACGAATCCAAGGAGCATTCCAAAACTCGATACTCTTACTTGTATTCGTTCTGAAATAGCGCTTTTATGTTGCCTAGTGCTTACGGTAGTTCCTTTGGCCTTGAACCTTGATATATTGATAAGCAATAAGAAAAAACCGCTTATTCCTATCATAGATATGCCAATAACAGTAAAGACATTAATGTTGAAAAGGGCAACGATATCCATCCAATTCATATCACACAATTTTTGATGTGATAATATATGAAATATTCATTTTTACTTACCACTTCTCTTCATACCGATGCGCCCGATGATACGCCAAAAACGCCTTGTCAATCCTATCTGATTATCAAGGGGGGCAAACCAGGGGGAAAAGAACAACTGGTGCCGATCTGTACCGCTTTGGTGGGCCATAGGGTATTAGGTGTTGATCTAATTCAAAATACGAATTTCAAAACCGTGAAGTAAATAATGGATAGGTTGTTTTGGTGAGTTTTTGCACAGTCTGACGGTCTAGTATAAGAATAGTATCGGATTTGTAATCACTAACTTTTCCGTTTTGGACAGACCTTTCTTAATATTTTTATCGTTTTGTTTAGCATTTCAGCCGCTATTATTTCTTATACGTTGTTGTACACTGGCTTTTTTCGTTCAGATTGTCATTCAGTTTGGCAGAGACATACTCTTTTGCAATTTTGGGCTTGTGTTGTTGGCTGTAGCGAATTGCAAATGTGTATGGCTCCACGAGGTGGCTATTATTACATTTTTACAAAGAATCCAATCTCCTCATCAATTAACACTCTTCTATCTAAACCTAAATTCATTTCTTCACAAGCTGTTTCTGCTACTAATGAACAAGAGAAACAGGCAGATAAATTTAAATCGAAAATCCCTTGACCTTCTGACTCCCAACATAATGGGTCAGAAGAACAATTGATTGACCTTTCGAGTCCTTTTTTTATAGTCTTAAGAATTTTCTCTGGTTCTCCCTGAGAAACCAACCCGCCCATACTACCTTCTGAACCTTCTGCAGTGTAAATAAGGACACCAGACATTAGTTTTTCTTGGTTGGATGAGATGTAAAGTCTTTCTTTTAAACTAGCTGTTGGATACCCACAAGAAAATTCCAATTCTCTCATCATCATATGTGAGAAGGAGTGAATTAAAAAATGTTTTATTCCATTGTTTTTTATTCTCTGCATAAAACTAGCTCCTTGTTGGTTAGGGTTTATTTCACGAGTCAAATAATGGTTAAATCTGCTTTCAATACTTGGATTACTATTTAACCACGCTGTTATTTTTCCATCATTAAATTGAAAAAATAAGCCTTCACCATATGTTTCATTGGCAGGAAGAACATACAATTCATTTTCAATAATTGAAAAAATATTTTGACCAGCAGATGATTCTTGTACGATACGATTTCCATTATTGTCAATTGTCACAATTCGTTCTTTAGGTTTTTTTCTTGTGAAGTCAAATTGAATATTCGTGACCTTCAGCTCTTCTACTTGTTGGATTTTAGTAAAATATTGCGATAGTTCTTCACTTAATTTGATGTCTTTAAAACTTAGTCCTTTGTTTTCTTCTGTGCCCTCGTAAGATTTATTCTTGGAAAAGCATTTGTATTCTTGGAATCTATATTGCTCATGAAAATCACCACTATTTTCTTCTTGCTGCTCTTGTAAAAAATCTCCTCTCAAAATTTGTATGAAAGAATCATAATTTTCTGGCTGTAAACCTTCTTCATCGTAAATAAATGCTTCTAAGTCAAAATTATCCCAATATTCATCTTTAGACCTTTTGGTTCTATTTTGTTCTTCTCTTCTTTCACATTCTTTGGAATATTTTTTATTTAAGCGTTCTAAAGCGCCATAAAGTTCTTCTGTTTTTTCTTCAGCCAAATGCATTGGGATGAATAAACTCGAAAATCCATTTGCGTAGTATGTATTATTTGCTGTAACTAAAGTCACTTGCATTTCCTCTCTACCCTCGTTTTCATTCCCATTTTCATAACACTTTTCGTAGGGCACAGAGCCAGGATCGCCTAAATTCATCTCCCATGGCTTGTGTCCAGGACATTTTGGCTTTAAGCTATTTATTCCTTCTAGTGTTACTTTTGGTTTACCATCAGCTCCAGAGCCTAGACCACAAGAGGCACATTCAATATAAACAGAGCCATAGCCTTCTGATTTCGTGCTACTCTCTGACCACCTCAAGTCAGGGTTACCACAGCAAGGTTCCATCTCAAACAAGCGCTCTCCACTATCTTCTCTGGGAAGTTGAAAGGATTCTTTTTGTGTTTTCCAATTTAAATATTTAGGCCATGGAATATCTGACAAGTGACCATTGGGGCAAATCAATATCAAGTTTGTTTGATTTAACTCTCTAAATAATGGAATAGTAATTTGTCTATTATCTGCGTCAGTGTAAAATAGTTTCTTTTGTTTACCATCAATGTCTTTTATTGGTGCATTGAAATCACGAGGAGGCGTAAATGTACTTTTTGCATTCCCTTTTTCAACCCATTTCGTTTTCCATTCTTCAATAGGTTTTAATTGCTGCTTTCCATTTTTTTTGTTGGCTCCTAGAAACCACTTTGGGAAGTGTGTGCCTTGAATTTGATAAGTTTCGGCTTTTCCATAATCTCCGGTTTTATCATTTAAAGCCATAGCAATTGGGTGAGATGCTTTAACTTTTCCGTGCACTTTGTTTGTCCAATTAACCGAATTGAAGACTTCGTTTAAAGCCATCTGAGGGATTGCCACCAAACATTCTAGCTTATCTAGCTTTTTTTCATTTTGTATAAACTGAACAAATCGCTTATCGTCAACGAGAGATAGACCTAAATTTTCAGCTTCTCTTTTGATTCCATCATAAACATCCTTTGGAGGGCTTTCCAAAAGAGATTTTATTCTATTATTGAAAACATTTACAAATTGCCAGTTATTGATATCAGATATAAGTACATAAGTACCAAATTTGGTAGTGATTATTGAGCCAACACCAGCTGTTGAAGACAATAATTTATACTTCCCAATCCCTTGATTATATTGATGTGCCTGTAGTATATTCATTTTAAATAGACTTTATTTTGATAGCTGCTTCTGGTTCTATTACTCTTAAAGACATAGGTACCTGCCATTTTTTACTATAAATTTTGTTTTCATATGCGTCTATGTCTACATAAAGTTGTTCTTGACGCCTTTGCTGATTAGCTCTATTTGTAGCTCGGCTAAATACTAAATCTGTTTGGTCATCTAGACTATCCTCTCGATTTTTCCAATCATATAAAGCCTCTTTAATCCAAAGCTTAATTTGATTTATATTTTCGTCCTTTAGGAGATTTTGAATTAAGGTATCAAATTGACCTAAGCTTTCCTTTTTGAATTCAAACTCTTGTAACAATTCTTTAGTAAGAACTATTAAATCTTCATCTGACATTTCAGAAATAATCGATGCGGATTCCCTATCAACAAATTCATCTCTGGTGTGTCTAATCATTGTAGCCAAATACAAGCCTAAATATCGTTCAATGGCTTTTTTTGTGAATGGTGTAATTGAAATGGGTTCCACATAACTATACATTTTCTCGTGAAACTCAATGAATTTTTCGTAATGTGAAATGTCTCTTGCTCTAAAAGGATGATGTACTGTAAGAACAAGGCCATAATCATTCCTTGCTACACGGCTACTTGCTTGTATATACTCTGCTGTATTACGTGGCATCGAGTTCATAATAATCGTATTGAATCTTGAAACATCAATTCCTACTGATATCATATTTGTTGCAACTACAAATTCGGGAGGCACTTTGCCTCTAACAATATGCTCATTTTCAATGTGAGCAAACCTATTTTTAGGGTTCCATTTAGATTCTACATTTTTTAATTCATTTTTTACTTCTTCACCAGACAATCTACCGGTAAGCTCTGCTTCTTGAATAGGACCATAGGTGTAAAGTGAATGCATTAATTTTTGAGGTCTAAGGACTCTATTAAATACCTTCCTAAATTCTTTAAGAATATAGGTTTGAACTTGTGATTGTGTTTTACCAACTTCCTTTAAGCTATTGAAATAAGAAATAACAGTATGGTAATAATTCATTGCTTTGAGCATGTCTTTATCATATTTCTCAAAATCTATTGGTCGATATTCTCCAAGCTCCTGTAATTCAAATAATACACGATGTGTCATTAATATGGCAGCTAATCTCATTTGCATCCAGATTTGTGTTCTGCCAGTTGGTAAAACACCGACATACTTTCTTTTTGCAATATATTCTGGATTGATATTTTCCGAACTATTAAACCTTCTTTTATAAAATGCAAAAAAGGAATCATCACATTCTACACCTGGCTTAGGGAAAAGATTTACTTTTCTACCAAAAAGAGCAGCTATCTGAAGCTGGGTATTTCTAGTGGTTGCCGTTGACGAGATAACTTTGGGACGCGTACCATCTTCTCTTTTACATAAGTGGTCAACCGCCGTTTCAAATAACGCTACTGCTGATCCCAAAGGCCCTAATAACAAGTGTAACTCATCTTGTATAATTAAATCAGGTGGTAAATAGCCTTTTTTGGGTTTACCATTTTCCCAATTTCCTCTTCCAAATAATCTTCTTGAGTCTTTTTGATTATCATTACTAGTCACTTTATGTGCTAACTGAGCAAATTTATCTACCGTACCAAACAAAAGACTTGATGGGTGTTGGTAAATCGTTTCGTCACATAAATTAACTGGTATTGGTCCTTGATAATTTTTTCTTTTGCTTGGTCGTCCTTTGCCAAATGAAAAAGTGCATTTTTCAGTATTTGTACATTTTAAGTGTAACTTATCTCTATCATAAGATGAAGAACTATTGCTTGAATCTGTGGTATTTTCACCTTTTAAATTTGAACCACACCAAGGGCAATTTGAAAAAGGGATCTTATTTTTATTTCCTTCATTTAATGCTTTAAATTCTTTGATTAAACCATCCATTGAATTAGGTAATGAGTTATCACCCACCCATAAACCTATTGTAATAGGCTCTAAGCCTAATTGATTTTCATCCCATCTACGCAATAGTTCCAATGCCATAATAACTAAGGTCGCACGTTGAAACTGTTGCATGGTAAGCAATCGCAATGTATATCGCATTATTGCAGCTACACCGCCACCTCTTTCTTTATGAAGCTTTCGTCTGTTTATAATGGTTAGTGCAATAAGCCCTAAATATGCCTCTGTTTTACCACCACCGGTAGGAAACCAAACTAAATCTACCCATTTGTTTCTTGCCGTCCAATTTTCATCATTTTCTGGTTTGAAGATGCCATCTAAATTGAGCAAAATAAAAGCCAACTGAAAAGCCCTCCAACCAGCAGATTCTGTTTTGGAAAATAGTTTATCGTCTGATTGTTTGTAAAAATCATAATTGAATTCACTAAAACTATTTTCCTGCATGAGGTGGTATATCTCATCCTTCTTCACTTTTTCTGAATGAAACAACTGCATAAACATCGCAGAATTCATTAAACGAAATGAATTTAGATTTTCTACATTTCTTTCCCCACTAAGCAAGTCTTCAATGTTTTTCTTCATTCGCTTATAATCCTCTTCACACTTATCTAGTTCTTGATTTGCAATCTCTTTAAAATCGTTTTGATATTTCGGATCTTTTCTTTTTTGTTGAATCCAATTGCCATAAGCGTCTACAAACTCTAATAAGCCAGAGACAACCTCTTGATCTTTGGCATCAGAAAATGTTGAAAGCCATTTAAATTCTTGCGATTTAGAATTTTCTAAAAATGAAGGAGAATGAAATTCACCGTTATTTTTCTCAATTGATTCTTTGCTTTTATCTCTGGGTATTGGCTCTATATCAGGCGTTTCACAGGCTGGAAGATAGTCAGTTTGAACAAGAACTTCATTATTCAATTTCTTCCAATTTACAGAACAACCATGTCCTACAGCATAATCATCAAACTGTTGATATATAAACTTGGTAGTTGTATCTTCATTAAATTGGTTATTCTCATCTTTAGTATAAGAATGGTCTGTATAAGGAACAATATTTTGACTTTGCGAGCTAATCTGTACACCAAAAAAAGCTTTGTTATTGACCTTTTCTGTAGCTACTGAGTAATATCTTTTACCCTCTGGATCTTTCTTGAAAGATGTACTATCATTAATCAATTGTATTTTAACGAATACCTTATTGTTTGACTTCCGCGAATCTCTGCTTAATTGAATATTCGCAGACAAGCACGCATATTCTTGCTCATCAAGCTGAATTTTGAATAGGTTTTGTAGGCTATTAGATGTGGTATTGTCACTCCTTATTACTTCAAATGCTTCACTATACTCATTTGATTTATGAGCCAAATACGTTTTTTTTGTTTTGCTTTGTTCAAAATTTATGTTAGAAATTTTGACTTCTGCATTTAAATTTTCAGATGCCCAAATGGTATTTTTGTATAAAGTGGTTAGGTCTTTTATATGGCTGACAAAATTTTCAATTATTTCTACTTCCTGAGAAGCTTTATAGAGTTCATCTCTTTTTTTTGCATCAATTGTTTTATTTTTTAGTTCAGAAAATATAGTTTGAATCAAGGCGCTAAGGTTTGAAACACCATTTGTATAATTGATATAAGATTGAACTCTTTTATATATTTCTTTAGCTTTATTCTGATTAATTGCGCGTAATAATTGGTTTATATCTTTTATCAGTAGTGTCCGGTTAAGAAGTTTCAAAACTACTATAAGCATCACATTAAGAG
>CAYFJL010000096.1:0-10706 GCA_964343335.1 uncultured Polaribacter sp. | reverse complement strand
AAAGCGTTTGATGGATTATGGATTCCACGCGCCTACGGTTTCTTTCCCGGTAGCTGGAACTATGATGATTGAACCAACAGAATCAGAAAACCGAGCTGAATTGGATCGTTTTTGTGATGCAATGATTGAAATTAGAAAGGAAATTGCCTTTTCTGTCAAGGATGAAGAAAACAACATCCTTAAAAATGCGCCGCATACCATGGCGATGTTGACTGAGGATGAATGGCAGTTCCCATACACAAGAAAGAAAGCTGCATTTCCGTTAGAATTTGTTCAAGATAACAAGTTCTGGCCAACGGTAAGACGCGTTGATGAAGCTTTTGGAGATAGAAACTTAGTTTGCTCTTGTAATCCTATTGAAGATTACATGGAAGCTTAAGATATAAGATCAACAAAAAAGCCAGTCTAAACAGACTGGCTTTTTTAATGCTTTAAATTCAACAGAATTACTTCTTGAATTTCGCGTATTTGTTTTTGAACTTGTCAATACGTCCTGCAGTATCTACTAATTTAGACTTACCTGTATAGAAAGGATGAGAAGTTCTAGAGATTTCTAATTTTACAACTGGATACTCAACACCATCAACATCAATAGTTTCCTTTGCTTCTGCAGTTGAACGCGTTAAGAATACGTCACCGTTAGACATGTCTTTGAAAGCGACCATTCTGTAATTTTCTGGATGTATACCTTTTTTCATGATATTAAATTTTAATTTTTAATTCGGTTTGTAAAGATGGTAAGGCTTTACAGAAATCAAAATAGCAATAGCGTATCCATTTTGAGCGTGCAAATTTAACCTAATTTTATTTAATTACAATAAATTATTGTTTTTATTTGCCTAAAATACCGATAGATGAAAACTAAAATACGCACCATATTCCTCCTTTTTGTTGTCTTTTTTACTAGTTGTGATACGGCCTACAAATTTACAATTGAGGGACCTAAGAAAACGAACTGGAACAAAGAAGTTTCTTTTTCTTTAAAGGAAGAAAACAATCAATCTATAGACAGCGTGGTATTTTATATCAATGGAAAAAAAATCAAAGGATCCAACAATCAAATTTCCATCAAAACCAACGATATCGGAATCGGAAAGCATGCCATCTCTGCCCTTGCCTTCTTCCCAGGAAAAACAAAAAAAGTAAATGCATCCTTTGAAGTATTTGCAGACAAAACTCCAGATGTTTACACCTACAAAATCATCAATACCTATCCGCATGACAAGAAAGCATACACGCAAGGACTTGAGTATTACAAAGGCTATTTGTATGAAACGACGGGCCGTAAAGGTCAATCATCATTGAGAAAAGTGGATATCAAATCAGGTAAGGTTTTGCAGCAATATGATTTGGATAAGAAATACTTCGGCGAAGGAATGACCATTTATAATGACACTATCTATTGGTTGACTTGGCAAGCCAAAAAAGGATTTGTCTTCGATTTAAAGTCCTTTAAAAAGATCAATGAATTCGACTACAATCGAAGCAAAGAAGGGTGGGGATTAACGCATAATCAAACTGAATTGATCAAATCTGATGGCACCTCTAAAATCTGGTTTTTAGACCCCGCTACTCAAAAGGAAAAAAGATCCCTTCAAGTATACACCAACAAATACGATTTGAAAGACTTGAATGAATTGGAACTTATTGGTAATGACTTGTATGCCAACAAATACCAACAAAATGCTTTGGTGATTATTGATAGCCAAACCGGTATCGTCACTGGTGTTGCCAATTTAAGCGGACTTAAAGAAGAAGTTGAGAAGACTCAAAAATTGGTTCCCCAAGATGAAGTTTTAAACGGAATCGCCTTCGACAAAGAGAACAATCGCCTATTTGTAACAGGTAAGAACTGGGGGAAACTTTTCGAAATTGAATTGGTTAAAAAACAATAAATCAATTCACAAAAAGTTCTATTTTTACAAAAAAGCTTCATGCGTAAATTCTACACTTTTCTAATCTTAGTGATTCTAATAGCAGTTAGTTCCTGTAGAAAAGACTTTACCACCGTACCTAGTTTCGGGAACTTAGAATTTTCAAAAGACACGGTCTTTCTAGACACTATTTTTACCAATATTGGCTCAGCCACCTACAACTTGAAGGTTTATAATCGTGGAACTAAAGCCATTACCATACCAAGAATTCAATTAGAAAACGGAGTCTCTTCTAACTATCGATTGAATGTGGATGGCATTCCGGGTAAAGATTTTAACGATATTGATATTCTTGCTAAGGATAGTATTTTCATTTTTATTGAAACTACCGTAGATGTCAACAATGTCTCCAATCCTCTATATACGGACCGTATTCTTTTTGATAACGGAAATAACCAACAAGATGTTGATTTGGTAACCCTGGTTCAAGATGCCAATTTCATTTTTCCTGGGAAAGATCCGATCAGCATGAAGATTGACAGTCTGAGCTTGGATGGAAATCCGACAACGATTAAAGGACGATTTCTGGAGGATTCAGAACTTCGTTTCACCAATCAAAAACCGTATGTCATTTATGGTTATGCTGCGGTAGGTGCGAATAAAACCTTGGAAATTGATGCAGGTGCAAAAATATATTTTCACAGTAATTCCGGACTCATTGTGGATACGGAAGGAAGCCTAAAAGTAAATGGCACCTTGACTGAAAAGGTGGTCTTTGAAGGCGACCGATTGGAAAATGCCTTTAGCAGGATTCCAGGGCAATGGGGAACAATTTGGCTACGCAAGGGAAGTAAGGATAATGAAATCAATCACGCTCAAATAAAAAACGGACTCATTGGAATTCTCATTGATAGTTTGGGCACCAACGGGAACCCAACCTTGGACTTAAAGAACACCGAAATTTACAATCATTCAAGCTTCGGAATATTGGCTCGTGAGGCCCATATTGAAGCAGAAAATGTTGTAATTGGCTCTGCGGGTCAAGCATCTCTGGCAGCAACAGTTGGAGGAAATTATTCCTTCACACATGCTACCATCGCGAATTATTGGAACAACGGAATTCGTCAGCTTCCATCGGTCTTGATCAATAACTTTTTCACGTTTATTGATGCCAATAACCAAGAAGCCGTGGGCCTACGCGATTTGGTGAGAGCCGATTTCACCAACTGTATCATCAGCGGAAATAACAATATCGAATTTGTATTGGACAAGGTTGATGGTAGTCTATTTAATTACAACCTCAATCATTGTATGATTCAATTCAATGACATCACCGATGCTTTTGCCAACAACCAAGAGCTTGATTTTACCAATCCGAATTACCAGAACATCATCTTGAACGGAAATCCGAATTTTAAAAATACGGTTAATCAAGAGTTTATTATTGGTCAAAACTCAGAAGGTATCAACAAGGCCGCACCCAGTTCTGTAATTTTAGATTTGCTTGGAACAGATCGATCAGGTGCACCTGATATTGGAGCTTACCAACATATTATCTTTAATTAATTTTAAGAGCACTTTCTTTTTCATTATTTTTCCATTGCGAAAAGTGAAAACCATTTTATAAATCAACACAACCAAAATCAAATGGAAATTATATCCGGACATCCATCTTCTCCTCGTAAAATAAAATACTTCGGTCGAGGAAGTGAATTTGCTATTATCTATTTCAAAAACATCATCTTAACCGTTCTCACCTTTGGAATTTACTATCCTTGGGCAAAGGTTGAAATCTTAAAATATCACTACCAATCTTCCGAGTTGGACGATTCTCGTTTTCAGTTTCACGCTACCGGAATGGAAGTTTTTCGCGGATTTATAAAAATTTATTTGATTCTAATCATTCTGTATGCGTATCTGTTTTTTGGGCTTCAAACCCAAAATGATTTTATCATTAGCATCGCAGTAGGAGCCTTTTATCTGTTCTTTATCATCATCATTCCTTTTGCCATTCACGGTGCTGTGAGATATCGGGCTTCTAGAAGTTCATGGAAAGGAATCTATTTCAAATACATTGGTAGTAAAAGAGAAATCTTTTCAATCTATTTAAAAGGAATTATTCTAACTACGCTTACACTCGGCCTATACGGTCCTTGGTTACAAGTGGAATTGCGAAAGTACGTGTTGCAAAACTTACGGTTCGGAAATGTATCTTTTGATTTTCATGGCAAAGGAGGTTCGCTACTTTGGATCAATATAAAACTCATTTTACTGTTCTACATTACGCTTGGCATTTATTCTTTCTGGTATTACAAAAATGTATGGACCTTCTTTATTGATAACACAACCATCAAACAAAATGATGAGGAACTAAAACTGAGATTTCATATGTCGGTATCGGATGTATTCGAGCTTTTGGTCATCAATTTCATTTTAATCTTTTTTACCCTTGGTTTGGCAACTCCTTGGGTAACAGTAAGAACCTTAAACTTTTTCTTCCGATTTTCTGAAATTGACGGTTACCTGGATACGGGGGCAATCACTCAAGTATCTTATGATGATTACGACGATGCTGCTGGTGACGATTTCTTAGATTTCTTAGATTTCGATTTGTTGTAATATGGCTTTTAAAGGAACTTATTTTGATGGAAAGACTGCAAAATCACATGCAGCGGAAATTTCTGTGAGTTCCATGCGATGGACCATTACCTATACAGATAATGGACAAGCACAACAAATATTTTGGAATCTTCCCGACATAAAAAAGTCTGATGTATATACCAAAGACTTTCTAGCATTTACCTATGGCAAATCCTTTCCGTTTCAACGATTGGAAAGCAAAGATTCAACCTTCATCAACTATTTGAAGAATCAAGATATTGGCAGTTTAAACTCGAAAATTGATTCGCAATTACACAGCTCAAAACGATCATCTTTGGTCGGATTAATTATCGGATTGATTGGTCTAATCTTTTTTATATACCTATACATCATTCCGACAGTGGCGGAAAGTTTTGCAAGCAATATGAATACGTCTCGGGTCATTGAATTTGGAGATTATGTTTTTCGAGTACTTTCTTCGGATCTAGAAATTGACGAAAATCAAACCAAAAGGCTAAAAAATTTCGTCGATGAATTAAAAATTGACAGTGAATTTCCCATTGAAATTTATGTGGCAGAAAGCAACCAATTAAACGCATTCGCCCTATCGGGTGGAAAGATTGTCATCTTCTCTGCCCTACTTGAAAAGATGGAAACCAAGGAACAATTGGTGGCCCTTATCGGACATGAAATTTCCCATATTGAAAATCGACATGTCTTAAAAAATGTTGCCAGAAACCTTTCGGGAGCCCTTTTCGTTTCGATTATTTTTGGGGATATTAATGGGGTAACTACCATCATGGCAGATAATGCGCACCTCTTCTCTCAACTGAGTTTTTCAAGGAAATTAGAAAAAGAAGCGGATATATTCGGATTGGAATTTATGCGAAAAAACGCCGTAGATTTGCATGGAATGCCAGCGTTGTTCAAACTTCTTAAAAAGGAAACCAATGTGGATATGCCTTCTTATTTGAGCAATCACCCCATGTTGAAAGAACGTATTGAATATACTTTTGAAATAGCTGAGCAACAGGATGATTTTGAAGATAATCAGGAGTTAGAAAATCAATGGATCATTCTTAAAAAAAGCATTCGAGATTTTGAAGAAGATAAAAACGAAACCAAAGAACTAAAGGAAAATGAGTAAACATGTCGTAATCACAGGAACTAGTAGAGGAATTGGTTTTGAACTCGCCAAGCAGTTCGCTGCCCTTGGACATCAAGTTTTAGCACTTTCAAGAAACTCAAAACCCTTGGATGAACTGAATCATTCGAATATTCATACAATTCCCGTTGATATTGCTCAGGCTGAAGATTTACAGAAAGTTTACAATTTCATCAACTCCAATTGGAAGAAGGTTGATATTCTGATTCATAATGCTGGACTCCTGGTAAACAAACCCTTTGGGGAGCTAAGTTCTGAGGATTTCTTCAAGGTGTACAATGTAAATGTATTCGGAGTGGCCATGTTGACTCAAAAACTGATTCCGTTTATGACTGAAGGAAGCCATGTGGTTACCATTAGCAGTATGGGTGGTATCCAAGGAAGTTTAAAATTCCCTGGATTAGCGGCTTACAGCTCGGCCAAAGGCGCCGTGATTACCTTGTCAGAATTGTTAGCAGAAGAATACAAAGAACAACAAATCGCTTTCAATGTTTTGGCCATTGGGGCCGTTCAAACCGAAATGCTAGAAGAAGCATTTCCTGGTTATCAAGCTCCTTTACAACCGCATGAAATGGCCGAATATATTCTGAATTTCGCGTTAACAGGCAACCGCTTTTACAATGGAAAAGTATTACAGGTTTCTTCTACAACTCCATAAGTACAATTTTGAGCTTTCAACAGTACATCGTCGCTGAAGCAATTCCTTATGTGCAATCGATTCTAAATACGAATGACATTGACTTAAAAATTGTAAACCAACGACATACCAAACATGGAGATTTTCGTCGTTTACCAAATGGAAAAATGACCATTACCGTAAACAACAATTTGAATCCCAATCAGTTTCTCATCACCTTGGTGCATGAAATTGCCCATTACCTCACCTTCAAAAAATATGGACGAGTGAAGCCTCATGGTATTGAATGGAAAACCACATTTCGAGATTTAATGCTACCTCTTTTAAGGCCTGAAGTTTTTCCAGCGCATGTGATGGGACCTTTGGCAAAACATCTAAAAAACCCCAAGGCAAGTACCGATTCTGATCCTAAGTTATCCTTGGTATTAAAAAATAATGAGGCGAAAGTAGGTACCACCTTTGTGCATCAAATTCAAATGGGAGAAGTATTTCAATATCGGAATCAGCAGTTCAAACGGGGAAAACTCAGACGAACTCGAATTGAGTGTTTGAACCTTGACAACCAAAAGTTGTACTTATTTCATCAAAATGCGGAAGTCGTATTAATCAGCTAAATTCTTCTGAATAAAAAGTCGTAGCGTCCGTTACCAACACCTTTAAACGCTCTTTTTCCAATTCGATGCGTTCTTGATCCCATTCCAAGTATTTGGTGCATTCTTTCAATACGAGTGGAAGTGTTTTATCAATAGATTTAACATCAAAATACAATCGTCCTGTTCGACGAACGTAAAAGTCTGCCAAGCTATTAACCATCTCAAAATGAATGGCGTACCAGAGCTCTGCTCGTAACAATCGCTCTCTTGGATCTTTGTTACTAAAGAAGCTCATCTTATCTATAATTCTCACCGCATTCTTCCCATAAGTAGTACTCAAATACCAAGCTTCATACGATTCAAAAATCTCTTTCTCTACCAACAATTGACGAAGGCTGTTTTGAAACTCCAATACCTCATCATAAGATTCAAACTTTGGGTTGACTAGGGCAATTTTATCTGTGGTTGATTTTTTAAGTTTCTTTTTTCGCTTTTCTGGGAGTGTCTTAATCACCGAAGCCAATACCCGCTGCGCCATTTTTCTGTATCCGGTTAGTTTTCCTCCCGCTATGGAAATCAATCCGGTTTCTGATTCAAATATTTCATCCTTACGAGATAAATCAGAAGGATCTTTGTCTTCCTCATGAATGAGTGGTCTTAAGCCTGCCCAACTTGATTCGACATCATCTATAGTTAGGTGTACCTTCGGAAAAGTTTTATTAACGGCTGTGAGTAAATATTCAACATCATCTTGAGTGGTCACTACACGATTCAAATCACCCTTATAATTAGTGTCGGTAGTACCGATATAAGTTGTTTTACCTCTAGGAATCGCAAAAATCATTCGCCCGTCATCCACATCAAAATATACCGATTGTTTTACAGGAAGTTTTTCCTTGGATACAACCAAATGCACGCCTTTCGTTAGATGCAATCGTTTGTGATTCTTTGAATTATCTTCTTCTCGAATTTTATCTACCCAAGGCCCTGCTGCCGAAACAAAATTTCGGCCTCTAATATTTAATTTTTTACCTGAGTTATGATCCAAACAATTAATACTTTCAATCTGTTTATCAGTATCATAAACAAAGGATTCCATCTCACAGTAATTGACGACAAAGGCTCCCAACTCAACGGCTTTCTTTAGAATTTCAATAGTGAGTCTGGCATCATCAGTGCGATATTCGGCATAATAACCACTACCTAAAAGGTCAGTCTCATCCAATAGTGGTTCTTTTTTTAGCGTCTCTTCTTTATCCAGCATCAACCTACGATCATCACCTTCTACATTGGCCAACAGATCATATACTTTCAAGCCAATGGAGGTCATCATTTTCCCATAGGTTCCGCCTTCTACAAGGGGAAGCAACATCTTTTCAGGTATAACTAAATGCGGTGCAATTGAATGAACAATAGCCCTTTCTGAACCTGTTTCACGGACCAAACCAATCTCTAATTGTTTCAAATATCGCAGTCCACCGTGAATCAATTTGGTTGATTTGTTAGAAGTACCTGAAGCGAAATCATCCTTTTCAATTAGACAAACAGACATTCCGCGAGAAACAGCGTCTAAGGCAATTCCCGCTCCGGTTACTCCACCTCCGATGATGACCAAATCAAATTTTTTAGAAACGATTTTCTGAAACTGTTTGGGTCGATCTAAAATTGAAAAACGTAGCTTCTTCCCGTTTTGGGCACTCTTCTTATTGGTTCGGGTTTTGTCAACGGCCTGCAACCAGCCTTTGTATTTCTTATTTCGCTGTTTCGAGTTGATCTCGGGTTGAAAGATGCGCTCAGATTCTCGCAAAGTTTGTATATCACTCAAAGTCCAAAAACCTGATTTCAAAGCAGCTAACGCCGCTGCTCCAAACGCAGTTACTTCAATCATTTTTGGTCGATCTACAGAAACATTCAACATATCTGATTGAAATTGCATCAAGTAATTATTGGCGCTGGCACCGCCATCCACTTTGAGAACGGTCAACTCCTTGCCACTGTCTTCAATCATAACATCCAGCACATCTTTTGTTTGATAAGCCAGTGCATCTACAGTTGCCTTAATGATTTCATTCTTGGTAGTATCTAGGGTCATTCCGTATATCGCTCCTTTGGCATTGGCATCCCAATAGGGTGCTCCCAGGCCTGCAAAGGCAGGTACGACAAAGACATCTTCAAGCGGCGGAATACTATTGCAAATTTCTTCTGTTTCACCGGCATTTTCAATCAGTTTCAAATTGTCTCGCAACCATTTGATAGAAGCTCCACCGACAAAAATACTGCCCTCGAAGGCATATTGGGTAGGTTTATTATCGAGAGTGCAAGCCATGGTCGTTAGCAATCCGTTTTGGGAAGCAATAAACTGATTTCCAATATTCAACAACATGAAACATCCTGTACCATAGGTGTTTTTGGCAACTCCTGGGATGAATCCGCCTTGACCAAACAAAGCAGACTGTTGATCTCCGGCTACTCCCTGAATGGGTATATTACAATCCTGATAAGGGAAAGTTCCGAAATGTGAAGAGGAGTTCTGAACCTTTGGAAGTAGGTGACTTGGAATTTCTAGTTCTTGCAATAACAATTGATCCCAAGCTAAGGTATTGATGTTGTAAATTAAGGTGCGGGAAGCATTGGTGTGATCGGTCACGTGGTTTTGTTCTTGGGAGAGCTTAAAAATCAACCAACTATCTATGGTACCAAAGCATAAGTCCGCCATCTGTTCCTTTGCCTCAGGAACATTTTCTAGAATCCATTTTAATTTCGTTCCAGAAAAATAGGCATCAATAACAAGTCCCGTGTTCTCTTTAATATAAGGCTCTAATCCACGTGAAGTCAAATCCTCACAAATGGCATTCGTTCGTTTGTCCAACCAAACAATCGCATTGTAAATGGGTAATCCCGTCTTGCGATTCCACACCACGGTCGTTTCCCGTTGGTTGGTGATTCCGATGCTATCAATTTCGGAGGCATGGATTTTGGCCTTTGTTAAGGCTTCCTCAAAAGTCTTTAGTTGATCTTGGTAGATTTCCATGGGGTCGTGTTCCACCCAACCCGATTTCGGATAATGTTGTGTCAACTCTTTTTGTGAAATGGAAACAATGGAACCTGATTTATCAAAAACAATGGTTCTGGTACTAGTTGTACCTTGATCGAAAGCAACTACATATTTTTTCATCTACTGTCGACGATTTATTTTTCTCTCTTGATGAAGATGGTGTCTAATTGTAATTCTTTTTGCAGCCACATTTGCATGGCTTTTTCTTTTGAATCGATGATTGAATCAGAAATAGCCGGATTCCATCTCACAAAGGCCTGGGGTATCGTATCGATTTTTATAAAATCCTTGGAGTTCAAAATATTGGCAAATCCGATTTCTTGAATATCGATGTATCTAATTTTTGCTTCCTTTGCAACACGACTAAAAGCCACTATTTTTTCACTTTCACTTTGAGCATTTCTTTCGATTCGATCATTTAATCCCAAAATAGTTTCTTCAAGGGAAGCAATCTGTTTTTGTAAACCTGCAATGATGTTTTTGCTCTCCTGTAATTCCTCGCGCTTTTCTTTGTATGCTGTCGTGATCAACTCAAAACTTTTGGTATCACTACCCTTAATCTTGATGTTAAAATCCTTGATCTTGGTGTATTCTTCATCCTTTAATTGATTGCTCAATAAATTGCTTTCTCCTTCGGTCACCTCATTAAAGAACCGCAATCGGATTTCCTTATTCGGAATGTCAAGTTCAGGGTCGCCAATTAGTTGAAAATTCGGAATTTGTTTTACTTCGGTTTTTACAAACTCATTAAAGGCACGTTCAATCTGACTTTCTTCAAACA
>CAYFJL010000095.1:0-10889 GCA_964343335.1 uncultured Polaribacter sp. | reverse complement strand
AGATATATATAAAAATTAATGACCAGAAGTGAACAATAGACAATCTGTATGAATAAACAGGTCTATTCGCTGCCTTAGGAACGAAGTAATACATCAATCCTAAGAAAGGTGTTGTTAAGAAAAATGCTACCGCATTATGTCCATACCACCATTGTACCAATGCATCTTGTACACCCGCGTACACTGAGTAGCTTTTCAAAAAGCTCACTGGCCATTCTAAACTGTTAAAAATATGAAGTACGGCAACGGTAACAAAGGTTGCCAAATAGAACCACACCGCCACATATAAATGACGTTGTCTTCTTTTAAGGATGGTCCAAATCATATTAACACCCCAAGCCACCCAAACAAGGGCAATAGCGATATCAATAGGCCATTCTAGTTCGGCATATTCCTTAGAAGTAGTGAAACCTAGGGGCAATGTGATTGCAGCAGCGACAATAATCAACTGCCATCCCCAGAAATTGAAGTTACTTAAAAAGTCGCTCGCCATTCTTGTTTTTAGCAATCGCTGTAAGGAATAATACACCCCTGCAAAGAGTGCATTTCCAACAAATGCGAAAATCACCGCATTGGTGTGCAGTGGTCTCAATCTTCCGAAGCTAAGCCATGAAATACCATCGGTAAGGTTCGGAAAAATAAACATAAAAGCTAAAAGCAGCCCTACAATAAAACCAACCACCCCCCAAAGGATAGTTGCATAGAGGAACTTTTGAACGATTTTATTGTCATAATAAAACTGTTGTACTTCCATAATAATTAGTTTAGTTTTTGGTTTTTATTTTTTCTTTTACAAGTTCATCATCAAAAAGCATTCGTACCGAAGGCGTATAAACGTCATCAAATTGTCCTGATTTTACGGATACTAAGAATATCACTAGAAATACCAGCGCCACTAGTACGCTTACTGAAAGAAGTAGATAAATTACACTCATTGTTGCCTGATAATGATAGTCAAATGTAAATTGATTGATTTTTTAAGAATATGACATTTGTCATACTTTGTTTTTTTATATCGAATACGAGAATTTTCGTTCTGTTTTTTGCTCTGTTTTGAGGTATTCATCAAAGGCCACACACACATTTCTAATGAAAGGTTTGCCGGTTTCTGTCAATACCAAATAGTCACCATCAATGCTTAAAACCCCATCTTCAAAAAGAGTTTCTAGCAAGACATAATTGAAATCATTTAAATCTCCAAGATTCTGTAAATTGGTTTTAGATTGACACATTAAATCCAATATGATATGTCTTCTCTTCAAATCTTCTTGGGAATGAATATGACCTCTAAAAACGGGTAATTCTCCACTGTTTACGATGCGC
Source organism: uncultured Polaribacter sp. (assembly GCA_964343335.1). Classification (GTDB taxonomy): domain Bacteria; phylum Bacteroidota; class Bacteroidia; order Flavobacteriales; family Flavobacteriaceae; genus Polaribacter. The sequence goes on along the minus strand of CAYFJL010000095.1, from coordinate 9,566 downwards.
TGATACTCCTTTACCGATTTCACATTTTGTGCAAATGCATTGAATGAATCTGAAATAGCCGACATTCCTAATCCGATCATCACCTGGGTTTTTCTAGCAGTATATCCCATAAAATTTCGATGCAAGGATCCATTTTCCATCGACTTATATAGCTCATCACTTTCTAGAGCAAAATGATCCATTCCGACTTCTTTGTATCCTTGTTTTTCCAAAAGCCATTTTCCTTCTTCATATAGCGCGCGTTTGGTTCCGTTTTTAGGTAAATCTTTCTCTTCGAAACCACGCTGCCCCACTCCTTTTATCCAGGGTACATGAGCATAGCTATAAAAGGATATTCGGTCTGGGGCCAATTCTTTTGTCTTACGGATGGTATATACCACATCATCAATATTTTGGAACGGTAATCCGAATACCAAATCGTGGGAGATGGACGTATATCCAATTTCTCTGGCCAATTCTGTTACTTCTTTTACTTTTTCGAAAGGCTGAATACGATTGATGGCTTTTTGAACCTTAAAACTATAATCTTGTACGCCGAAACTTACCCTTGTAAAACCAAGATTGTTTAGTGTTTTCAGGTGTTCTTCGGATGTGTTGTTGGGGTGTCCTTCAAAACTGAATTCGTAATCCTCATGAAGGTCTGCTTTGGCCAACAAACAAATAATCAATCGCTGTAATTGCTTGGGAGCAAAAAAGGTTGGAGTTCCTCCACCTAGGTGAATTTCTTTAATGAGCGGTTTTTCATTGAAAAGCTCACAATACAAGTCCCACTCTTTTAATACCGAAGAAATGTAATCTTCCTCAACATCATGTCTTTTGGTGATGTGTTTGTGGCAGGCACAAAAGGTGCACATGCTCTCACAAAAAGGTAGGTGAATGTAAAGGCTTATTCCTTCCTTTTGATTGCTTTCTTTAAACGACTTTTGAAGAGCGTTAATCCATTTTTCTTTTCCGAATTCATCTGTTTTCCAGTACGGTACCGTTGGGTATGAAGTGTATCTTGGTACTGGAACGTTGTACTTTTTAATTAGTGTATTCATAGTAATTCTAAGGCAATTTCTATCATGTCATTAAATGAGGTTTCTCTATCTGCTGCACTTGTACGATCACCGGTGACCAAACTATCTGAGATCGTTAAAATGGTAAGTGCATTTACATTATATTTTGCTGCTACGGTGTACAAGCCTGCCGTTTCCATCTCTACGCATAAGACTCCGAATTCGGCCCATAATCTATAATCATAGAAGTCATCTGCATAGAAAGTATCGGAGGTCAACACGTTGCCTGCGATAATCGGAATGTTTTTATGTTCTGCAGCCTGTACTGCCTTGGCAAATAATTCGAAACTTGCGGTGGGTGCATAATCTGCTCCACGAAAGCGATGTCTATTAATGGCTGAATTAGACGAAGCTGCCATGGCAATGACAATGTCTCTAAGTTTAACATCCTTTTGATATGATCCGGCCGAACCTACTCGAATAAGGTTTTTAACATCATAATCTTGTATGAGCTCATTGGCATAAATCAAGGTAGAGGGCACCCCCATGCCCGTACCTTGAACAGAAACTTTCTTTCCTTTATGAGTTCCTGTGTAACCATACATACCCCTCACTTCATTGTAACAAAAAACATCATCCAAAAAAGTGTCTGCAATCCATTTTGCTCTCAATGGATCACCAGGTAATAAAACAGTTTCTGCAATTTCTCCTCTCTTCGCGCCTATGTGTACACTCATAAATAAGTTATTCAGATACGATTGCAATGCCCGATGAAGTTCCAATTCTATCGGCTCCAGCTGCGATAAACAGCTCAGCAGTTTCTTTATTTTTAATTCCTCCTGAAGCCTTAATTTTTGCGAAATCGCAAACAACTTCCTTCATCAAAGCGACATCTTTTATCTCGGCTCCACTGGTTCCAAAACCTGTTGAAGTTTTAATAAAATCGGCTTTTGCATTGATGGCCAACTGAGCGGCTACAATGATTTCTTCATCTGTTAAGTAACAGGTCTCAAGGATCACCTTTAATACCTTATCACCAATAACATTCTTTACGGCTTCAATCTCGTTTCGGACAAAGAGGTAATCACAAGATTTTAGGAATCCGATATTGATCACCATATCAATTTCATCAGCTCCTAGATCGATAGCTTTCTTTGCCTCATAAACCTTAGATTCGATATCCATGGCTCCGAGTGGAAAACCAATAACGGCTGCTAACTTTACGTCAGAGTCATCCAAATACTGTTTTGCGTATTCCACAAAACAGCTATTGACACATACCGCATAAAAGTCATTTTTAACAGCCTCTTTACAGAGTTTTCTTATCTCGTCTTTTGTAGCTGTGGCTTTTAGTAGCGTGTGGTCGATGTACTTATTAAGTTTCATGACAAAAGTTTTTTAGACGTTATATTGGTCAGAATAGTGGTAAAAACTACAACACTTATAGAGCTAAATGGCATTAAAATCGCAGCAATAACGGGCTCTAATTGTCCAGTAACCGCAAAGTATAATCCTATAATATTGTAGAAAAACGACAGAACAAAACAGTAATGAATTATTCTTATAGCTCTTTTAGATAGCTCAAAAAAGACGGGGATTTTCGCGAATTCTTTGGCGTCTAAAATGGCGTCACAAGCAGGAGAGAAAACATTGGTATTCTCGGATACAACAATACCTACGTTACTTTGCATCAATGCTCCTGCATCATTTAAACCGTCACCGATCATGGCTACTTCCGAACTGTCTTTCTGAAGTTGGGCCACGTAGTTCAGTTTATCTTCTGGGTTCTTGTTAAACAATAACCTTGTATTTTCTGGTAAAATCTTTTCTAGTTTTTTACGCTCTCCGTCATTATCCCCCGAAATAATGGCTAGTTTAAAGATCGACTTCAAACGAATCATTACTTCTTCCAATCCTTCACGATAGGAGTTTCTAACGGTGAATTTCCCTTTGTAATGGTTGTCTATACTCACGTGAATTGAAGTATCAAAATTGGTCGGATTGTTTTTCTTCAAAACGAAACTCTCTGAACCTATTTTAATGCTGCGTTTCTTAAATTTCGTCTGAATTCCTTTACCAGCATATTCCTTTACTTCATCTACAGTGATGGCTTCCACTTCACCCATAGACTCATACAACAAGCGACTTAATGGATGGTTGGAAGTTCGCACCGAACTTTTCAAAAGGATTTTTTCATTGTAAGAAAGGGTAGCTCCAGAATATCGGATACCCTTCTTTCGGTTTTTCGTAATGGTACCGGTCTTATCAAAAAGTATCGTATTGATCTTTGCCAATTTTTCAATCACTTGAGAATTCTTCAAATAGAATTTATTCTGACCAAAAATTCGAAGCATATTCCCCAAAGTAAATGGTGCTGCTAAAGCAATGGCACACGGGCAGGCAATAATCAATACAGCTGTGAAAACATTCAATGCTTTGGATGGATCATTCAGCAACCAAAAAGTGGTAGCAAGCACCGCAATGGTCAACACAGCAAGTGTAAAATGCTTACTGATAGCATCCGTTACATTTCTGAAATTGGAAATAGGCTTTTCATTGAAGGCCGAATTGCTCCATAATTGAGTCAAATAACTTTGAGATACCGATTTTAATACCTCCATCTCAATAATTCCCTCAAGCTGCTTTCCTCCGGCAAATATTTTGTCTCCAGATTCTTTTAAAACAGGCTGGGATTCACCAGTCACAAAACTATAATCGATTTGCGCTTTTCCTTTCATCAATATGCCGTCTACCGGAATTAACTCCTGATTGCGTATGAGCAGTCGATCCCCAGCTTCTACATCTTGAATTTGAACGGATTCCTCTTGGCTATTTGTAATCTTTGTAACGGCAATTGGGAAATATGATTTGTAATCACGCTCAAAGGATAGGTAGCTATAGGTTTTTTGTTGGAAGTATTTGCCAACGAGCAGGAAGAAAACCAATCCGGTTAAACTATCAAAAAAGCCTGAGCCCAAATCAAAGATCACTTCTACCGAACTTCTAACAAACAATACCAAAATACCCAATGCAATGGGCACATCGATATTTAAAATCTTGTTGGACAATCCTTTATAAGCGCTTACAAAATATCCTTGAGCAGCATAAAACACCACAGGCAAAGAAAAAATAAGCATCAACCAGCGGAAGACCACTTTGTATTGTTCTAGCCAAAACTCTGATACTTCAAAATATTCTGGGAAGGATAGGAACATTACGTTCCCAAAAGCGAAACCTGCAATACCTAATTTGTAATGCAAACTTCTATCTACTTTTTTGTCCTTTTTTTCTAAATTATCAAGGCTGATATAGGGTTCGTAACCAATGGCGCAAAGCAACAAAACCACTTCTTTCAAATTGGTCTTTTTCGGGTTGTAATGAATTCGAACCTCCTTCTTAACAAAATCCACCGATGACGAAATGATGTTCTCGTTTAACTTGCGAAGATTCTCTAGCACCCAAATACAAGAACTACAATGCACATGCGGAATATATAGATTCACGATGTGGGAATTCTCATCACAGAATTCCAACAATTTCTCTTGAATATCTTCCTTTTCTAAATATTCATAACGATCTTCAATTTCCGTTGGAATAGCTCCCGGATTGGATTGAAAATCATAATAACAGGCCATGTCATTCTCATACAGTAATTCGTATACTGTTTTACATCCATTGCAACAGAAATACTTATCCTCTTTTACAAAGGATTTGGTATCGCAATCGGTTCCGCAATGATAGCATTGAGTTTTAGACATAATATACTCCAAGTTATACCTACAAATATTGTCCTGAAAGCCTAGGGATTCTATGATAATTATCAGTTTTTTTCATATATTTAATCAAAATTTGTTAGGCACCCTATGAACAAATGTGAACAATGCATTGTTAGACAATTGAGTTCTCTCCGCGAACTGACAAGAGACGAACTTATTCGAATTTCCCATTGTAAAACTTCAAAAATTGTGAAACGTGGCGAGGTTCTTTTTAACGAAGGAGAGCAGGTCAACGGCGTTTTTTGTATCAAAGACGGCGTTTGTAAAGTCTCCAAAATGAGTGAAAATGGTAGAGACCAGGTGATCAAATTAATTACCAAAGGAGACTTACTAGGAGAACGAAGTCTAATCACTGGAGGCGCCTCAAATCTTACTGCAAGAGCACTGAATGACATGGAAATTTGCTTTATTCCAAAGGATGAAATTGTTCGCGATTTAAAGCAAAACAACAATTTTACCATGAGCATGCTCAAAGATTTGGCAACATCACTTCGAGATGCCGATGAAGTCATTGTGGATATGGCTCAAAAAACGGTTAAACAACGCTTGGCGGAGACTTTAATCCACCTTGACAAAAAATTCCCGAAAGACGATGAAGGTTACATCGATGTATATCTGACTCGAGAAGACATTGCAAATATCATTGGTACTGCCACTGAATCTGCCATTAGAATTCTTTCTGATTACAAAAAGAAAGGATTCATTGATTTTAAAGGAAAGCGCATTACCATCCTTGATGTAAAAGGCCTCGAACGCATCGCCCAGAAGTACTAGATAATTTAGTAGACTTTTACTGATTCCACCTAAGAATGTTAGGCTATATGACTGTAATCAAAATCCAGTAAATAAGCGCAATAATTAGAAATACAAAACTCAAGATAAAGAATTGTGTAGCTCGTTTTACGTTGAAAAACTTCTTATCAATAATCACACTTTCTGCGTGAATTTGCTCACTTAACTTTTCTACAATTTCTTGTTCGGTAGCGCAAACTCTCACCAATTCTTTGGCGTATTCTTTCACCCCTCCAAATCGATAAACTGCATCTTTAAAAAAGAAGACATTAGGCTCATAGGTTAATTCCATATGAGGTTTGAAGCAACGAAAACAAAAATAAATCGAAACAAAAACAGCTAGAAACCAGAATATTAATAAGACAAAGAATACGGGTTTTTCTTGAAGTATTGTGGTAAATGAATCCAAACGATCTGCAAAAAATCCTAAAATTAAACTGTGAAAAGAGAAAACCACCCCGGCTTTAAATTCCGAAGCTCTAATCAACTTTTCCATGCGTTCTAATTGTTCCCAATAATTGTTAGTATCCTGTGCCACTTTGGTAAGTTTTAATCGATTTTGCCCTTAAGATAATACATATTTACTGCCGAACGGTTTTTTATATCAATACTTCCTCGACTTTCAAACTCAAATTCATCCTTTATAAACTGGTAAGTACTTTCTGAAACATTAACTTTTCCTGCCTCTGAAGCGGTCTCCATTCGTGCGGCAATATTCACCGTATCGCCCCAAATATCATAAGCGAATTTGTTCTTTCCAACGACACCCGCCACAACCGGACCCGTATGAATTCCGATACGGATATCAAAACGAGCTTGATGGACTGCATGTTTCTTCTTTGCTTGTTTCACGAAGTCTCGAATTTCAAGTGCTGCTTTTGCTACCATTTTCGGATGGTCTTCCGTTGGTGTTGGTAACCCTCCTGCCACCATGTAAGCATCTCCAATCGTCTTGATTTTCTCGAGGTTGTATTTCTCTAGAATCTCGTCGAAATTAGAGAAATAGAAATCAATGGATTCCACTAATCGCTCCGGACTTAAAGTTTCCGAAACGCGAGTAAACCCTTTAAAATCAGTAAATAAAACGGTTACAGAATCAAACTTCTTTGAAGTTACATTTCCTTTATGTTTCAATTCTTCTGCAGCTTCTTCTGGCAATATGTTATGAAGTAAGTCTTCTGACTTTTGACGCTCTTCTTCGATAATTTTTGAGGTCTTATTGATGAAAATATTGCGTCGGTACAATCCGAAAGCAAGCAATCCAGTTAAAAACAAACCGATCACCACAGCAATAATTAAAATTCGATTTAGCTTCTGTTCCTTTTCAATCAAATCTAGTTCAGTCTGCTTTTTTTCTACCTCAAATTCGGTTTGAAGATTCGCCATTTTTTGAACAGCTTCGATATTCATGATACTGTCTTTATAGACCAAGTGCTCATTCAAATATTTCAAAGCTTCCTTTGGGTCATCAAGTGCTTCATAAATCTGTGCCAATTTAAATGTGGCAGTACTTATGGGTTCCTTTAACTGGTATTTTTTAGATATCTCAAGGCTTTCCAACACATAATCGCGGGCCAATTGAGGTTGTTTTTGTTCGATATAGATATCGGCAATGTATTCGAGGTAAATGGAAATTGGCGAATACACCTCAAGATTTTCGAGTATATTGATGGCTTCATCAATATTGGCCTTGGCGAGCGAGTGTTTCCCTTGTTTTGCATAGACCATACCGATATTACCAAGGTTATAGGCACTTACCGTTGGATAATTTTTCTTGTTACTAATCAAGTTGGACTCATAGAAAAAAGTCATGGCCTCATCATACCGACTTGCCAAAAAGAGCGCATCACCAGCATTTAATAATGCAGATGCCAATCGCAAAGAGTCGACTTTCAAGTTTCGAAACTTTTGGATGGCTTCCTTATGATACTGGATGGAATTTTCATGATTTCCCATGAGTGAATACACGTCTGCTATAACGGTATTCATAATGGCAACGTTCTCTTCCTTTTCCTTCGGATCTTTATATTCAAGTTCAATTCCCTTGAAAAAACATTCCAATGCCTGAGTAAAATCACCCTTGATTCGCAGGGCTTGTCCTTTTTGGAGATATCCAGAATAAATATATCGTACCGAGTCTAATTGTTTTGCCAAGGAGAGCAATTCTTCACTGAACTTCAGTTTTTCAATAGGATCGTTTTCTTCAATGGCCAATCCTTTTAAAATATCCAGCTCTTGGGCCTTTGGATACTTTTTACTGTTGTACAACAATTTTAGCTCATCCAAATCCTCAGGAATCTCTTGTGAAAAAAGAATCCCAAAACAAAAAAAGCCCAGGAAAAAGAGGAGGGCTTTTTTAAATTTTAAATCCAAAAAAAAGGTGGACATAAGAATTAGTGACCTAAGATTTATTTCTTGATTACAATTTTTGGATCGATTTCAATGGTTTTGGTCTCTCCATCTTTAACGAAAGAGAACACAATGGTATATTTTTCAGATTGATCTCTCTTACCTTTTTTGATCTTCTTCTTTATTTTTTTCTCATTTCCTTTTTTCTTGATTTTCTTCTGATCGAATAAATCAGTTCCTGAAACATAATTGATTTCTTCAATGGTTACCGGTCTATTCTTACCTGAACTATCTACTGCTTCCCATTCAATAATATCACCTCTATAAGCGTAAATAGTAAAGTTTTTGTTAGAAATACCTCTAGGCTGGCCAAAAGTAGCGTGTCTATTGGTTAATCTTTGAGTAATCAGATCTGTATTCACCTTTAAAGTCACAATGTGCGTTGTCTGTGCAATTGTTGTTGTTCCAAGGAAGATAAATAAAAGAAATGCAATGGTCTTTAGATTGAAATTTGGTTTCATATAATTTTATTGATGGGTTAGACATTTGCAAGATAAGGAATAATGACAAGTTCCAATTAACCTATGTTAATAAAACCTAAGCGATTGTTGTGGTTATACTTTCAATTTTGGAATTAAAAATTGATATTCGTAATCTATAAACCATAACAATTACCATGAAAAAAATCTTATTGACACTTACCTTATTAATTGGTTCAATCACCCTATCCTATGCTCAAAAAATAGAATACCAAAAAGTATTTGGTGGTTACAAGTACACCCAAGATGGAAGCTATTTGACCATGAAGCAAATTTCAAAGGCGGTGGAAGCAAATACCCAGGCCTTTGATCTTATGAAAAAAGCACAATCCAATAATTCGATCGCAAATGTGATAGGTTTTGTTGGTGGCGGACTAATCGGATGGCCTATTGGAACTGCCGTTGGTGGCGGTGACGCGAATTGGGCTTTGGCTGGAATTGGTGCCGGATTGGTAGCAGTTGCCATTCCGATTTCAAATGGCGCTCACAAAAAGGCAAGGAAAGCCATTGACATGTATAATTCATCTAACGGAATGGCCTCAACGAAGAATTTCAATCCTGAATTCAAAGTTGTTGGCAATACCAACGGATTCGGAATCTCTATGAGTTTCTAAACGTTAGAAAAATAATTTCAATTGAAAACCAACCCAAGGGTTGGTTTTTTTTGTTCTTAACTTCTTTTAAAGAAAGGGATTGCTGATCCCAAATGGGTATCTGGAGCAAGCCTGCCGGCCGCAGGCGGGCATAGGATCTACAACCTTCTCTCGAAGGTTGGTGTTTTTTATTTTTAAAAACTTACAAAATGTAAAAGGGATTGAATATCCCATATTAGTTATCCTAAGCAAACATAGAATCCACAACCTTCTCACGAAGGTTGGTATTTTTTATTTTTAAAAACTTACAAAATGTAAAAGGGATTGAATATCCCATATTAGTTATCCTAAGCAAACATAGAATCCACAACCTTCTCACGAAGGTTGGTATTTTTTATTTTTAAAAACTTACAAAAGCGAGCTTTTGACATTTTTCCAAATAAAAAATCCGCAACAACTGTTGCGGATTCCTTTTGCAGAGAGGAAGGGATTCGAACCCTCGATACCCTTTTGAGGTAT
>CAYFJL010000094.1:0-10913 GCA_964343335.1 uncultured Polaribacter sp. | reverse complement strand
AGATGTGAATCCATTGTGCAATTAAAATTAATTGCAAGCAAATTTACAATTAATTATTCAATCTGCTCACAAGGGATTGTTAAGTTATTTTATCGTACTTACTAGCCCAGCAATACTCGCTAAAATTCTTCCCTGAAGCAGCTCCATAAAAGAAGATCATTCCTAAGATTCCTTTGAAATAAAATAAGAACAACACAATGTTGTAACCCATATGAAAAGTATCCGTCGAGAAAAACTTCATGGTCAAAATAGTCAATAGAAGGCTCGCCATGAAAATAGAGATCCCCATATTTTCCACATTCTTAACTGCCCAATATTTCAGCTTTCGCATTGAATGTAAATCGGTTCCCCATTTGTGAATGAGATAAAAATACCCATTCCCCATTGGTGCAAATAATAATGGATCATCCGCTTTGTCTAATCGAAATAATTTAGACGGCGCAATTATTTTAAAACCATCAAGAGTGGTTTCGTGCTCTTTTTCTAAGGCATCGATTTTCGACATGACCTCAACAGGATAATTCCCTTTAAAGTATTTCGTATCAAGAAATCTCAAACGGTAATCTCCACAAATCTTTTGGATTTGAGTGATGTGAAAAATCGAATCTGTATCAACCCTATCAATGTCAAAGTTGTTTAGATTTCTTTCAATCGGCGAATTGGTAAGGCGATTTAAAATTGACAAATTCGATGGCTCTTCGTTAGAAAGAACTGAATACACCCAACCTAAAATCTCCTCATCCTTTACCGTCTTGTTCCGCTCTTTGATCAATTGCTGTTGAATATCAATCGGTTTTAAAATCTCCATGCCTAATAAAAATTTTTATCAAATATACGGCTCAAAGCACCTTCGTTCAAAATGAAAGAAAAACGTGATATTATTTAGAATGGTTTTAATTAAATTAGATCGTATTAAAGACTTCAAGTGCTTTGTTGTAAGCACTTTCAAAGCTCATAGGACGAACCCCTGTATCAGCTTTTTCGGCAGTGAAATAAGAAACCAATTTCTCGGTAGGCATGTTTCCAGTTAGCTCATCTTTGGCCATTGGACAGCCTCCATAACCTTTGATAGCGCCGTCAAAACGCATACAACCCGATTTGTAAGCGGCATCTACTTTTTCGAACCAAGAGTTCGGTGTGGTATGTAAATGCGCCCCAAACTCAATGTCTGGGTATTGCGGAATCAAATTGGAAAACAAGTAGGAAATCACATCAGGTGTTGAACTTCCTATGGTATCTGAAAGCGACAAAATTTGCACTCCCATCGACGCAAGTTTCTCAGTCCAATTTCCAACAATTTCAACATTCCAAGGATCTCCATACGGATTCCCAAATCCCATAGACAAATACGCAACTACCTTCTTATTTGAGCAATCGGCGATGTCTAAAATATCACTCAATGTTACCAGGGATTCTTCAATGGTCTTGTGCGTATTTCGCATTTGGAAATTCTCTGAAATGGAAAATGGGTAACCGAGGTAATCGATCTCTTCAAATTGAGCTGCATCATTGGCTCCTCGCACATTCGCGATAATCGCCAACAACTTACTTTGCGTAGTAGACAAATCTAGCTTGGATAACACGGCTGCCGTATCACGCATCTGCGGAATAGCCTTTGGTGAAACAAAGCTTCCAAAGTCGATGGTATCAAAACCAACTTTCAACAATGAATTGATGTACAAAGCCTTCTTTTCGGTCGGAATGAAGTGTGATTTAATGCCTTGCATGGCATCTCTTGGGCATTCGATAAGCTTTACTTTGTTCACGTCTCAAATATACAATTTTGATGGTCATTCAATCGATTTCGTAACTTAGTGATTTCCAGTTTTTACTAACTTTAGAATCTCTCAATCAACACAAGAATCATGAAAAAAACGCTTAAAACTATTTTAGGAACTATAATTTTACTAATGGGGTTTTACTCCGTAGTTACCTTAGTTCAGATCATCTTCGGCGCAACTGAAACTAAATTATCAGAGATAGCCCTTCCTCTTATTATTGTTGCGGCCTATTTTGTATACATGATTCGAAATCGTATGATGGATTCAAATTCAGAGATTCTTAATCTAAAAGATCGTCAGCAAACTATCAGCAAACCTTCTGCTACACCTACTTCAAATGAGGTTTCTCGTTATATTATCACTGCTTCTGAAAGGGTTTGTTAGTACTTAGCTAATTGGTTAAAAGATCATCCAATGGTAATTTCTACCTATGAAAATACAGGCAATTGGTATACCAATGGAGAAACTGGACCAGAATGGTTTACCGTTACGATTGAAGCTAAATGGAAAAATAAAGAGGCGATTGAAAACTTGGTTTTCAATAAATTAAAAGAAACGGGAGACACCACATCAAATCAATTTTGGGGGTAATTACATCAGAATAAAAACTGCAATCCCAATAAATACTGCAATCTGCATCCATTTTAAACCTTGCTTCAAAAAATTGCTTTCTTGAATTTTCTGGGAAGCGGTGCCACCTAAAATGGCAATGGTTGAAAAGATTACAAATGAGGTCAAAATGAATAATCCGCCTAAGACATAAAATTGAAGAACTTCAGACATAGAATCGGAGAATAAAAATCCTGGAAACAATGCCATAAAGAAGATGGTGACTTTAGGATTCAATACATTCATCCAAAATCCAACTTTAAAAAGCTTTAGGGTCGATTTTTTTTCCACATTGTTTAAATCCATCGTAATATTTGGATCGCTTTTAAGTACCATAAAGGCCAAGTACAATAAATAAAGAGCCCCAAGTATTTTTATTCCAGTAAAAACAGCCGGATTCGCCTTAATGATCGCGGACACTCCAAATGCCACCAACGTAGTATGAATAATGCATCCGGTCATTAATCCCAAGACGGTGGCAATCCCATATTTTCTTCCATGAACCACACTTTGGGTCAATACAAAAATATTATCCGGACCTGGTGAAATGGCCAAAACGCTGGTAGCAAATACAAAGGATAGTAAAACTTCTAAATTCAAAATAGATCAAATGAATAGCCAAAGCTAATTAATACATTCATAATTCTAATTTCCGAGACTAGAATTTTTCGGTTTGAATGATTATATTCGTGAACAATTTATAAAGATTCAAATATGCGATTTAAAAACTACTTTAAATTTCTTCTTTCTGCCGTGATAATGCTGACGGTTAGCTTGAGTGTTTCTGCCCAGAAACAAAATCACACAGAACAATGTGGAACGGAAATGTCGACAGAGGAATACAATCGAATTAAAAGTATGTTACCTCAATTGAAAAAATACGAGCAAGAATATTTACAAGCTCGCAGATCGAACAATACGCCAATATTGAATTCGGTACCGATTAAGGCACATGTGGTTCGAAATTTTCTTGGAAACACAAATACTTCTTTTACAGAAACGGAATTGAATGATGCCATTGCTTTAATGAACTCTTATTTTGCAAATTCTGGATTAGAATTCTTTTTGTGTGATGGAATCAATTACATTGATAACAATACGTTTTTCAATTTTGACTCTAGCCAAGAATCACAGCTGACTTCAGCAAATCAAGTTTCTGGTCTAGTCAACATTTATTTTGTAAACTCAATTACCACTTCCGGTGGTGGTTCTGCTGCAGGGTATGCTTATTTACCAGGCGGACCCAACACCATTTTGATGACGCATTCTGCTACCAAAAACGGAAGTACGCTAACTCATGAAATGGGACATTTCTTCGGATTAGCCCATACACATGGGCCCGTAAACGGAACCTTAACAACAGAATTGGTAAATGGTTCTAACTGTGATACTGATGGTGATTTGGTATGTGATACACCTGCTGATCCGCAATTAGGAGGAAGCAATGTAGATTCAAATTGTAACTATACAGGAAATGCAGTTGATGCCAACTTCGACCCTTTTGATCCAGATGAGACAAATATCATGTCCTACTCGATTCGAGCTTGTAGATCAAATATTACAACCCAACAATTTGCTAGAATGTATGCCTTTTCAAGAGTAGATGCAACGCGTAACAATTTTGCTTGTCCTACCTTGAATGTAGCTTTATCAAGTGATGTGAATTCAACTTGTAATTCGACCTTATCTGTGAATTTTACAGACAATAGTACAGGTGCAACTTCTTGGCAATGGGATGTTGATGGAGATAATGTAATTGATTACACCACCCAAAACATAAGCCACACCTACAATACGGCAGGTAATTACGATGTTAGTTTGATCATTTCAGACGGCACAACAACCATCTCTAAAAAATTCGACAACTTCATCTCTGTAGGTACTCAAAACAACCTGCCAGTAAGCGAAGACCTGAATAACATTTCATCAATTACCGAATTAAAATGGTCATCTATTGATGGTGGCGGAAATGGTTTTGAATGGTTGATTAATAGCGGCGGAACTCCTTCACCAAGCACCGGACCTTTGAATGGTAGTGGCGGAACAGGAAACTATTTCTTTACAGAAGGATCTGGAGACTTTGTTGGTGGATCTGGAACAGGACAGCCTGGAGATGTTGCCGAATTGATTTCATATTGTGTTGAGTTGAATGCCAATGATGCTGAATTAACTTTTGATTACCACATGTGGTCGGCTGATATAGGAATGGGTGAATTACACGTTGATATTAATGACGGTACTGGTTGGACGAATGACGTCATGACTCCATTAGTAGGATCACAACAAACGAATCAAGCTGACGACTTTATGACGGCAACCGTTGATTTAGCTGCCTATGCCAATAAGAACGTTAAAATTAGATTTAGAGGTATTAGAGGAAACAACTTTACGAGTGATATGGCTATTGATAATGTTCAGATCAATAGTAAATCAGGTACCTTAAGTACCAATACCGAAGCTATTCAGAACCTTGCTATCTATCCGAACCCAGTAAATGGAAGTTTCTTAAACGTTGTAAACAACTCTTATACCAACGGAGAACGTTTGAATTATGAGGTAAGAAATGTGCTTGGACAAAGTTTATCAAGAGGAAGCGTAACAAACAATAAGGTAGACATTGCCTCTTTGGCTCCTGGTACTTACATTTTAGTATTAAAAGTAGATAACGCTCAAATTGCGAAGAAGTTCATCAAGCAATAAGCGAAAAAGAGATAAAAAAAAAGAGAGGCAAGGCCTCTCTTTTTTTTATTGTAATAATGCTTTGTTTATGTCTTTGACCAGTTTTGGGCCTTCGTATACAAATCCAGTATACAACTGTACCAAGTCGGCCCCTGCTTCTATTTTCTCTAAGGCATCTTCCGCCGAATGAATACCTCCTACTCCAATAATCGGAAAGGCTTTGTTTGATTTTTCTGAAAGGAATCGAATGACCTCGGTAGATCTTTTGGTTAACGGTTTTCCGCTTAAACCACCAACTTCTGCCTTATTCTTAGATTGCAAGCCGTCTCTGCCAATCGTCGTATTTGTTGCAATGACGCCATCAATCTTGGTTTGCTTGACAATATCAATAATATCCAATAGTTGATCATCAGATAAATCTGGAGCAATTTTTAATAGAATTGGTTTTCTATTTGATTTCTCAGCATTTAAGTCTTGTAATGTCTGTAGTAAGGCCGTTAATGGTTCTTTGTCCTGAAGTGCTCTTAAATTTGGTGTGTTTGGCGAACTTACGTTTACAACAAAGTAATCTACATGATCGAAAAGTCCGTTGAAACAAATTACGTAATCGTTCACAGCTTCTTCATTGGGAGTCACCTTATTTTTTCCAATGTTTCCTCCAATTAAAACACCTTTGTTCTTTTTGAGTCTTTCAATCGCTTCTTCTAAACCACCATTATTGAATCCCATGCGATTGATAATGCCTGAATCCTCTTTTAAGCGGAAAAGTCGCTTTTTAGGATTTCCTGGCTGAGGTTTTGGAGTAATGGTTCCGATTTCGATAAAACCAAATCCGAAATTAGAAAGCTCTTGGTATAATTTTGCATCCTTATCAAAACCTGCTGCGAGTCCAACCGGATTCGGAAATGTTAATCCGAATAATTCTCTTTCTAAACGTCTGTCATTTACCTGAAATAATCCTTTAATGATATTGGTGGATAAAGGAATTTTGGATAGGTTACGAATCATTGAAAAGGTAAAATAATGCACCTCTTCAGGATCAAATGAAAAGAGTATTGGACGAATTAGGTTTTTATAAAGCATGTAATTCTTAACCGTATATGTTTTGACTATCGCAGGGTGGCTTCAAGATTTTTCTCAAAGGTTAATTGCAATTTGGTCATGATTTTTTCAATTTGTTTATCATTCAAGGTCTTGTTGTCATCTTGTAAGATAAAACTAACCGCATAAGACTTCTTGTTTTCAGGCAGTTTATCTCCTTCATACACATCAAATAAATCTACCTCTTTCAGCACATTTCGCTCGGCTTGGTAAGCCAATTGATAAATCTCCTTGAATTCAACTTGTTTGTCCACCAACAAAGCCAAATCTCTTTTTACAAAAGGATGCTTTGGTAATGGTTGAATGGCTTTGTTTTCTGTTGAAATCTCTTTTAACAAATTATCGAAAGATATATCGGCAAAGAACACTTCTTGCTTCACTCCATAGGCTTTCAACATTTGAGTATTTACCGTACCAAACTCCGCCAGCTTCCCGTTAGAACCCTGAATTGCAATGGCTTCGTTGAACCAATCGGATTTGGCTGGCTTCATCTTGGTCTTGCTGATTCCTAATCGTTCAAGCAAAGCGGTAACAACTCCTTTTAGATAAAAGAAATCTGTAGTATCGGTAGCACCCAACCACGAATCTTGAGTTTTGTTGCCCGTGACCCAAATCGCTAATTTTTTCTGTTCTTCGTAATTTTCACCGAACTTGTGATAAGTTTTTCCGAACTCGTAAAACTTTAAAGAGTTGTTTTGTCTATTGATGTTATAACTCAAAGATTCTAATCCGCCACCCAACAAAGATTCACGCATCACGCTTAAATCATTACTCAAGGAATTTAAAATGGTCACATTCTTTGCTTCCTCTGCTTCTTCTGATGAAGAAGGTTTGGTTAAGGAGTTCGACATGGTTTCATAGAATCCATTTGACGACAAGTAATTGGCAATGGTATTCTCTAACTTTCTATCTAAATCGATATCAATAGAAATAGATGCATTGAGCTTGTGAGAGAATTCGATTTCATTGTAACCATACACTCGTAAAATCTCCTCAATAATATCTGCTTCACGCTGAACGTCAGCTCTGTACGACGGAATGGTAAGACCTAATCCACCTTCAGTTTCGCTATTAATTTTAATCTCTAGGGAAGCCAAAATATTTTTGATGGTTTCCTTCGGAATTTCTTGACCTATTAATCGGAAGGCATTATCATAGGATAAAAACACCTGGAAATCTTCTAATTTCTCTGGATAGAAATCTGAAATATCAGAAGCCATTTTTCCACCTGCGTATTCTTCGATCAACAAGGCCGCACGTTTCAATGCGTACTCGGTCATATTAATATCGATGCCACGCTCGAAACGGAATGAAGCATCGGTATTTAAACCGTGTCTTTTAGCCGTTTTACGAATGGAAACCGGATTGAAATAAGCACTTTCTAAAAATATGGTTGAAGTAGCTTCGGTAACACCTGACTCTAGACCACCAAACACACCACCAATACAAAGCGGATTGTCTTGACCATCACAAATCATAATGTCTTCTGATGAAAGCTTGCGTTCCACTTCATCCAGAGTAACAAATGCTGTTCCCTCTTCAAGGGTTTGAACTTTGATTTTATTTCCTTTTATTTTTTGTACATCAAAGGCATGCAATGGCTGACCCACTTCATGCAATACGTAATTCGTGATGTCAACAATATTGTTTTTCGGAGTTAATCCGATGGATTTCAGTCTGTTTTTAATCCATTCTGGAGACTCCTTAACCTCTACATCGGTAATGGTAATTCCACAGTAACGTGGAACCAAGTCTTTGTCAGCTACCTCAACATCCAATCGTAAGGTTCTTTCATCAACGTGGAAATCAGATACAGAAGGAGAAATCAATTCCAATTTCAAATCCTTTTGAATAAGTCCTGCACGTAAATCACGAGCTACCCCAAAATGACTCATCGCATCAGATCTATTGGGAGTCAATCCGATTTCAAAAACCTCATCAACCTCAATATCAAAAACTTCGGATGCTGGCAATCCAACTTCCAAAGAGTTCTCTAGAACTAAAATACCATCATGATCATCACCCAAACCTAGTTCGTCTTCGGCGCAAATCATACCTTCACTTACTTCTCCTCGAATTTTTCCTTTTTTAATTTTGAATCCTTCTCCCTTATCATCATATAAGATGGTTCCAACAGTCGCGACTGGTACTTTCTGACCTGCAGCCACATTTGGAGCTCCACAAACAATATGCAATGGCTTTTCTTGCCCTACATCCACTGTAGTTACCTTTAAACGATCGGCATTTGGATGCTTTTCACAAGTCAATACTTCACCAACAACCACTCCTTTTAGTCCGCCTTTTACAGACTCAAAAGGATCAATAGATTCTATCTCTAAACCAAGATCAGTTAAGAGGTCTCCTACTTTCGTAGCTTCCCAATCAATTTTGATAAATTGCTTTAACCAATTGTATGAAATTTTCATAGTTTATTTTCTAGATGTAAGTGGACAAATTTAACCTTTTTTGCCGTCCTACTAAATTAATTTCCAAGATTTGTATCAAGAATTTGAGCTAATAAATTGGTACATTTGACTCGTTTTTATTTCTATGAAACCTCAAGAAAAACGAATATTTGAAGCCAGCATATTGGTCATTGGTCTGAGTGCCATAGTCTGCATTCTAGGACTACCGCTTGAACTGCTGCTACCAGATGCCACTCTTTACGGTATGATTTCAAAAGAAATGTACCTCACTGGCGATTACATCAATTTGTATTCTTTGGGTTATGATTGGCTAGATAAACCCCACTTGCCTTTTTGGTTGACAGCCTTGTCTTTTAACCTTTTTGGAGTATCCAATTTTGCCTATAAGATTCCTGGAATTTTGGTGTTTTGCATAGGAGGTTTTTATACCTATAAATTTGCCAAACTTCATTACAATCAAAAAACAGCCCTATTGAGTGTGGTTATCTTAATCACCTCATTTCACAGCGTCTTGTCAAATTTCGATGTTCGTGCTGAACCCTTTTTAACGGGATTCTTGATTGCGAGTTTTTATCATTTTTCTAAATACTTAAAAAGCAAAACCTTTATCCAACTTGTCTGGGCATCTTTCTTTGCTGGGCTGGCCATCATGACCAAAGGAATTTTTGCCATTTTACCCATTGCATTCGGACTCGGAGGTCATTTCATTTATCACAAAGAATGGAAGACATTATTCAACCCTGTGTGGATTCTAGTGGTCGCCATGATCTTGATTTTTATCAGTCCGGAATTATATAGCCTGTATCTTCAGTTTGACATGCATCCTGAGAAGATCGTTTTTGACCAAACCAATGTTTCAGGTTTGCGTTTCTTCTTCTGGGACAGTCAATTCGGAAGGTTTTTTAATACGGCTCCCATTAAGGGTTCAGGAGATGTTTTCTTTTTTCTACACACCCTTCTTTGGGCATTTTTGCCATGGGGACTCTTATTCTATCTAGCGACTTTCTTTAGGTTGAAATCCTTTAAAAAGGGAAATCAAAAAGAAATGATAACGCTATTTGGAAGCTTGTTTACCGTTTTGATCTTTTCGCTTAGTAAGTTTCAACTAGCGCATTATACCAATATCATATTTCCTTTGATGGCGGTACTGTGCGCTGATTTTGTTGTGTCAGCCTTGAAAGAGAAACATACCATTTCTACGAAGATCAGCCTTTACATCCAAGTATTTACTTCGGCGCTTCTTGTTGTCTTACCTTTTGTACTGCTCTATATATTTCAACAAAGACCAAATTTATCATTCATCGGGTTTACCATGCTATCAATAGGCGGATTCCTATTTATTGCTCGAAACCTAAAAGCTCGCCTGTTGCAATGGATGTATTATTCAGCATTAAGTGCAGTGATTACCTACACCTTTTTAATGATTCATTTTTATCCAACGATTCTCCCGTATCAGTCTGGAGCGCATGCCGCACGGATTGTAAATGAAAATTATAACGGAAAAGGCTACTTAATCGATAATAAAACTCGAAGATTCGACTTTGAATTTTATTTAGATACCTTGGTAACCCGAGTGAAAATTGATGATTTAAAGACTAATAAAGGAGCCATATTCTACAGCAACAAAAGGGAGTTGAAAGAACTTGTTGAGAAAAATATCGCGTTTGATACTATTGAAGCGATTCCGTTTTATCCGATTACACGATTGTCTATGAAATTTATCAATCCGGACACGCGTAAAGAAGTCCTGGAAGAAAAATTCTTAATTCAGATTAAGTAATTGTAGCGGTTGTTGGTGGAAACAGAAGATTGAGCAATCTTTCAATCAATTGAGCGTAAATACATCCTAGTACCATCCCTGTTACATACCCGGTTAAAACATCCGTCGGAAAATGAACTCCTAAATACAACCTACTATATCCGAAAAGAACTGGGAACAGCATCAAGAAGAATATTCTCCTATCAAACTTTCGAAACCAATAAATTACAAACGTTGTAAAAAAGGTCGAGGTGGTTGCATGACCTGACATAAAGCTATACCCTCCTGGAATATAAACCGTTCTCAATAATGAATTGATGGAAGGATCATTGCATGGACGTAGTCGCATGGTGGAATTCTTCACAAAATTTACAAATTGATCAGAAATAACCACCAGAAGAATCATCGATATCAATAACATTCCGCCTTTTTTCCATCCGAATTTTTTGAAAGTCAAATAGATAATCAATAAAAAAACGGGAGTCCAGTTGAGTTGGTTGGTAATAAACATCCAAAATGAATCCCAAAAAGAACTACCCAATCCGTTTAAGAAAAGGA
>CAYFJL010000093.1:0-10986 GCA_964343335.1 uncultured Polaribacter sp. | reverse complement strand
CAGACTATGGTATGGCCTTTTAATTCTTCTATACGTTTCACAATTCTTTTATGTTTAAAATGATTGAATAATTTTCCGCTTACCAGATATTCAGAAAAGGTAGATATGGCATACGCAAATATGGTGATACTTAGTAGGATCAAAAAGATGGTAAAAATCTTCTCTTCTGGAGTAAATGGCTTTACCTCTCCAAATCCAACCGTAGTAATGGTAATGACCGTCATGTAGAGCGCATCCACCAATGAATACCCAGACAATACCGAATACCCAACGGTACCAATGATAATGGTTACCGCTACAAGCAGTAAAGTTTTGTTAATCTTAGAATTGATCAAATTCATCATTACAAATCAAATACGGAACTTCGTTTCGTGTATATCATATCTTTCAATTTCAACCAAAAGGCAATTGTCAAATAAATGGCAAAAGATAATCCAGCGGTAAAGAAAGACAGGTAAATAAAAAACAAGCGAACATTGGTCGCTCGAATTCCGAATCGGTCGGCAACACGACTTGACACATTGTACCCTCGTTTTTCAAAATAATATCGTACTGAAGTTATAAAACTCATTACAGGTATTTTACTGCAAGATAAATAAATCAAAATTATTTGGTATCTACATCCAAGCTAAAAATAATCGATTATCGCTATCTTTGCGTTTTTCAAAAAATAACCGTTGGAGAGTCAGGATTTTATTGAAGTTTACGGAGCAAGGGCACACAATCTTAAGAATATTGATGTTAAAATACCGCGTGAAAAACTAGTGGTAATCACTGGTTTAAGCGGAAGCGGAAAATCATCGTTGGCTTTTGATACGATTTATGCGGAAGGACAAAGACGTTATATCGAAACCTTCTCTGCCTATGCGCGTCAATTTTTAGGCGGACTCGAACGACCCGATGTTGATAAGATTGATGGACTTTCTCCAGTGATATCCATTGAACAAAAAACAACCAATAAAAGTCCGAGATCTACCGTTGGAACCATCACTGAGATTTACGATTTTCTAAGACTTCTTTTTGCCAGAGCTTCGGATGCTTTTTCATACGAAACCAATGAAAAAATGGTCAGCTATTCTGATGAGCAGATTTTTGACCTCATCGTTTCTGATTACAAGGATCAAAAAGTAAATATTTTGGCTCCTTTGATCAAAAGTAGAAAAGGGCATTACCGCGAGTTGTTTGAGCAGATTTCCAAACAAGGCTTCTTAAAAGTCCGAGTTGATGGTGTGATTGTTGATATCACCAAAGGAATGCGTTTGGATCGATACAAAACTCATGATATTGAAGTGGTTATTGATCGCCTTGCCATCAATGATTCTTCAGAAAAAAGACTCAAAGAAACCATTAAAACGGCGCTTCATTCGGGCAACAATATCATGATGATCATTCCGCATGGAGAGAAAAAAGCACGCTATTTCAGTCGAGAACTCATGTGTCCGACTACAGGAATCGCATACCCAAATCCAGAACCAAATACCTTTTCCTTTAATTCACCCAAAGGCGCATGCCCCACCTGTAACGGACTGGGAAATACTAATGAGGTGAACTTAAAGAAGATCATTCCGGATGATTCGAAATCCATTCGAAACGGTGGAATTACACCTCTGGGAGAAGAAAAAAATACTTGGATTTTCAAGCAAATCAATCACATTGCCGAACGATATAAATTCAAACTCACCGATCCTATCAAATCCATTCCGAAAGAGGCGATGGAAATTATTCTGAACGGCGGTAATGAATCTTTTGAAATCACTTCCAAAACCATTGGAGTTACACGTAATTACAAAATTGATTTTGAAGGTATTGTAGCCTTTATCAAAAATCAATACCGTCATGCTGAAAGTTCATCCATCAAGCGTTGGGCCAAAGGTTTTATGGACGAAGTTAGCTGTTCATCATGCCAAGGAAAGCGACTGAAGAAAGAGTCGCTGTATTTCAAGATTGACAACAAAAACATCAGCGATCTTTCCCAGATGGATATTTTAGAATTGGCTGATTGGTTTGCAAAGATTGAGGACAAACTATCCAATAAGCAACTGATAATCGGGGAGGGAATTATTAAAGAGATTCGCACTCGAATTCAATTTTTATTGGATGTAGGACTCGATTATTTGACACTAGATCGAAATTCGAAATCTATTTCAGGTGGTGAAGCACAGCGCATTCGCCTTGCCACTCAAATTGGATCGCAATTAGTGGGTGTGTTGTACATCTTGGACGAACCGAGTATTGGTCTGCATCAAAGGGATAATCAGAAGCTTATTGATTCGCTTATCAAACTTAGGGATGTTGGAAATTCGGTGTTAGTAGTTGAGCACGACGAAGACATGATCAAACATGCCGATTATGTGTTGGATATCGGACCTGGGGCCGGACGCCATGGTGGTCGCATCGTGAGCGAAGGCGACTTTAATGAGCTGTTAGAACACGATACATTAACAGCAGATTATCTATCGAAGAACAAGCAGATTGAAGTTCCGAAATCAAGAAGAAAAGGAAACGGAAAAATCATCAAACTTAAGGGAGCCTCAGGAAACAATTTAAAAGATGTCTCTGTAGACTTCCCTTTAGGAAAAATGATTTGTGTAACGGGTGTATCAGGAAGCGGAAAATCAACTTTGATTAACGAAACGCTTTACCCAATTCTAAACGCACATATATACCGTGGGGTGAAAGAACCCATGCCCTATCAAAAAATCACTGGATTAGAGCATGTCGATAAAGTGATTGACATTGATCAATCGCCCATCGGAAGAACACCACGTTCCAACCCGGCTACCTATACGGGGACTTTTGGTGAAATTAGAAGTTTGTTTGCGAAAACTCCTGAAGCTGCCATCCGCGGATACAAACCAGGGCGGTTCTCCTTCAATGTGAAAGGCGGACGTTGCGAAACCTGTCAAGGTGGTGGTGTGAAGGTGATTGAAATGAATTTCCTGCCCGATGTACATGTGGAATGTGAGACCTGTCAAGGAAAACGGTTTAACCGAGAGACCTTGGAAATTCGCTACAAGGGAAAATCTATTTCTGATGTGTTGAACATGACTATTGAGGAGGCCACAGAATTTTTTGAGCACATTCCAAAAATTTACAGAAAACTAAAGACCATCAAGGATGTTGGCCTTGGATACATTACCCTGGGACAACAGTCTACTACCTTATCTGGCGGTGAGGCGCAACGAATCAAACTAGCGGCAGAACTTTCAAAAAGAGATACGGGAAATACGTTTTACATTCTTGACG
This sequence comes from uncultured Polaribacter sp., assembly GCA_964343335.1. GTDB lineage: Bacteria > Bacteroidota > Bacteroidia > Flavobacteriales > Flavobacteriaceae > Polaribacter. The sequence continues at coordinate 7,740 of CAYFJL010000093.1, read as the reverse complement.
AACCAACAACAGGGCTTCATTTTGAAGACATTCGCGTGCTCATGCAAGTGTTAAATAAGTTGGTAGACAAAGGAAATACAGTGCTAATTATCGAACATAATCTAGATGTTATTAAATTAGCAGACCACATTATTGATTTAGGACTGGAAGGCGGTAAAAAAGGCGGTACCATTTTGGTATCGGGAACTCCAGAACAAATCAGTAAAAATAAAAAGAGTTATACTGCAGAATTCTTGAAGAGAGAATTGACAAAATAAATCAATAGGCTATGACCAAAGACGATAGAAAAATTAGAGAAAAACTTCAGCAAAAAACGTGGAACGAGATCAAAACCAATGACTCATGGGGCATTTTTAAAATCATGTCTGAGTTCGTTGAAGGTTATGAAAAACTGAGTAAAATCGGACCTTGTGTATCCATATTCGGTTCGGCAAGATCCAAATCAGAAGACGCCGATTACATCATGGCGGAAGAAATTGCCTATCGCTTGACTGAAAACGGATTCGGAGTCATTACTGGTGGCGGACCAGGAATTATGGAGGCTGGTAACAAAGGTGCTCGCCGAGGAAAAGGAACTTCGGTAGGATTGAACATCGAATTACCTTTCGAACAGCATGACAATCCGTGGATTGACAACGACAAGAACTTAAACTTCGATTACTTTTTTGTTCGCAAGGTTATGTTTGTAAAGTATTCTCAAGGGTTCGTCGTAATGCCTGGAGGATTTGGAACTTTGGATGAGTTTTTTGAAGCCCTTACCTTAATTCAAACCAACAAAATTGGTCAATTCCCAATTGTATTGGTTGGGACCGATTATTGGTCTGGACTCATTGATTGGATTAAAAAGACATTGATAAATGACGGCAAGATTAGCAAAGAAGATTTGGACTTATTCATCTTGGTAGATACTGCCGAAGAAGCTGTTCAGCGATTTGTTGATTTCTATGAAAAATACGATCTGAAACCTAATTTCTAAAATGAAAATGAAAAGAATTGTTGTTTTATTATTGCTCTTATTTGTTTGTCATACACATGAGGCGCAAACCAATATCAAAACTGTATTTTACAACCTATTACAGTACGATAACAATCAATATAGCCGAGATAAAACGGGAGATTTAAAAACCATTTTGGACGAGATGAATCCGGATTTATTTTTGGTCTGTGAGTTGAAAAGTGAAACAGCATCGGACTACATGTTCAACAATGCTATTTTACCTCACAACGCCGATTTTCAAAAAGCTCCGTTTAGAAGCGCCGTGTCTCCGGCTTCGGATCTCCTCCAAATGGCCTATTACAACTCGAAGAAATTGGTATTAGAAAGTAGTAAAGCAATTTATACTGAAACAAGAGATATCAATCGATATACCTTTAAACTGAATACGGTGGATGTAGATACAAATCCGCAACGAATTGTGGTATACGTCACTCACTTGAAAGCCTCTTCAGGTGTTTCAGACCGAGGCAAACGATTGGAATCGGCCGAGAAGTTCGTGGCTGATTTAAGTACCATCAGTGCCAATAGCTATGTGATTTTTGCGGGTGATTTTAACTTCTATACAACCAATGAAGTAGGATATCAAGAAATCATTGATTCGAACAATCCTATCCGAATGATTGACCCAATCAACAGACCTTGCCCAACCCTACCAAACGGAGCTGATGCCACGTTCTATTTCAACAATCGTTTCGATTCGCCTTATCGTCAATATTTTTACAATAACAGCGGTTTTGCCGATGTACATTCGCAATCTACTAGAGTGAGTAGTGGTTTGAATGGTGAAGGTTCAGGTGGTGGCATGGACGATCGTTTTGATTACATTATGCTATCTAACAACTTTACAACAAGTTCAAGCTTGTATTACGTGAACAACAGTTACAAGACTGTTGGAAACAATGGAAATTGCTATAATGGAAATGTGAATGACAGCAATTGCTCAGGTACTTACACTGCTTCTTTTAGAAATGCTTTGTACAACTTTAGTGATCACTTACCGATTTACTTAGAGATTGAAAGTCCGACAAACACCTTATCTATTGAAACTTTCAATCAAGTAACATTTATGGGTTCTAACGTCTCGTCTGATTATATCAAATTGAATTTACAAAGCCCAACGAACAAATTGATGATTTACAATCAACTTGGACAAGTGGTACAGCAAATTCAAACATCAACGCAACAGGTATCCATTGACATCAGTTCTTTGGCGAAAGGATTATATTACCTAAAATCAAGAACCTCGTCTCCAATTAAATTCATCAAAATCTAATTGAGACAATTCCGTTACATATTTATCTGCCTTTTATGTTGCGTTAGCCTGTGTCAAGCACAAGTGAATCAAAGCAAAATAAAGGCCAGTTTAGATGTAACCAAAGACCTTCTTTACATTCAACAGGAAACGAAGTTTTTCAACACTTCAGATGCTGTGCTGGATAAAATCTATTTCCACAACTGGCCCAATAGCTTTAAGAACAACAAAACGCCCCTTGCAAAACGTTTGGTAGAGGACTTTAAAAAGCAACTTTACTTTGCCAAGGAAGAAGATCGTGGATTTACAACCTTTAAAAACCTGACCATCAATTACGAAGCTGTCGATTTTTACGAAAAGGAAGATCAAGTTGATGTTCTCGAAGTTCAATTGAAGGAAGGATTACAACCCAAGGATAGCCTGTTGGTCAATATCACTTACACAGTAAAAATTCAGAATTCCAAGTTTACTGCCTACGGTAAAACTGACTCGGGTTATCACTTGCGATATTGGTATTTAGCACCAGCCGTTTTCGACACGGAGTGGCAGTTGATGAGTAATCTCAATCTCAATGATTTGTATGAAACTCCAACTGATTTTACCATTGAACTCGAGATTCCGAACAACTACTTTCTAGAAAGTAATTTATATCAGTACGAATCCGAAGCTAATGATCAGAAAAACTATGTGATTGTCGGTAAAGAAAAGACCGATGTGATACTGAGTATCAATCCGGCAAAACAATTCAAAACTTTCAAAACCAATCAATTAAACATTTATTCAGATGTACCACATGAGGGTATTCATACAGAAGATTGTGAGAGCATTTTAGAAAGACATGTTTCTTTCATTCAAGAATATTTAGGCAAGTATCCGTATAAAGAATTGTACATTGATGAAGCTACTCAAGCGAAAAATCCGGTGTATGGATTGAATCAATTACCCAGTTTTCTGAGTCCATTTAAAGATCGATTTAATTGGGACATGAATATGTTTAAGGCTATTTCATATCAATTTTTAAAGAACACCTTTTTATTGAATACAAGAGACGATCATTGGTTCTTAGACGGATTGCAAAACTATTTAATGCTCGAATATGTAGAGCGCTATTATGCCGATAAAAAATTATTGGGTAAAATTTCAGATTACTGGTTGGTAAGAACCTATAATCTTGCCAAAGCCAAATACAATGACAAATACCATTTGGCCCATCAGTTCATATCGACTCGATTTTTAGACCAGGCCTTAACAACACCTGTTGACTCGCTTTCCAATTTTAATATGAAAATTGCCAACAAGTACAAATCCGGATTAGGATTTCGTTACCTAAAGGCATTTGTAGGGGATTCAACCTTTAATGAAAGTATACAAGAATACTATTACAAGAACCAATTGAATTTAACCAGTTCAAAAGCTTTTGAAGATATTATTCGGTCAAAAACCACTAAGGATCTTGATTGGTTTTTCAATGACTTTATCCAGACCAATAAAAAAATTGATTACACCATTAAATCGGTTTCCGAAGAAAATGATAGCATTTCCGTATTGGTCAAAAACAAACGAAATTTTACTGCCCCTGTGCTGCTTTATGCTTTAAATGATCGCAACATAATTACAAAAAAATGGGTGACCGATATTAAGGATACAGCTACAGTGAAGATGCCGAAGGGGAAGAGCAATAAAGTTGCACTGAACTACGAGAATCTTTACCCCGAGCTAAAGACAAGTGATAATTGGAAAAGCCTGGAGAAAAAAATATTCAATAAGCCTTTGAAGTTCACCTTAATGAAGGATATTGAGGACCCCTATTACAATCAAATCTTTTTCCAACCAGAAGTAAGTTTCAACCTTTACAACGGTTTAATTTTAAGCACTAAGTTTCACAACAGACCAATCATTCGAAAGAACTTTGAATTCACGGTAGCTCCTGCGTATGCAACAAAGAGCAAAAACATCATTGGTAGTTTCGCATTCATCTACAATCAGTTTTTTGAAAAAACAAACATCTACAGGTTACGCTATGGAATTACTGGATTGACTTTCGACTATGCTCCGAATTTATCTTATCGATCGTTAATTCCTTTTGTAAACATGGAATTTAAGCGCAAATCGCTTCGCAGTGCCACCTATGAAAATCTTGTGGCCCGAGTAGTAAACATTGATAAGGATATCCTTCCTGGTAATGTGCGTTCTGACGAAGACACCTATTCTGTCTTTAGTTTGAATTATAATTATATTGATCCGAACATCATTGATGAAGTACGATATAATTTCAGTTTTGAGTATGCTGGAAATTTCTCAAAGCTGGCAGCGGATATTCGTTATCGCGCTTTAACAAAAACTGATACTCAATTGGATTTCCGTCTATTTGCAGGAACCTTTTTAAACAACCGCACCACTAGCGATTATTTTAGTTTTGGTCTGGATTTTAGTAATGATTACCTCTTCCAACTCGATTACTTCGGAAGGTCGGAAGATACTGGAATATTCAGTCAACAATTTATTATAGCGGAAGGAGGGTTTAAATCAGTATTACCAACGCGCTTCGCAAACCAGTACATGATCGCTTTCAACTCAAGTATTGGTTTATGGAAATGGGTCGAGTTTTATAATGATGTAGCCTTTCTTAAGAATCGAAACAATCCGGTGTTTTTTGGGTACAACAATGGTATTCGATTGAATTTTGTCCACAATATTTTGGAAGTGTATTTTCCACTCTACTCCAATAATGGTTGGGAAATCTCTCAACCAGGCTACGGAGAACGTATTCGTTTTACTTTCACCACTCAGTTTGAAGCTATTTTTAACTTCATTAGACGCGGTGTCTTCTAATTGACAATTCAGAAGCTTATTTTTACGGATAATTGAATTTAAATTGTTAAAAAAAGGTAAAATTTAGCATATTCTTAATATTTTCTTATATTTTTAAATATCAACTAAAAAAACTATCTTTGCATTCTATAAAAATCAGGTGAAAAATGCTCCATCAAGAAACAATTGCGAATTCGTCCAAACTAACTTTTGAAGACTTTAAAAAAGAAGTTTTACAAGACTACAAGATTGCACGCATTAGTCGTGAATGTAGTTTGTTAGGAAGACGTGAGGTTTTGACTGGAAAAGCAAAATTCGGAATCTTCGGAGACGGAAAAGAAGTTCCGCAACTAGCCATGGCCAAAGCCTTTCAAAAAGGTGATTTCCGTTCCGGATATTACCGAGACCAAACCTTTATGATGGCCCTTGGTGAGTTGAATGCCCAACAATTCTTTGCAGGATTGTATGCACACACGAGCATTGAAGCAGATCCGATGTCGGCAGGACGACAAATGGGAGGTCACTTCGCAACACATAGTTTAAATAATGATGGATCTTGGAAGGATTTAACCAACCAGTACAACTCGAGCTCTGATATCTCTCCTACAGCTGGACAAATGCCAAGATTGTTAGGTTTGGCGCAAGCTTCGAAATTGTACCGAGATGAAAAATCATTGGCCAACTATCCGAAGTTCTCTAAAAACGGAAATGAGGTAGCATGGGGCACCATTGGTAACGCTAGTACTAGTGAAGGTTTATTTTTTGAGACTTTCAACGCTGCTGGTGTTTTACAGGTACCAATGATCATTAGCGTTTGGGATGACGACTATGGAATTTCTGTACCAGCCAAATACCAGACCACTAAAGAAAATATATCGGAAGTCTTAAAAGGGTTCCAAAGAGATAATGAGGCAGATGGTTACGAAATCTTCGTAATTAATGGATGGGATTATGTTCAATTAATGGATGTATACCAGAAAGCTGCAAAAATTGCAAGAGAACAACACATTCCTGTGTTAATCCATGTGAAAGAATTAACTCAACCTCAAGGTCATTCAACTTCAGGATCACACGAGCGATACAAAGACAAAGAACGTTTAGAGTGGGAAAGAGAACACGATTGTATTGCGAAAATGCGTGAGTGGATTCTTGACTTCGAATTGCAAAACGAAAATGGCGAGACCTTGCGTTTTGTAGAGAATGAAGAAGAATTAATTCTTTTAGAAAAAACAGCGAAAAAAGAAGTAGCAACAGCAAAAAGAAATGCTTGGAGCGCCTTTATTGGTGACATCAAAGAGCTTTCAGACAATCTAGTTGCCATTCTTAAAAACTGTGAAGAAAAGAGCTCAAATGGAGCTTTCATTCGGAAATTATACAGTGATCTCAATAAGATTACTGAACCGTCTAAAAAAGATGTTTTTAGCACGGCTAGAAAAGCACTTCGCATGTTGCGAAATGAAAATTTCCACGATAGAAATAGATTGATTCAATTCATTGAGACCAACTTTGAAAGAGCGCATTTAGAATACTCCGCCAAGCTCTACAGCGAATCGGCCCAAAGTCCTTTAAACGTAAAGGAAATTGCACCGAAGTATGACGAGGGAAAGAAAATGGTCGACGGCCGCATCGTAATGCGTGACAATTTCGATGCCATCATGAGCAAACACAACAACGTGGTTGTATTTGGTGAAGACGCAGGATACATTGGCGATGTGAACCAAGGACTGGAAGGCCTTCAAGAAAAATTTGGAGATCTTCGCGTTACCGATACGGGGATTCGTGAAGCAACCATCATCGGACAAGGAATCGGACTCGCCATGAGGGGAATTCGACCCATTGCTGAAATTCAGTATTTGGATTACTTGCTATATGCACTTCAAATCATGAGTGATGACGTGGCAACACTTCGATACAGAAGTTTCGGGAAGCAAAAAGCTCCTTTAATTGTTCGAACGAGAGGTCATCGATTGGAAGGTATTTGGCATGCAGGTTCTCAAATGGGCGGAATTATGCATTTGGTAAGAGGAATGCATTTATTAGTTCCAAGAAACATGACCAAAGCAGCAGGTTTCTACAATACCTTATTGGAAGGAGATGACCCAGCTATTATTGTGGAGTGTTTGAATGGTTATCGATTAAAAGAAGCTTTACCAAGCAATCTTGGAGAATTCAAAACGCCATTGGGTGTTATTGAAACCATCAAGGAAGGAGCAGACATGACTGTTATTTCCTATGGATCAACTTTGCGTGTGGTGGAAGAAGCCGCCAAAGAATTAACTCAGGTTGGTATCGATATTGAAATTATTGATGTTCAAAGTTTATTACCCTTCGATTTAAACAAAGAATGTGTAGAAAGCATCAAAAAAACAAACAAGTTATTGATTGTAGATGAAGATGTTCCGGGTGGTGCTTCGGCCTACATTATGCAAGAGGTATTAGAGAACCAAGAAGGCTATAAATACCTAGATAGCAAACCTGCGACGCTAACTGCCAAAGCTCACCGACCTGCATATGGCACGGATGGAGATTACTTCTCTAAACCGTCTGCAGAAGATATTTTTGAAAAAATTTACGCGATTATGCATGAGTATAATCCGAACAAATTCAAACCTTTGTATTAAAATAAAAGCTCGTTTACACGAGCTTTTATTTTTTTAGCTAAGCTTTGTTTTTTAACTTT
>CAYFJL010000092.1:0-11035 GCA_964343335.1 uncultured Polaribacter sp. | reverse complement strand
TTAATTTTGCAGCCAATTTCAAAGAATCTAAAATGAATATTACTAAAGAAAATGTTGATGCTTTAAATGCCGTTGTAAAAGTTGATATCGCAGCGGAAGATTACCAAGACAAGGTTACCGAAGTATTGAATGATTACCGTAAGAAAGCAAACATTCCTGGTTTTAGAAAAGGACACGTGCCTTTAGGAATGGTTAAAAAGCAATACGGAAAATCAGTTATGATTGATGAAGTGAACAAATTGCTTCAAGAATCATTGAATAAATTTTTAGTAGAGGAGAAGTTGGATATCCTAGGAAATCCATTGCCAGTTGTGAAAGAAGATTTTGATTGGGATGCTGATGCATTTTCTTTCGAGTTCGAGCTTGGATTGGCACCTGAATTTGAAATTAATCTAAAGCCAAAGAAGAAAATTACTCAGTATAAGGTAGTTTCTACGGATGAGTTGATTGAGGAAGAAGTAACCAATCTTCGTTCTAGATATGGTAAAATGAAAACTCTTGAGGCGGTTGAAGAAGGTGCGAATATCACTGCAACTTTCGTAAACGAAGAGAAAGAAATTGAGAAGAAATCAACGTTTTCTTTAAAAGATATCAAAGGAAAAACCAACCCTAAGAAATTAATGGGTAAGAAGGTAGGAGATGTTATTGAGCTAAAAACCAAAGGTTTGTTCAATGATGATTTTAAACTTCAAAATGTTTTAGGGGTTTCTAAAGAGGATGCAGAAGGGTTGAATGTTAAGATTACCGCAACCATTGAGGAGGTTTCTACCATTGAATTAGCAGATTTAGATAAAGAATTGTTTGACAAATTAATTCCAGATGGATCTGTAAGTACCGTGACTGAGTTGAAAGAAAAAATCAAGGAAGATTCTGAGAAACAATTTCAGCAACAAGCAGATCAGCAGTTATTAAATGCTGTAACCGAATATTTGATCGAGAATACCAAGTTTGATCTTCCCGCAGACTTCTTGAAAAAGTGGCTTCAATCTGCAGGCGAAAAAGAATTGACCTTAGAGCAAGCAGGTGAGGAATACGAAAAATCTGAAAAAGGTTTACGTTACCAATTAATTGAAGGGAAGTTGATGAAAGATAACGACATCAAAGTTGATTATGCTGAGTTGATGGACTATACCAAAGGATTCATCAAAGCCCAAATGGCACAATTCGGTAATTTGAATCCGGAAGAACAAGAATTAAATGACATTGCTGGTCGAGTTCTTACCAATCAAGATGAAGCTCAAAAACTTCAATCTCAGTTAATTTCACAGAAATTACTGACCTTCTTTAAAGAGAATATGGACTTCAAAACAAAAGAAGTTACTTACGAAGATTTCATCAAAGAGGTCTACAAATAAGAAGTAGCAAATCATATTAAAAACCTGAATTCAATTCAGGTTTTTTTAGCGATATAAAGCAATGATTCATTAAAAGAATAGTTAGTATCTTTACATAATAAATGACGAAATAAAGATGGATTACAAAAACGAGTTTGAAAAATACGCTACCAAACATCACGGAATTAGTAGCCTTTATTACAATAAAATCACAAGTAGTTTAACCCCATACATCATGGAAGAACGCCAGATGAATATTACTCAGATGGATGTTTTTTCACGTTTAATGATGGATAGAATTATTTTCTTGGGAACCGCTATTAACGATCAAGTTGCCAATATCATCCAAGCACAATTGTTATTTTTAGAAAGTGTGGATGCGAACAAAGACATCTCTATTTACATCAATTCACCTGGTGGAAGCGTGTATGCTGGATTGGGTATTTATGATACCATGCAATTCATCAAACCAGATGTTGCAACTATCTGTACAGGAATGGCAGCTTCCATGGGTGCCGTTTTAATGTGTGCAGGGGAAAAAGGGAAACGAAGTGCATTGCCTCATTCAAGAGTGATGATTCACCAGCCATTGGGTGGTGCTCAGGGTCAAGCTTCAGATATCGAAATTACAGCGAGAGAGATCTTGAAATTGAAGGATGAATTGTATGCCATCATCGCCAAGCATTCGGGTCAAACTGTTGAAAAAGTGCACAACGATTCTGATCGTGATTATTGGATGAAAGCCGATGAAGCAAAGGCCTACGGTATGGTAGACGAAGTATTAAGTAGACACTAATTTATGAGTAAGGATAAGGATTTAGAATGTTCATTTTGCGGACGTAAAAAGGTAGAAACCGATTTACTGATCGCAGGTATGGAAGCTCACATATGCGATAAATGTATTGAGCAAGCTCATGGTATTGTCCAAGAAGAAATTTCTGAATCCCAATCCAACGCTTTGTCAAGCGAATTGGTTTTAAAGAAACCAAAAGAGATCAAATCCTTTTTGGATCAATATATTATTGGTCAAGATCAGACCAAAAAAGCCATGTCGGTTGCGGTTTACAATCACTACAAACGATTACTACAAACCCAAGACGACAATGAGGTTGAAATTGAAAAGAGCAACATCATTCTAGTCGGTGAAACGGGAACAGGAAAGACCTTGGTTGCCAAAACCATTGCTAAAATGTTAAACGTTCCTTTTGCCATTGTTGATGCTACTGTATTAACTCAGGCTGGTTATGTGGGTGAAGATGTAGAGAGTATTTTAAGTCGTTTATTACAGGCGTCAGACTACGACGTAGCCAAAGCCGAACGAGGTATTGTTTTTATTGATGAGATTGATAAAATAGCTCGTAAAGGAGATAATCCATCCATTACCCGAGATGTTTCCGGAGAAGGTGTTCAACAAGCTTTGTTGAAACTACTGGAAGGTGCGCAGGTGAATGTGGCTCCGAAGGGAGGACGCAAGCACCCCGAGCAGAAATTCATTGAGGTAGACACCAAGAACATTCTCTTTATTGCTGGTGGTGCTTTTTCAGGAATTCAGCGAACCATAAGCAAACGATTGAATATGCAAGCGGTCGGATTCAGTGCTTCTATTGAAGAGGATAAGATTGATGAGGATAATTTATTGCAATACATCATTCCGGCTGATTTAAAAGAGTTTGGTTTGATTCCAGAAATCATTGGAAGATTGCCAGTGCTTAGTTTTATGAATCCATTGGATGCGAAGACGCTTCGATCAATTTTAACGGAACCCAAAAATTCCATCATCAAACAGTACACAAAACTCTTCGGAATGGATGATGTTGAATTCATCATCGAGGAAGAAGCGTTAGCATATATTGTTGAGAAGGCTATTGAGTACAAACTTGGAGCCAGAGGGCTTCGTTCTTTGTGTGAGGCCATTCTTACCGACGCGATGTTTGAACTGCCCAGTTCTGATGAAAAAGAACTAAAGGTGACCAAAGAATACGCCGCAGCGAAGTTGACAAATTCCACCTTGAAGAAGTTAAGAGCAGCCTCTTAAGAATTTCAAATTTTAATTTTTTGGAACATTAGTTTTTCAGCAGAAGGAATCTGTTGAATTCCTATATTTGTGATCCTACATTTCACTATGATAACCAAACAAACCATAGATCGTGTTTTCGAAACTGCTCGTCTTGAGGAGGTGATTGGTGAGTTTGTACAACTGAAAAAGTCGGGAAGTAACTTCAAGGGTCTAAGTCCGTTTACCAAAGAAAGAACACCCTCTTTTATGGTATCTCCAGTCAAACAAATATGGAAAGATTTTTCTTCTGGAAAGGGAGGAAACGTGATTTCCTTTTTGATGGAACATGAGCATTATTCCTATCCGGAGGCTATCAAATGGTTGGCGAAGAAGTATAATATTGATATCGAAGAGACAGAGCAATCTGACGAGCAAAAGCAACTTCAGAACGAGCGCGAGAGTATGTTTTTGGTGTCTAATTATGCCAAAGAGTACTTTCAAGATATTTTATTTAATTCAGATAAAGGAAAAGCCATCGGACTGTCCTATTTCAAGGAGAGAGGTTTTACTGAAGAAACCATACGTAAGTTTGAATTGGGCTATTGTTTGGATGAATGGGATGCCTTTACAAAGACAGCTCTTGATAAGGGATATCAACTGAAATATTTGGAAGCCACTGGTTTGACAATCGCCAGAGAGAATTCAAATTTTGATCGTTTCAAGGGTAGAGTAATGTTCCCTATTCAGTCGATGTCGGGTAGGGTTTTGGGCTTTGGTGGTCGAATTCTCACGAGTTCCAAGAAAATGGCGAAGTATGTCAATTCTCCGGAAAGTGACATCTACAATAAGAGTAAAGTCTTATATGGAATTTACCATGCTAAGAAAGAAATAGCGAAAAAAGACAATTGCTTTTTGGTTGAAGGATATACAGATGTGATTTCTTTTCATCAATCTGGAATTGAAAATGTAGTAGCTTCTTCTGGTACGGCTTTGACACCCGATCAAATCCGAATTGTCAATCGCTTAACCAAAAATATAACTGTTCTTTTTGATGGAGACGATGCCGGAATTAGAGCGTCTTTACGTGGAGTCGATCTGATACTCGAGCAAGGAATGAATGTGAAAGTAGTTCAGTTCCCAGATGGGGATGATCCCGATAGTTTTGCCAAAAAACATTCGACTTCAGAGTTGGAAGCTTTTCTTGCTGCAGAAGCCAAGGACTTCATCAATTTTAAAGTATCCTTATTGCTGAAAGATGCAGCGAATGATCCGATAAAAAGGGCTGCGGTAATTCGGGAGATTGTGGTGAGTATTTCGAAGATTCCAGATGGAATCCAAAGAGAGGTTTATGTAAAAGATTGCTCTCGAATTTTGGATATTTCAGAACAGGTCTTGTACAGCGAATTGGCACAAATTTCATCAAAGAAACAGCGGGAAGCTTCTCAAAGCCGACCACAAAACATACCACCATTTGAAGTTCTAAAAAAACCTCAAATCCAGCCTGAGAAAATTGATGAGCTATCGATACTGGAAAAAGAAATCATTCGAATTTTATTGGTGTACGGAAACGAAGAGGTTGATTTTACCGAAGACGTTGTCGAAGTCGATGAGGCAGGTAAAGAGAAGTTATCGAAAAGAAGTTATAAAAATCCAGTTTCAGAGGAAATTTACTTGCATTTGCATGAGGATGAAATTGAATTTTCCAATTCTATTTTTCAAGAAATATATGCTGAACTGATTCATCAATTGAATCAATCCAAGCAAATCGATTTTAAAAAGTTGATGAATCATTCGAATCCAGATGTCGTAAACAATGTTACTTCTATTGTTATGGATGAGGAACGGTATCAGTTAAGTAATTGGGAGAGTAAAAATATTTATGTGACCGAAGCCAAGGAGATTCTCCCAAAGCTAGTGGTCGATGCGGTTTACAACTTACGTCGAGTCTTGATTTCCAAGAAGGTGGATGAATTAATGCAAGACAAAAACGAGGCGATTGATCTTGAAATCGTAAAAAGTTATATCGACCTTAAAAAGAAACTATATCTGAAATTAAATCGGGTAGTATAGTTTTTAACCCACTCAACTTTCAATCAAAGTGTATCAAATAATTGCTTATTTTAGGATAAGCAAAATTTGACAATGAAAAAGATATTTGGACTTTTTAAAATCATTCCAATCTTTCTTCTGATTCCCTTTGAAATAACAAAGGCTTCCAAAAGAAGATCGATGATCCGAATTAAAAGAATAATTGCTTCTTCTAATTTATTTTAAACTTTCTGGAATTTCACAGACCGGAATCGGTAGCATTTTGTGTTGATTCGCTCGATTGAACCTGAGGTAAATTTCGAATACCTGTTTTTCTCGACCAGAAAATTCTTGCGGAGTTTTTCCTTCATCTTGCATTTTCATCGCCCATTCAAGTTCATCGTAAGAAGCACCAATCTGATCTTCATCAGTTCTATCATCACCCCAAAGTCCGTCTGTTGGAGCTGCAACCAATATTTCATTATTAACGCCTAAAAATCGAGCGCATTCGTAAACTTCTGACTTCATAAGATCTGCAATCGGACTGATATCCACACCACCGTCACCATATTTGGTATAAAAACCAACGCCAAAATCTTCCACTTTATTTCCGGTACCAGCAACAATATAGCCATGCAAAGCAGCAAAATAGTATAAGGTTGTCATTCGTAATCTGGCGCGTGTATTTGCCAATGACATAAAACGATCCTCTTCGTTTTTAACGGGAGGTAAGGAGGCAACCAAACTATCAAAAACCGGAGTTAGATTTACTTTGGTCATATGCACATTGCTAAAGTTTTCTTGCAACCAATCAATATGATTTAACGCTCTGGTGACTTGACTTTCAGCTTGATGAATAGGCATTTCCAAACACATGGTCGGTAAACCTGTTTTAGCACATAAAGTTGAGGTTAAAGCCGAATCAATTCCTCCAGAGACACCAACAACAAATCCGTTGATGTTACTCTTTTCTGCATAGTCCTTCATCCATTGTACAATATGGTCAATTACCTTTTCTGTCTTCATAGATAAACTAAATTAGTATTTTTACACGTTTCAATTGAGATACTAAGATACAAAGTAAATGAGAGTATTATTTATTGTTTTCGCTTCAATTGTATTATTGATTTCCTGTACATCGGAAAACCAAAAAAAGGTTGATGTTTCCGGAGTTGATATTAGCATGCGAGTGGACAGATTTGAGCAGGAATTCTATGATAATGGAGGTGATAATTTAAAAGAATTGCGAACCAAATATCCATTTCTGTTTCCAGGTGGTTTTACCGACAGTATCGCCTTAGAGAAAATTTCGAATATAGATGAAGTTGATTTGTTTTCAGAAAGTCAGAAAGTTTTTAAGGACTTCTCCGAGCAAGAGCTGGAATTAAAAAAACTTTTTCAACATATTAAATATTACAACTCTGATTTCAAAGCTCCGAAAATAGTTACGCTATTAACCAATATCGATTACGATAACAGAGTTATTCTTACCAATGAATTGCTACTAATTTCCCTTGATGCCTATTTGGGTAGTAATCATCCTTTTTATCAGAATTTTCCTAGTTATATCAGACAGAATAATACAAAAGAACGATTGGTTGTAGATGTAGCTAATACCTTTGTTAGTCAGCAAGTATCCCCAGTGAAACAAAGATCCTTTGTTGCTAAAATGGTTATAGAAGGAAAGAAACTATTTCTTTTAGATAAGTATTTGCCTGAGGTTAATGATGCCATTAAAATTGGATATAGTTCTGAAAAATTCAATTGGGCCATAGACAATGAGCAAGAAATATGGGCTTTTTTTATTGAAAATGAACTACTGTTTTCTACCAAGAGCGATTTAAACAAACGGTTTTTAGAAACCGCCCCATTCTCAAAATTTTACGCACAGACCGATAACCGTTCTCCTGGTAGAATCGGAGCTTGGATTGGTTGGCAAATTGTGAGGTCTTATCACAGAAATAATGACGTATCTTTGCAGGAAATTTTAAGAAAAGATCCTATTAAACTCTTCGAAGAGTCTAATTATAAACCAAGGAAATAATGGCAGTAAAACACACTTCTGATATCACAATTACCGTCGGACTCGATGAAAACCGAGTGCCTGAAGAATTATCTTGGACGGCTAAGGATGGAGGCATAGAAAACGAATTTTCTAAGGCAATTATGGTTTCTGTTTGGGATCATAACAAAAAAGATACACTTCGCATGGATCTTTGGACCAAGGACATGCCCGTGGATGAAATGAAGCAATTTTATCATCAAACTTTGGTGGCCATGGCAGATACGTTTGAAAGAGCTACCAACGATGATAAGATGAGTGCTACCATGAGAGATTTCTGCGATTATTTCGCTGAGAAATTAGATCTAAAGCAATAATTCTAGTTTATTTTTTGAAGGACTTCTTCGAAATCCTCTTTGCTTGAAACGAAGTCCAAATCGGAGACATCCAATACTAGAATGTTCATGTGATCTCGTTGCGAATCGATGAAATTCTTATATCCGTCATGTATCTTTTGAAGATACTCAGCCTCTATGTTTTGCTCGTAAGAACGTCCTCTCTTTTTGATATTTTCTAGTAATCGCTTTGTGTTTTGGTATAAGTAAACGTACAAATCAGGTTTTGTAATTTCTTTATACATAATATCAAACATCTTTCGATATAGAAACAATTCGTCCTTGTGAAGGGTGATTTGCGCAAAGATTAAAGATTTAAAAATATAGTAATCGGAAACTACGAAGTTTTTAAATAAATCCAATTGGGCCAGATCTTCACTTAATTGTTGGTATCGATCCGCTAGAAAACTCATCTCTAAAGGAAAGGCATAGCGTTCCTTATCCAAATAAAACTTAGGTAAAAAAGGATTATCAGCAAATCTTTCAAGAACCGTTTTTGCATTATACTTCTCTGATAACATTTTGGTTAAAGAGGTCTTCCCCGAACCGATATTTCCTTCAATGGCTATGTAATTGTACTTTTCAGATAAAGGAATTGGTCTTTGTAAAGTAAGATCCAAACGTTCAATTTCTGACGGGTCCTTGCAGTTGTGTAAACAAGTGGCAATAGTTCGTTTGTGCACTGGATGGATGTAAAACTCGGCGATTTCAGCAAGCGGAGCTAGCACAAATTTACGTTCAAGAATTCGCGGATGTGGAATATGAAGACCTTCAGAAATAATAATTTCGTTATCATAAAAAAGGATGTCCAAATCTATCGTTCTACTCTCGTAGGAGTCACTTTGCTTTCGCTTGCGACCTAAATTTCGCTCAATTTCAAGCATTGAATTTAAAAGAGCTTGTGGCTCTAATAAAGTAGAAACTTGGATGCAGATATTGAAAAAGTCCTCCGAATCAAAACCCCATGAAGCCGTTCGATAAACTGAAGAGATTTTTTCCACAGTTCCTATTCTCAGCGCGATTTTGTCTATGGCAAGTTGAAGATTCTCGAGTTTATCTCCAATATTAGAGCCTAAAGAAAGATATGTATAACGCTTCGAATTCATGTTGTGTAAAGAGGAGCATAAAAATAAAAAAAGCGTCATGATTAATGACGCTTTTTAGTATCTAAAAGTGAAAGAATATTATTCTTCCTTCTTTTCTCTTCTTGGACCTCTATTGTCTCTATTTCTATTGTCTCGACCTCTGTTATCTCTACCACGATTGTTATCTCTTGGTGGTCTAGCAACATAACCTTCTGGTTTCGGAAGAATCGCTTTTCTAGAAACTTTTTCTTTTCTAGTTCGAGGATCAATACCGAAGTATTTCACGTCGAGTACATCGCCAAGATTCACAACATCCGTAACGGCGTTGGTTCTTTCCCAAGCTAGTTCACTTACGTGTAACAATACTTCATTACCTGGAGCTTCCGTATATTCTACAACCGCACCAAAATCTAAAATCTTGATCACTTTCACTTCGTATACAGAACCTTTTTCAGGTTTGAACATCATAGACTCGATGGTCTTTAACACCTTGTCAATACCATCTTGATTGGTACCTAAAATCTCAACGATACCTTCTTCAGTTACAGGGTCTTCATTAATTACAATTGTAGTTTCTGTTTCTTTCTGTAACTCTTGAATATGTTTACCACCAGGACCAATGAATGCACCAATCAATTCATTCGGAATTCTTTCCATAATGATTTTTGGAGAATGCGCTTTCACGGTTTCATTAGGTTGAGCAATGGTGTCTGTCAATTTCTCTAAAATATGAAGTCTTCCGTCCTTAGCTTGCATTAATGCTTTTACTAAGATTTCATAAGAAAGACCTTTGATTTTAATATCCATTTGACAAGCTGTAATACCATCTGCAGTACCCGTTACCTTAAAGTCCATATCACCCAAGTGATCTTCATCACCTAAGATATCTGATAATACCGCATAACGATCTCCATCAGAAATAAGACCCATGGCGATACCAGATACAGGTTTTTTCAATTGAACACCGGCATCCATTAAAGCCATTGTACCAGAACATACTGTTGCCATTGAAGACGAACCGTTAGATTCCAATACTTCAGAAACAACTCTTACGGTATACGGACAGTCTTCTGGAACCATTCCTTTTAAAGCTCTTTGAGCTAAGTTTCCGTGACCGATCTCTCTTCTTGAAGTACCTCTTAAAGGTCTAGCTTCACCTGTTGAGAATGGAGGGAAGTTATAATGTAAGTAAAAACGCTCTTCACCTTGTAATGTAGCAGAATCAATCATGTTGGCATCTCTAGAAGTACCTAAAGTAACTGTTGCCAATGCTTGTGTTTCTCCTCTTGTAAAGATTGAAGAACCATGAGCACGTGGTAAATAATCAACCTCACACCAGATCGGACGAATATCAGTAGTCTTTCTACCATCCAAACGCAATCCTTCGTTTAAGGTTAAATCTCTTACAGCAGCTTTTTGAGCTTTGCCAAAGTATTTACCAACTAAATCTCCGTATTCTTCTAATTCTTCTTCAGTGAACATGGCAATTACAGCCTCCTTTACTTCAGAAAAAGCTTGTCCTCTTTCTTGTTTCGAAGTACCCTGCTTTGCAATATCATAGCATTTTTGGTAAGCTGCATCGTGAATCTTCGCTTTCAATTCTTCATTTTCAGCTTCACCATCGTATTCACGAGTTTCTTTTTTACCAACAGCCTCAGCCAATGCAATTTGAGCATCACATTGAAGTTTGATTGCCTCATGAGCAAATTTAATTGCCTCAGCCATCTCTTCTTCGGAAACTTCATCCATTTCACCTTCTACCATGGCTACGAAATCTTTGGAAGCTCCTACCATTAAGTCGATGTCTGCCTCTGCCAATTGCGCCGCGCTTGGGTTGATGATGAACTCACCGTTAATTCTAGCTACTCTAACTTCTGAGATTGCACTTTCAAAAGGAATGTCAGATAATTGAATGGCTGCAGAAGCGGCTAATCCAGCTAATGCATCTGGCATCACGTTTTCATCGTGAGACATTAATTGAATCATCACCTGTGTCTCAGCATGATAATCTTTTGGAAATAATGGACGCAATACACGGTCTACCAATCTCATGGTAAGAATCTCTTCGTTAGAAGGTCTTCCCTCACGCTTCATAAATCCGCCTGGATAACGACCTGCCGCGGCAAATTTTTCTCTATAATCTACAGTTAACGGTAAAAAGTCAATACCAGGGTTTGCAGATCTTGCAGAAACAA
>CAYFJL010000091.1:0-11118 GCA_964343335.1 uncultured Polaribacter sp. | reverse complement strand
AACACTGATTGGTGCTTTTCTGATAAGCCTTTGTTAATCATAATTTAGGGGTTTTTAGGACTCCAAATATATAGAATAAAATTAATTCACAAAATATTTTCATTTTTTTTTGTCCTGTTAACCTGTCCAAAGCTAGGCAATTAGCCTCTAAAAGGATGAAATATGGGACGGGGATAAACACCCTTTTTAGTTCTAGATAATCTCCTCTAGATTTTAATTTAGATTCCGTAACTAATCGAAAATCACAAATTATGAATCGGTTTTAGAGTAGAAATGGAATCGAAAACATGAATTTTAAGCATTTTTGGTGAATTCATAATAAATTGTATATTTGTACCTTTCATTTCAAATAAAATGCCAAAGACCGAATTGTTTAATAGAGAGGAAATCCTGCATAAATGTGCAGATCTCTTTCATAGAAAAGGCTATAATGCCACTTCTATGCAAGATTTGGTGGATACAACAAGTTTAAACAGATCTAGTTTGTACAATTCCTTTGGAAATAAGCGAGGCATCTATGTAGAAAGCTTAAAATTCTACAAAGACAAATCAAGTCAAAGTATTCAGTCCTTTCTTTTAGACTCTAAAACACCTTTAAGCGCACTAGAAGCCATTTTTAATTATGCTGTAAATTCTGGAAAAGACGGATGCTTATTGAGTAATTGTGCTACAGAGATGGCCAATCTTGATGAAGGAATCAAACGTTTCTTAGAACACAATGGCGATCAAATGGAGGAGCTATTTGAGACCATAGTGAAAAAAGGACAACTTAATGGGAACATCAATTATAAGCGAACTGCCAAAGAATATGCAACCTATCTTTTTTCAGCACTTCAGGGAATACGAGTTACCAGTATGATTACAGATAACAGATCAAAACTAGATAGTTTAGTAAAAACTACATTATCTATCTTATATTAATTTTTTTTAACTATAAATAGAACGAACGTTTCAAATAAATTTAACATCATGAATAAACTAGAAAACAAAGTAGCAGTAATAACAGGAGCAAATAGCGGTATCGGATTAGCCACCGCCAAACTCTTTTTACAAAACGGAGCAAAAGTTGTTATCTCCGGAAGAAGAGAGACTGCATTGGCAGAAGCAACCAAGGACCTTCAGGGTAATTTTATAACCGTAGTAGCGGATGTTTCCAATGATGATGACAACAAAGATCTCATTAAAAAGGCAGTAGAAACATTTGGTAAAATAGACATCCTATTCTTAAATGCAGGTATCGCCCCTCCTACTCCTACAATGGATATTAGTCCAGAACACTACTATCAAATATTCGATATCAATGTAAAAGGACCTATGATTGCTGTAAAAGAAGCCTTACCACATTTAAATGATGGAGGTACAATTCTTTTTACCAGCTCCATTGTGCACCAAAAAGGATTTGAAAATATGGCTGTATATTCTGCAAGTAAAGGTGCATTAAGAGCCTATGCAAGGGTATTGACCATCGAGGTGAAGTCTAGAAACATCAGAGTGAATTCCATTGCTCCAGGCCCGATTGCTACCCCTATCTATGACAAAATGGGATTACCATCAGAGGTGGTTGAAGAAATGGGGAAAGGATTTGCAGCTATGAACCCAATGGGCAGATTTGGAACTTCTGAAGAAATTGCAAATACCGCGTTATTTTTGGCTTCCGACGATGCATCTTATATCAACGGTATTGAAATTGAAGTCGATGGAGGAATGAGTCAAATCTAAAATCTGCTTCATTTTATTATTAGAAGGATCTTTTCCAAGATCCTTTTTTTTTTGCCTTTTCAATTCGTACTTTTATTATAATGAAGTTGTTGAAAATAAAATATCCTTTTGATCCTTCCGTAAGACACCACATCCTTATTGGAATTAGCTTAGGCATCTGGATTTTTTCCTTTTTATACTTTACGGAACCCTTGGATGTCAGCGAATTCGGAGATCGTGAAAAGCTCATTTATCTGCCGATTTACGGACTAATTGGTGGAGCTTGTTATTGTTTATTCATTCCCCTTCAGAGTTTCATAAACAACCTATCAGAGCATCGTTGGACCATTTTAAGCGAGTTATTATTTTTATCAGTATTTGTACTGATTGCCTCGATTGTCGCCCGATTGTATTACTTAAATGTGATTATGATTGGCGAATCTAATCCTTATAGCTTGGGATATTATGTTTCCGATATTCTATTTCCTGCCGTCTTGATTATTCTTCCCATTGTCATTATTGGTCGCTTTAGCTTCGGAAAGTACAAGGAAAAAAAGCTAGAACAAACGAAGATTGAGATTCCGGGAGAAGGAACTTATGACGGATTAAAGTTGTTTTTTGATGATCTCATTTTCATCCAATCCGCAGATAATTACATAGAGGTCAATTATTTTTCTGGAAAAGAAATTAAAAAATCATTGGTTCGAAATAAATTATCTGTCATTGCTGATGATTTTCCAGAGCTTCTTCGAGTTCATCGGAGTTATGTAGTCAATCCTTTTCATTTCGTTCAATGGAAAACCGAGAAAAATAAATTATTTCTTGAATTGTCAGGTGCTCATTTCACCCCTGTGTCCAACACTTACAAAGAGGAGGTGAAATTCATAATTAATTCCACCACAAATAGCTAATATTTCACCCCAAACCCCGATTATTATTGAAATTATAGCGCTAGTCCATCGTAGTTTTGAATTGAAAACAAAACGCAATTACGATGATTATGAGAGCAATTTTTACTTCCTTTTTAATTTCAATTCTATTTTTTAATTCAGCTTTTGCCCAAAATACTGAGCAGGAAATAATCCTGATGGGAACTATGCACACCGTTCCAAAAATTGTAAAGCACAGTTACAAACCTATGTTTAAAAAAGCATTGAAATACAATCCGGATGCAATCTATGTAGAGAGTCCGATGGCCAATGATTCATTAAGTTGGAATTATTTGAAGAACGGTTGGTCCAAGAATTATCAGAATTTCTACAAGCTATCGGATTCATTGCGGCGTACTACTTCCATCAATAAAGAAGCAATAAAAAAATTACATCAAATAGCGCTGAAAGACCTTAATTCAAATCAATTGGATAAGCTCATCCAATACTACGCCCATATGAGGGACAATGGAAATTATGAATACTATTACTATCTCAAAAAATACGGAATTTCGGGTTCCAAGAAACCAACTCGACACGAAGATGGCGATTTGACTTACAAACTGGCCTTAAGGTTACATCACAAGAAGGTGTATAACATGGATGATCAAAGAACCAACAAAGAATATCATCAAGGTTGGAGCAAATGTGTGAAGGAAGGTACAAGCAATGGAAATAATGTGATCTTAAACAAACTCAACAAAAAAGATTACAACGCGGCCATGATTCCCGCTATTTTTGGAAATCTAGGCAAGCACACCAACAAAAGAAAATCCTTGGAAAGATTGCACAAACAGAGTTCCTTTTCTTATGTAAAAGAAGATACAGAAGGATGTAAACAAGGAAGAAGATATTGGAACGAGCGGAACGAACGAATGGCGAACAATATTGGAAAGCAAGTTCTACAAAGGGGCACTCAAAGAAACCTCGTTATCGTGGGAGCGGCACACATTATTGGATTGGAAAAAGCTTTACAGGAGCAATTTCCAGGTCTAAAAGTAAGATTGGCTTATGAGTGAGGGAATAGTCTCAGCAATGAGACTATTTTTTTTCTCTGGATTTCAATACTTCCACCACGTCATTGAGTCGATATCCTTTGGCTTGTAAGAGCATCAAATAGTGGAATAGCAAATCGGCACTTTCGTTCAAAAACAACTCATCGTTGTTGTCTTTGGCCTCAATTACAGTTTCAACTGCCTCCTCACCTACTTTCTGTGCAATCTTATTAATTCCCTTTTTAAAGAGTGAAGCTACATAGGATTTTGAACTATCGGCATTCTCAACACGACTCGTGATGGTGTTTTCCAATTTGGTTAGGAATCCGTAATGAGCAGTATTTTTTTCACTCCAGCAAGTATCTGTTCCGGTGTGACAGGTAGGTCCGACAGGGTTCACAAAAACCAGCAAAGTATCATTGTCGCAATCTAACTTAATATCTACCAATTCTAAGAAATTACCGCTTTCTTCACCCTTGGTCCACAAACGATTCTTGGTTCGACTAAAGAAGGTAACCTTCTTAGAATCAATGGTTTTTTGATAAGCTTCCGGATTCATATAACCCAACATCAATACATTTTTGGTTTGTTGGTCTTGAACGATTGCTGGAACCAATCCGTCGTTATTTTTTGAGAAATCTATATTCATAATCGAACCTCTATATTGTTTTCTTTTAATTCTTTTTTCAAATCCGGAATCGGAATTTCCCCAAAATGAAAAACGCTAGCTGCCAAGGCTGCATCGACCTTTCCTTCGGTAAATGTATCTACAAAATGTTGAATAGAACCAGCTCCTCCTGAAGCAATAATCGGAATATTTACCAATGACGACAATTTGGCCAAGGCTTCATTTGCAAATCCGCCTTTGGTCCCATCGTGATTCATGGATGTAAATAATATCTCTCCCGCACCTCTTTCCTCTACTTCTTTTGCCCATTCAAACAAATCAATTTCTGTAGGAATCGATCCTCCAGCCAAGTGAACTTTCCATATACCATCTATTTTTTTTGCATCAATGGCCACCACAATACACTGACTGCCAAACTTTTGAGACAATTCATTGATCAATTCTGGGCGTTTCACTGCCGATGAGTTAATAGATACCTTATCGGCGCCACAATGCAACAAATCGTCAACATCTTCAATCGATGAGATTCCGCCACCAACGGTAAATGGAATGTTTACCTGTTCGGCAACTTTCAAAACCATATCATGCATGGTTCTTCTTCTTTCCTTTGTTGCGGTGATATCTAAAAACACCAATTCATCAGCACCAACTTCAGCATATTTCTTACCCAATTCAACTGGATCACCAGCATCAATAAGATTTACAAAATTGACACCCTTTACGGTTCTTCCGTTTTTAATATCTAGGCAGGGTATGATTCTTTTTGTTAACATAGTTCTATTGTCACCTTGAGCGAAGTCGAAAGGTATTTCACCAACCCTCGAAATGACATCTAATTATAATTTAAAATATAGTTTTCCAACTCTCTCAAAGAAATGCGGTTCTCATAAATCGCCTTTCCTATAATCACTCCTTCGCATCCTAATTCAGCTAGTTTTGGCAATTCATCAAACGCTGAAATTCCTCCAGAGGCGATTAATTTAATTTCTGATTCTTCTTTTAAAATCCGCTCATACAGATCAAAGGAAGGTCCTTGTAACATTCCATCTTTTGAAATATCGGTACAAATAACGTAATCAATTCCTTTTAATTTGTATGATGAAATAAACGGAATCACATTTAAATCACTTTCTTCTTGCCAACCGCTTACAGCAATCTTTTCATCGTTGCAATCCGCACCAAGAATGATTCTATCTCTTCCATAGAATTGAATCCATTTTTCAAAAATGTCTGGATTCTTCACCGCAA
Organism: uncultured Polaribacter sp.; assembly: GCA_964343335.1. Taxonomy (GTDB): domain Bacteria; phylum Bacteroidota; class Bacteroidia; order Flavobacteriales; family Flavobacteriaceae; genus Polaribacter. The sequence continues at coordinate 5,620 of CAYFJL010000091.1, read as the reverse complement.
TACTTCCTCCTGTTATCTGATTAGCACCAGAATTAAAGGCAATCTTCAAATCCCCATCAGATTTCAATCCGCCTCCAAAATCTATTTTCAAATTGGTATTTGAAGCTAATGATTCTAAGGTTTTGTAATTGATAATATGGCTCGCTTTCGCTCCATCTAGGTCGACTACATGCAAATATTCAATACCAGCACCTTCGAATGCTTTGGCAATTTCCAGAGGGTTTTCGTTATATACTTTTTTGGTATTGTAGTCGCCCTTGGTTAATCGAACGCACTTACCGTCAATGATATCTATAGCTGGAATAATTCTCATTTATTAAATTTTAAAAGTACAATATTAGAAGTGAGATTAACCGAAACTATTCTACTTCCAATTATTAATATTTAACTTCTGCTTTTCATTTGATTTTTCTTAGCCGTATTAATAGATGAAACTGTAATTGCTAATAACTGTTTACCTTCGGATTTCAAGGCTTGAATCTCTTTGTTAAAATCAGAAGTAATTTCCTCGAAGATCTCTAACCAATAAACACTTTCATCAACTTCTTCTTCAACTATTTTTAATTTGTTTATGAAATCAGCTGTTGACTTAGCTCTCTGTGAAGCTCTATAATTGGCGCCAACTGAACTCGAGCTGCGTATTAATTGGTTTACATAAGCATTATATTCTCTTGATTTTGGAACTTTAAAACAAAACTTCCAGCAATCCAAAGCAAACAATTTGGTTCTATTAATTAGTTCATTTTTCATAGCATTTCACTTTTAACATTTAACTTTTACCATCTAACCTTAAAAAGTTTTCTAAGATTTTCTCACCAACTTTTCCGCTTTTCTCTGGGTGAAACTGAACGCCATAAAAGTTTCCTTTTTGGATGGCGGTTGCATAGTTCTTTTCATAAAAGGAAGTCGCGATGGATTCATCAGTATCTTCTGCATAAAAGCTATGCACCAAATACATGTATGCGTTTTCATCCACGCCTTTAAACAAATCTGATTTTAATCCTTGAATGGAATTCCAACCCATTTGCGGAACTTTCACTGCATTTGAAAAACGTTTTACATCCACATCAAAAATGTTTAATCCTTCTGTATTCCCCTCTTCCGTAGACCTGCACATCAATTGCATCCCAAGGCAAATTCCGAGTACAGGTTGCTTTAATTCAGGAATTACAGTATCTAACCCCGATTCACGAAGTTTCGTCATCGCTGAACTGGCTTCACCAACACCTGGGAAAATTACCTTATCCGCATTTCTAATTTCGGCTGCATCATTGGATAACACTGCATCAAATCCCAGTCGTTTAAAAGCAAATTGGATGCTTTTAATATTTCCAGCTCCGTAATTTATAATGACCAACTTCATTACAACATTCCTTTTGTTGAGGGTAATATCATCTTTTCGACATCGCGTTTCACTGCCATTTTAATCGCCTTGGCAAAAGCTTTAAAGATGGCTTCAATTTTGTGGTGTTCGTTGGTCCCTTCTGCCTTGACATTCAAATTACATTTGGCACCGTCTGTGAATGATTTAAAAAAGTGCATGAACATTTCAGTAGGCATTTTACCAATAATTTCGCGTTTGAATTCAGTTTCCCAAACCAACCAGTTTCTTCCTCCGAAGTCAATGGCTACTTGCGCCAAACAATCGTCCATGGGCAAACAAAATCCGTAGCGTTCAATACCTAACTTGTTTCCTAAGGTCTGCGCAAAGACTTCACCCAAAGCGATAGCCGTATCTTCGATAGTATGGTGCTCGTCAACCTCTAAATCGCCTTTTACCTTGATGTTTAAATCGAGTTGCCCATGACGAGCGATTTGATCCAGCATATGATCAAAAAAGGCCAATCCAGTATCAATATCGCTTTTTCCCGTACCGTCTAGATTCAGGTCGATTTTTATCTTCGTCTCGTTGGTATTTCTTTCAATGCTTCCTGTTCGGTCAGAAACCTTCAAGAATTCATAAATTTCCTCCCAACTATCTGTTTCAAGTGCAATAAAAGCGTTTAATTCCTCTCGTTTTGTGGAAATCTCATCCGCGCCTACTTCTGGGTGGGTATTGATAAAGATTCCTTGTCCGCCCAAATTTTTGGCCAACTCAATATCAGTTAGTCGATCGCCAATCACATATGAATTTTCTAAGTCATAGTCACCATTCAAATACTCGGTCAACAAACCTGTATTCGGCTTTCTAGTTGGTGCATTGTCTTTTGCAAACGTTCGATCAATCACTTGTTCACCGAACACAACCCCTTCTTTTTCAAATGATTGCATTACAAAGTTATGAACAGGCCAAAAGGTATCTTCAGGAAAACTATCAGTTCCTAATCCGTCTTGATTCGTTACCAAAACCAATTCATAATCAAGCTCTTTGGCTATTTTACTGAGGTATTGAAAAACCTTCGGATAAAACTCCAACTTTTCAAAACTATCTAATTGATAGTCAATTGGTGGTTCTATCACTAGGGTTCCGTCTCTGTCTATAAACAATACTTTTTTCATGCTATAATGATTTTAAAGCATTAACTAATTCTATATTTTCCTCTTCCGTTCCTATGGTAAAACGAAGGCAATTGTCACATAACAACTGATTGCTTCTGTTTCGAACTACAATGCCCATGGCAATCAATTGTTCATATCGCTTATTGGCATCATCAACCTCTACCAATAGGAAATTCGCATCGGATGGATGAATCTTCTTAACGATAGCAATCTGAGGCAATTCAGCAGCCAGTTTGGCTCTTTCTTCAATGATTAGTTGAATCTCTGACCTAACGCGATTTTGATCCAACAAAGCTTTTAGAGCCGCTTCTTGCGTTAATTGATTGACGTTATATGGTGGTTTGATTTTATTCAAAACCGAAATAATTTCTTCGGAAGCATAACAGATTCCGAGTCTTATTCCCGCTAATCCATAAGCTTTTGATAAGGTCTGTGTCACAATCAAATTCGGGAACTCATTAATTCTTCTCACCCAACTTTCTTCAGTGGAAAAATCAATGTATGCTTCATCAATCACAACAATACCATCAAACTTCGTGATTAAGTCTTCAATAATCTGAGCTTCGAAACTATTGGATGTAGGATTGTTTGGTGAACACAAAAACAACAATTTGGTCTTTGTGTTTTGTTTGTCAAGTATCTCAGTTGTATTCGGTTGAAAAGCTGCTGTAAGCGGAATGTTTATTAGTTCCACATCATTTGTTGCTGCTAAAACGGTATACATTCCGTATGTTGGTGGTAAAGCAATTACTGCGTCCTCTTTTGGTTCACAGAAGGCTCTGAAGATTAAATCCAACACTTCATCAGAACCATTTCCCAGCAAAATTTGTGAGGATGGTATGCCTTTAATCTTCGAAAGCTCCGTTTTCACTTTACTTTGCTTCGGATCTGGATAACGATTTAAACCCGTATCAAAAGGGTTTTCGTTGGCGTCGATAAAAATCATTTCGGCCGAAGCATCCTTGAATTCATCTCGTGCCGATGAATAAGCGGTCATCCGCTTGATGTTTTCTCGCAACAAATTTCCTAAGTCAAAATTTTTCATGGTTAGTTCATTCAATCATTCAACTTAGTTTGCCAAATCCTTTAATCGCAAGGTTACCGCATTTTTGTGGGCCTGTAATCCTTCGGCAGCTGCCATTAATTCGATAGACGGACCGATATTCTGGATTCCTTCTTTTGATATTTTCTGGAAAGTAATACTCTTGGTAAAGCTATCAAGATTCACTCCCGAATAGGCTTTTGAAAAACCATTCGTTGGCAAGGTATGATTGGTTCCTGAGGCATAATCTCCTGCACTTTCTGGAGTATAATTCCCAATAAATACAGAGCCAGCATTAATTACATTATTCACGTAGAAATCATCGTTTTGTGTACAAACGATAAAGTGTTCTGGACCGTATTCGTTGATTAGATTCAATGCCTCTTGATCATCAGCTACCAAAATTGATTTTGAATTCGCAATGGCTTTCTTTGCGATTTCAACTCTTGGCAATTCTTCAATTTGTCTATTGATTTCTTCAGATACGGCTTCTACAAGCTTCTCTGAGGTACTCACTAAGATCACTTGACTGTCAGTTCCGTGTTCAGCCTGACTCAATAAGTCGGAAGCCACATAGGCAGGATTTGCTGCATCGTCGGCCACTACTAATAATTCACTTGGACCGGCGGGCATATCAATAGCCACTCCGAATTTGGTTGCCAATTGTTTCGCCACGGTTACAAACTGATTTCCTGGTCCGAATATTTTATAGACTTGCGGAATAGATTGCGTTCCAAAGGTCAAACCAGCTACCGCTTGGATTCCGCCTACTTTCACCACCTTTGTTACACCACATAATTGCGCAGCAAACAATATCTCATTGGCAATTTTTCCTTCTGAATTTGGTGGCGAACACAAAACAATCTCCTGACATCCAGCAATCTGAGCTGGAACAGCTAACATTAAAACCGTTGAAAACAAAGGGGCTGTCCCACCTGGAATGTACAACCCCACTTTCTGAATTGGTCTTTTTTCCTGCCAACAAGAAACTCCGTTTTGAGTCTCTAAATACACTTTATCAGTTTTTTGAGCTGTGTGGAAAGCCTCTATATTTGATTTAGCCAGTCGAATGGCGTCTTTTAATTCTTCTGAAACTGCAGCACTAGCCTCTTCAATTTCTTTTTCAGAAACTAAAGAATTCTCAAGTTCAACTCCATCAAACATCGAGGTATACTTCGAAATGGCAACATCACCGTTTCTCTTCACATCATCAAAAATTTGATTTACTGTCGCTTCAATATCATCAACAGTTTGGGTAGGCCTACTTAAAATACTTGACCAGTCTTCTCTTTTTGGGTATTTAATCACCTTCATCTTACAACACCATTTTTTCAATGGGACATACCAAAATTCCCTCTGCTCCTTTCACTTTTAACTCATCTATTATTTCCCAGAATTGATCTTTACTAATCACAGAGTGCACCGAACTCCAACCTTCTTCTGCCAAAGGCAATACGGTCGGACTTCTCATACCAGGAAGGACATTAATGATTTCTTCTAGTTTATCATTCGGAGCGTTTAACAACACATATTTCGAATTTCTTCCTTTTAAAACGGACTTAATTCTGAATTGCAGTTTGTCTAAGATGGCTTGAGCCTCCTCTGAAATCTGAGGAGAAACTGCCAATACCGCCTCTGATTTCAACAGTACCTCAACTTCTTTTAAGTTATTCTTGAATAAGGTACTCCCTGAAGAAACGATATCACAAATTCCGTCTGCCAAACCGATATTCGGTGCTATCTCAACCGAACCATTAATAATGTGAATATCAGCCGAAATGCCTTTTTCGGCGAAGAATTTCTTAACCGTATTCGGATAGGAAGTAGCAATCTTTCTTGTAGAGAAATACTCCATGCCGTCATAAGCAACATCCTTCGGAACCGCCAAAGAAACTTTACATTTCGAAAAGCCCAATCGCTCTACAAAATTGATATCTTCTCCCTTTTCAATCAGTACATTCTCACCAATAATGGCAATATCAACAACACCATCTCTCAAGTACTGAGGAATATCTCCGTTTCGTAAATAAAAAATCTCAAGTGGGAAGTTTCGAGCGGAAGCCTTTAATTGGTCCTTAC
>CAYFJL010000090.1:0-11286 GCA_964343335.1 uncultured Polaribacter sp. | reverse complement strand
CTGGTAGAGGAGCTTATGCTGGACTACTTATTGGTTCTAACGGATTCAGAAATGACAATGTAAACAGAGCAGTAATGGTTCGTAGAGCTTCTGTAAACTCTCACGACTGGTATGGTGCTATCTCTAACTTAAAGTATGAGACTGAGAAATTTACTTATAGTGTAGGTGTTGATTTAAGAGCCTACAGAGCTTACCACTATAGAGTATTGAATGACCTAATGGGCTTAGATGCATATTATAGTACCGGTAACCAAAACAGAGATACTGGTGTAATCTTAACCGAAACTTACAAAGCGTCTCCATTCAATAACATCGGACAAAACGGTGACAAAATCGACTATAACAATGACGGTATTGTAAACTGGCAAGGTGTGAATGGTATGGTAGAGTACGATGACGGTGATAAATTAACTGCTGTTGTACAAGTAGGTGTTTCTAACCAAGATTACCAAAGACTTGACTTTTTCGATTCACCGACAAATGTAACAAGTGATGTTGCAAGCTTTACTGGAGGATACGTTAAAGGTGGTGCAAACTATAACTTTGATGAAATTAACAATGTATTCTTCAACGCTGGCTTCATTAAGAGACAACCATTGTTCGACGGTGTATTCCCGAACTTTGCAAACAATATCAACCCTGATATTCAAAATGAAACTGTTTCTTCTTTAGAATTAGGTTATGGTTTCAAAAAAGACGGTGTACGTATCAACGTTAACTTGTACAGCACTTTATGGTCTGATAGAGTTGAGACGCAAGGATTCGCTGATTTCTTTGGTGCTGGTCAAGACGGTGTTGCTATTTGGGATAACGTAAGTCAAAGACACCAAGGTATTGAAATCGAAGGTTTCTTTGATATTACCAACAACTTGAGATTAACGGCTATGGCGTCTATCAACGACTGGAAATATGCAGAGGATGCAAATGGTGTTATCACTGAAGTTGGTGTTCCATCTAATACTCAGCAGAAAAACCTTTACCTTGATGATGTAAAAGTTGGTGATGCTGCACAAACTACAGCGAACTTAAACTTAAGATACTCTCCATTCAACAACTTTAGTATTGATGTAAACTGGAGATACGCTGGAGACTTATATGCTGACTTTAGTGTATTAGATTCTGAGTTTGATACTGATAACAACAGAGGTGCTTTGAAATTACCTAACTACTCGTTAACTGATTTAGGAGCGAGCTACAGATGGGATTTCTCTAACGACACAAACTTGAACTTTAGAGCTAACGTAAACAACATCTTTGATACTGTTTACATCGCAGAAGCAAGTACTTCTTTCCGTCCAGGTGACTCTATTTCAAACTTAGATACTGTTGCATCTGGTACTTGGAATGGTATTGATACTAGAAACAACGTATGGTTCGGTTTCGGAACTACATGGAACTTCGCAGTTTCTTACAACTTCTAATCGGAATCATTCAACATATAAAACCACCTCAATTGAGGTGGTTTTTTTATACTCTAAAATTAAATACATTTGTCAGAAATTAAGAAACCATGCTTCAGATTCATTCGTATTGGGCCTATTTGGTCCTCCTTGTTCTCGTACTAACCGTAGGAAATTCCCTATTAGGATTGGTAAAGAAAAAATCATTTACTGATAAAGACCTTCGATTAGCCTTGTTTACCCTTATTTTAAGTCATTTCCAGTTGTTAATTGGCTTTGTGGTGTACTTTAACCAAGGATGGCACAAAAACATCGGAGCGATGATGTCTGATAGTGCAGGAAGGTTATTGGCACTTGAGCATCCGTTGACAATGGTTATTGCTATTGCTTTCATTACCATTGGTTGGTCCAAACACAAAAAGAAAACGGAAGATGCTTCAAAATTCAAGACCATCTTTACCTTTTATGCCATTGCCTTGTTCTTAATTCTTTTGCGAATTCCTTGGTCTAATTGGTTTGATTTCTAATGAAATTAATTAGTTACATCCTTACACCGATTTTCGGAATCGTATTTTATCTAATTCTATTGGTGTTCCATCCACTACAATGGATCGGTTACCATATTTTCGGACAAAACGCACACCAGAAAGTGGTGGATGTATTGAACTGGTTTTTGGTAAAATCGTTACTCTTCCTTGGGGTCGTAGTTCGGTTTAAGAATCCATGTAAGATTCCAGAAAACACATCGATTGTATTTGTTTCCAACCACCAAAGCATGTTTGACATTCCGCCTATTATTTGGTATTTGAGAAAGCATGTACCGAAGTTTGTTTCAAAGATCGAATTAGGAAAAGGAATTCCAAGTATCTCTTTTAATCTCAAATACGGTGGTGCGGCATTGATCAATCGCAAAGATCGAAATCAAGCCATTAGAGAATTAGAGAAGTATGCCAAACGGATTCACGATAACAAATGGTCTGCAGCTATTTTCCCTGAAGGAACGCGAAGCAGAGATGGGAAACCTAAGGATTTTGCTTACGGCGGATTAAAGACCATTTTCAATCACAATCCAGAAGCCTATGTGGTTCCTTTGACGGTGAACAACTCTTGGAAGATTTTTAAATACGGTAAATTTCCGTTAGGTGTTTTTTCGCCATTGACTCTAGAGGTCCATGAACCCATATCTTTGAAAGAAACAAAGTTAGAAGACGTATTACGAATTACAGAAGAGCGAATAAAAAGCAAGATTATTCAATCCTAAAGTCGTCCCTGTCATTTAAGAATCCGAGTCTCTCTCGAACATCCATTAGTTGCTTTTTGTTTAAACTAGCTTTTACAATTCCGGCTTGATTAGGTGCTAGTACTGACATCGAATCTCCCATAAAATCAACGACAGCAGAATGACCAGAATATTCATAATTATTGGCATCTTTTCCGATTCGATTTATACCAATGACGTAGCTCATATTCTCAATGGCCCTTGCTTTTAATAAGGTATCCCAGGCCTTTATTCGTTTGATTGGCCAACTAGCGATATAAATGAGTAAGTCGTAATCAGTGGTGTTTCGAGCCCATACTGGAAAGCGTAAATCATAACAAATTAAAGGGCAAATTTTCCACCCTTTATAGCTTACAAACAATCGTTCATTTCCATTTTGATAAATTTCATGTTCGCCAGCCAGCGTAAAGGTATGGCGCTTATCATAAGACTGTGTTTCACCGTTAGCTTGCACAAAAAACAGTCGATTAAAAAACTGTTTATTTTCGGTATAAATAATACTTCCGATTAGAGCGACATTACCATCCGAAGCCATTCTTTTCATCCAAGCTAATGTTTCTCCGGTTTCATCCTCAGCAAGATAGTTGGCGTTCATTGAAAATCCGGTGGTGAACATTTCTGGTAGCACAATTAAATCGGCTTCATTGGCGTATTTATTTATTTCTTTTTCAAAATAGTCCCGGTTGGCTTTTGGGTCTTCCCAAACCAAATCTGCCTGAATTCCAACAACGTTTAATTGTTCTTTCACATCCTTCAATTTAGTAAGTCATAAAGGTAATTATTTTGTAATTTAGAAATACCATTGATCATCATGCAAACCTTTATTTCAGAATCTCTTGACGATATTATTCAGCAGCACCAAACCTTGCGAGATGTTTGTATTGTATTGCCATCTCAAAGAGCCAAAATCTTTCTGAAGAACTCTTTAAAATCGAAAGTGGAGATCGGGTTTCTCCCAGAAGTATTAACCATTGAAGATTGGATTGGTAAAATCACCAAGCTGAGAAAGGTAGAAACCACTGAATTGCTATTTCGGTTTTTCGGCATTTATTTAGAGACTGAAAAGAGTCCAGAATCCTTTCAAAAATTCATCGATTGGGCTCCTACTGTATTGAATGATTTCAACGAAATTGATCAATATTTAGTAGATACCAAAAGTATTTTTGACTATTTACGAGACATTCAAAGGCTTCGCAAATGGTCGGTTTCAGGTACTTTCCAAGAAACAGACTTAATCAAGAGTCATCAATATTTTCTTGAAAAATTACATCCGCTTTACACCAAGCTCTACGAGCAATTATTAGAAACAAAACAAGGGTATCAGGGACTAATTTATCGAGAGGCGGTCACAGAAATCAATCCCTATTTATCAAAGAATGCCCATCATAGCTTTTATTTTTTAGGATTCAACGCTCTTAATAAAGCTGAAGAACAATTGATCACGACCACGCTCAACCATAACAAATCTGACATTTATTGGGACATTGATAAGGTATTCCTCGAAAAAGACCATCAATGTGCAACCTTCATCAATAAATACCTGAAGAACTGGGATTATTATAAGGGTAAAGAGGTAAAGATAGGAGCAGATAATTTCAACAAACTGAGGGATATTCAGGTGATTGGGACAACCAAAGAAGTGACTCAAATAAAGACCGTAAGTGAAATTTTACAGAAATCGGGAACTTCTCAGAATACAGCTTTGGTTTTAGGAGATGAATCGGTTTTACCCATTGTTTTGAATTCTATTCCGAAGAACATTGAAGGCGTAAACATCACCATGGGATATCAATTGAAAGATCTGCCGATTTCTGGCTTCTTCTCAAAGATATTGCAAGTTCATAAGGACAGGAATTCGGCTTTTTATTTCAAGGATGTACTCTTACTCTTGAATCACCCCGCAGTGGGTTCGATCATGGATGAAAATGCCAAGCAAATTCTTTCAGATTTCACTCAAAAGATCCATAAAAACAATCGGACTTTTTTCTCTTTTGAATATATCAAAGAGAATTTTGAAGAAACCGATATTACCTTAAAATCGGTATTAGAACTCATTTTTTCTGAATTTCTATCCGTTCAAAAGTTTATAGACCGATTTATTACACTTATTGACCTTTTAAAGGTCGAGGCATCGCCAGTTCAGAAGGAATCACTATTTCGGTTTTATACCATTTTCAAGCAGATAAAGTCTCTAGATCACGAATTGAACTACTTGGGAGATTTAAAGACACTGCAATATTTTTTTGACCGATATCTCGGGAAGGAGAACTTATTCTTTCAGGGAGAACCTCTACTCGGACTCCAAATTATGGGAATGCTAGAGACCCGCGTTTTAGACTTTGAGAATTTGATTATTACTGGGGTAAATGAAGGCACCTTACCGAAGAACGCTAACGCAAATTCTTTTGTCCCTTTTGATGTGAAACTCGCTTATGGGTTGCCGACCTACAAAGAGAAAGATGCCATCTTTTCCTATCACTTTTTCCGTTTAATTTCAAGAGCAAAGAAGGTATACTTACTTTATAATTCGGTAAGTGATGATTTCGGACAAGGAGAGAAGAGTCGATTTTTAATGCAGTTAGAATTGTTGAAGCCATCCATCAAAAACATCTCTATTGCCCCTAAGGTAACTACTGAAAAAGAAATTCCGAAGATTATTGACCGTAATACTGACATCGACCAAACACTTCGTAAACATATAGCTCGAGGCTTATCACCCACGGCAATCACTACATTTTTGAACAATCCGTTGACTTTTTACAAGAAATATGTCTTGCGCATCAATGAAGCCGATGAAGTAGAGGAAACGATTGCAGCCAACACCCTCGGAACCGTAATTCATGAAACACTGAGAAAACTCTACACGCCATTTTTAAACAAGTTTGTTAGCGCTATGGATATTGAAAACATGCAACATCAAAGTGACGCTATTATCATAGAAATGTTTACCAGAGAGATCAAGGAAGGAAATATCAAAGAGGGAAAAAACAGATTGATTTTCGAAGTGGCGAAGAGCTACATTAAGAACTATCTGAGCTCAGAGAAAAGTTTGCTTTCAGACCCGAAGAATGCATTAAAGATCATCAGTTTGGAAGAAGACTTTCAAACAGAAATTCGAATGGATCATCTGGAATTTCCAATCGTTTTAAAAGGTCAAATTGACCGAATTGACGAATTGAATGGAACTCTAAGGGTTATTGATTACAAAACAGGAAAAGTGGAACCAAAGAACTTGAAAGTACTCAAATTTGAAGACCTCAGAGAAGAGAAACATCATAAGGCAATTCAGTTGTTTATATATGCCATGTTCGCTGCGAATTCCGATAAAATTAATACTGCGAAACCCATGGTTGCTGGGAATATTTCATTTAAAAACTTAAAATCTGGACTCCAACTCCTTAACTTTTCCGCATCAAAAATTGCAGATAACGACCTCACATCAGAGCGATTAAAGGCATTTGAAGAGGTAATAAAAAGCTATGTAGACGAAATGCTTAGCCTTGATGCTTTTGTAGAAAATTTGGAAGCGAAGTACTAAGCTCCTTTTAAGATAAGCAGCGGAATATTCACAAAAAACTCTTCTTTTTTAATGGTGTTTTTCTCCAATAGTTTTTGAAAAAACCCTCTTTTGCGAGTAAAAACACAAAGCAAATCGGGAGCAGCACTGTTGAGGTGTTCTAACACCCCCTGATAAGTAGTAGCGTTTTCGGAAATAGTTAAAGAATCTTTTAAATTATCTAGGTTTGCATCAATAACACCATCAGCCTCGGTAAAACTTGGTGTTTTTACCAACAAGAGATTCAAAGAAGCCTTGAATTTATCTTTCAAAAAAGACAAAGGCGCAATGGCTGATTTATTTTCAATAATTCCAGATTTAAAGGCCAATTGTAAGTTTTGAATGGATCCGAACTTGTAGTGTTCAGGAACAGTAAGTAAAGGAATTTCGGTCTGCTTCACCAAGCTTCCAGCGGTTTTCCCTAAAAACAATTCCTCCTTAAAACTATTGCTCTTTGCTCCGACAATAATCAAATCAATACCCAATTCATTATTAATAGAAGCAACACTGTCAACCACATTTCCTCTAGCAGAAACCATGACCACTTCAACATCTTTTCTTTCAACGGCATCTACCATCGTTTTGATGTAAAGGTTGGTTTCACGTTCAAGGATAGCATTCACATCAATCATCGCTCCTGCCTTGTTCAAACCGCTGTAGGCTCTGAATACAAAAACCTTTGCCTGTATAACAGAGGCAAAATCGATGGCATACTGCAAGCTGTTTTTCGCGCTTTCTGTGGAGCCAATTGGAACTAGAATGTGTTTCATGATCATTGAATTTGACCACAAAATTAGTCTTTTTTAAAGAAAACTAATTTTTTCGCTCTTGTCTTTACTCGTACTTTTGCAAAAAATTTACTTCTTGGTTCAAGACATTTCACTTAAAAACATCAACCGACTTGCCATACCGGCACTCATTGCTGGAGTTGCAGAGCCTATTTTATCCATAACAGATACAGCGATTATTGGGAATATGGATTTCAATGCAACAGAGAGTTTGGCAGCGGTAGGTATCGTTGGTGCTTTTATTTCAATGCTTGTTTGGGTATTTGGACAAATAAGAAGTGCTATTTCTTCCATCTTATCGCAATATTTAGGTGCGAATAAGATCGATGAGGTCAAAGAGCTTCCCTCTCAGGCCATTACCATTGTGGTGCTAGGTAGTCTTTTGGTTATTGCCTTGACCTATCCCTTTTCAGAATACATTTTTAGACTCTACAATGCCAAAGATTTGGTTTTGGAATACTGTATTGATTATTTCAATATTCGAATTTTCGGATTCCCTTTTGCCTTGCTAGTATTTGCCATTTTTGGTGTATTTAGAGGGCTCCAAAACACCTTCATCCCGATGATTATTGCCATTATCGGAACCATTATCAATATAGTCTTGGACGTCGCTTTCATCTACGGAATTGACGGGCTGATTCCCGCTATGCACATTAAAGGAGCAGCATATGCGAGTGTGTGTGCTCAAGTGTCCATGGCCATTATTTCGGCGGTATTGTTGCTGCGGAAAACCAATATCAAACTTAGAATTAGACTACCATTTCATCCAGAAATAAAGCGCTTGTTGAATATGGTGGGTAACTTATTCGTTAGAACCATTGCTTTGAATATTGCCTTGTATTTTGCAACGGCTTACGCTACCTCTTATGGGAAAGAATACATTGCTGCCTATACTATCACCATCAATTTATGGTTGTTAGCAGCTTTTATGATTGATGGTTTTGCGAGTGCAGGAAATATCTTAAGCGGTAAACTATTGGGAGCCAAACAATACAGTCTGTTGCTAAATTTGAGCAGGAAACTCTTATTGTATGGATTGGTTACCGGACTCATTATGGCATTAGTCGGACTCCTTTTGTACGGATTCATCGGAAAGATCTTTACTCAAGAAGTTCTTGTTTTAGAAGAGTTTTACAATGTTTTTTGGCTGGTTTTATTGTCTTTGCCGATAAGCGCGGTCACCTTTATTTTTGACGGAATGTTCAAGGGCATGGGAGAAATGAAATACCTTAGAAATGTATTAATTTTCTCTACTGCTTTGGTGTTTTTACCTAGCTTGTTGCTAACCGATTACTTCGATTTAAAGCTATTCGCTATTTGGATTGCCTTTACTTTTTGGATTATCGCTCGGGGATTGCCATTGATTGTCAAATTCAGAAAAACCTTTGTTCCGCTTTCCAAAAAAGCAGTGGAAAGTTAATTTTAACAGGGTCAAGCTAATCATTTCCGTATCTTTAAGTCAAATTTTTCAGCTTGAAGAAAACCGTACTCATTATTACTTTGGTTTTAATAGGTATCCTTGGATGTACTAAGGAAAAGAAGACTGATTTTTCGATGGTGAACAAATGGGAAACTACCTATCTCAAAATTGAAATGCCTACCAACATGAAATCCGATTCAACGGCAGTTTTTGAAGATACTTTTGAGAACAATCCGGCTCGAATCGCAAGATCCCAATACTTTGCTGACGGAACTTTTTCGGCATGGTTTGTGGACCAGCAAGGAAAGGAGTTTGACAAAACCAAAGGCACTTGGAAGTTTAAAAAGGACTCACTCTATGTTGATTTTTTCTACGGAGGAAGATCCATTCAGGTGGCTTATGAAATAATTCCCACGAATAACGGTTTTAAAGGTGTTAGTAAATTTGATTGGGATGAAGATGGCGAATATGACGACTTGCTCACTATGAAAACCAAAATTTTAAAATAATTAGCTCGTTGAAACCAAAACATATTTCCCTAAGAAACCGGATCTTCCTATCCATGATTCTGTTGGTATTATTGGCCTCAGTACTCATTTTGGTGGTTACTATTTTTCAGTATGATGAGCAAACCAGAGATTATAATATCCAGCGTTTTGAGCGAAAGGAAACGATTTCTATTGAGACGATTGAACTCGAATTAAAGAACAAGACTTCCTATCCTGTAAACACAGAAAACCTTCCTAAGATTTTTCAAGATCGGATCTATGAGATTTCGTCCATCAATAAGTTAAACATCACCATTTATGATCTGAAAGGAAAGCTTTTAAAGACCTCGATTGGCAATGTTTTTGAAGAGGTTGAAATCCAGCCGCTTCCCCAAGAAATCGTGAATGAGCTCGCCTTAAATTCCAACCACCGGGTATTGAAGAACAATGAGAAGAATGGTATTAGCTATCAAACTTCATACACCTATATCAAAGACCCGAAATTCAAGCGGATTGGAATTCTTGAAATCCAGTTTACCCAAGATAATTCTGAGATTGAATACGAGTTAAAAGAATTTATAACACGCCTTGGTTTGGTGTATTTGCTGATGTTTTTCATTGCCATTGCACTAGCGTATTTCCTGTCAAGTTATATTACGCGGTCCATCCAGACGATTTCTGATAAAATGAAGGAAACACGACTGAATAAAATCAATCAGAAAATCATCTTAAACAACGCGAGTACCGAGATTGAAGTTTTGGTAGAGGCTTATAACGATATGATTGATCAGCTGGAAGAAAGTGCGGTTAAATTGGCTCGAATTGAACGAGAGAATGCCTGGCGAGAGATGGCGAAACAGGTAGCTCATGAAATTAAAAATCCGTTGACACCCATGCGATTAACGGTGCAAAATTTCCAAAGAAAGTTTAACCCCGAAGACCCAAAGGCTGATGAAAAAATTGCAGATTATAGCAATACTTTAATTCAACAAATTGATGTGATGAGTTCAATCGCATCCGCCTTCTCAGACTTCGCCAAAATGCCAAAAGTTAAGAAAGAAAGGATTGAGGTTGTAGATGTCTTGAAGTTGGCGCTGGAAATTTTTAGTGAGAAGTATATCAATTATTCGTTTTCAGAGAATGAAATCTTTGCGAATCTCGATAAAACACAACTGATTCGAATTGTAACCAATTTGGTAAAAAATGCAATTCAGGCTTGTAAAAATGAAGAAAACCCGATCATTGATGTTGAGTTAACGACAGAGAAGGACAACATAAAAATTGTGGTTTCCGATAACGGAATCGGAATCGATGACAGCGTGAAAGAGTTGGTTTTTGAACCTAAATTCACTACTAAATCAAGCGGAATGGGACTTGGTTTGCCAATGATAAAGAACATTATTGAAGCCTACCAGGGAACTATTACTTTTAGTTCTAAACAAGGAATCCGAACAATTTTTACCGTAATTTTACCAAAGGAATAATACTCAAAAAATTTACACATGAATTTCGATAATATACTGCTCGAAAAAAGAGACGGTTTTGCGCAAATTACAATCAACCGACCCAAAAAATTAAACGCTTTAAACAAAGAGACCATTCTTGAGCTTCATGAAGCTTTCAAAAGCTTAAATGATGATGAAGAGGTTAGAGCTATCATTTTAACAGGTTCTGGAGATAAGGCTTTCGTGGCGGGAGCAGATATATCTGAATTTGCAGATTTTTCATCTGAACAAGGAGGAGAATTGGCTCGAAAAGGACAGGAAATATTATTCAATTTTGTCGAGAACATGTCGAAACCAGTGATTGCAGCTATTAATGGCTATGCTCTTGGTGGTGGTTTGGAACTTGCCATGGCCTGTCACTTTAGACTGGCTTCTACCAATGCAAAGATGGGGCTTCCTGAAGTATCTTTGGGAGTGATTCCTGGTTATGGAGGTACACAACGATTACCACTGTTGGTGGGCAAAGGGAGAGCTATGGAATTGATTGCTACTGCTTCAATGATTGGTGCTGAAGACGCCAAGGCATTCGGATTGGTAAATCACGTAACGGAACCAGAGGAATTAATTGCGGCTACTGAGAAAATCATCTCTCGCATTATGAGAAATTCTCCAATGGCCATTTCTGCTGCCATTCGTTCGGTTAACGATGTTTACAGAGAAGATAAAAACGGATTTGAAACAGAAATCACCGAGTTTGGAAACTGTTTCGGAACTGAAGAGTTTGTTGAGGGAACTACTGCTTTTTTAGAAAAAAGAAAGGCAAACTTCTAGCATAAAAAAAAAGGGAGCCTTACGGGCTCCCAAATTTTAAACTCAATTATAAATTAAAACTCTAAATACTTTTCTTTTT
>CAYFJL010000089.1:0-11310 GCA_964343335.1 uncultured Polaribacter sp. | reverse complement strand
TATTGCTTCTGGCAATTATTATTGTGGCCGAATGGTTATTCCTCTCTGGAGAAAAGCTACATGGAATTTTTATTGGCCTCTGGGCTCCTACACTTTTAGGTGTTATTATTTACCTCAAAATTATCAAAAATGAACGCAGATAGTATCGTACTTTACTTTTCGATTTTTGTCGGGCTATGCGTCTTTCTTTGGGCCTATTTCATGATCCGTGAATTTGACCGTGTTACCAGAGGAAAATAGCTATTGCTTCACTAAGCTAACGGCTATCCCACCTCCTGCTGCCAAATTTATATTGATACTATCTTTTTTAGAAACCTGAATTTTTTCGACCGATAAGCTCAACGGATTTTTATCCCAATGGGCATCCTTACCATCTTTATAAATGATAGCCTGGTAAGTAGCATCTGGATCAAGAAAATCCAATGCTAATTCAAATGAACGGGCGTTTTCATCGGTAATACTTCCTAAGAACCAATTATCTGTTCCTTTTTCTTTTCTAGCAATAGTTACATAATCTCCAACCTCACCATTAAGTACTCTGGTTTTTGACCAATCTACCCCTACGTCTTTGATAAATTGCAAAGCCTTCGGGTTGGCTTCGTAGTGTTCCACCAAGTCGGCCGCCATTTGAACTGGAGAATAAATCACCACGTAGAGCGCTAATTGCTGAGCCAAAGTGGTGTTGACTTGATTGTCTTTTCTGTATTCATCAAACTTGATATTGAAAATACCTGGGGTAAAATCTATGGGTCCGGCTAGCATTCTGGTGAATGCTACAATTGGTAAATGTTCAGGCGGATTACCTCCATCACCTGACCAAGCATTGAATTCCTGCCCTCTTAATCCCTCACGTGAAATGATATTCGGATAAGTTCTTCGCAATCCGGTTGCTTTGATGGGTTCATGGGCATTTACAGCCACTTGGTATTTAGCGGCCTTAATTGCCGCGTTATTATAGTGATTTACCATGTATTGACCGTGATGATATTCACCTTTCGGCAAAATCTTACCTACATATCCAGATTTTACGGCATGCATACCGTATTTCTGCATTAAGGCATAGGCTGCATCTTGCTGTTTATCATAGGTTTCGGTAGCCGCAGACGTTTCGTGGTGCATAATGATTTCAACGCCTTTTTCTTTTGCATAGCGGGTCACTTCGTCCAAATCATAATCGGGATAAGGAGTTACGAAGTCAAAGACACCTTCACGATCTTCAAAACCGATCCAGCGCTCCCATCCTGTATTCCAACCTTCTACAAGGACACCACCAATATTATTCTTGGCAGAAAAATCGATAAATCGCTTTACATTCTCTGTCGTGGAACCATGTTTTCCGTGAGCTTTACCGGTATCCTTCCATTTTCCGTCAACGAGTTCCATACCATAATCCCAAGAAGATTTCCCTAAATGCATTTCCCACCAAACACCAGTATATTTCATCGGTTTGAACCAAGAAACATCACCCAATTTATTGGGTTCATTTAGATTTACAATTAACTTTGACTCAATCAAATCTGGAGCATTATCTGTAATTTGAATGGTTCGCCATGGCGTATGAAACGGTGTTGATCTTTTTACTTTGTAATCTGTATTTCGTGAACCTACCAATTGACTTTTAAAAGCGAGATTCTCGGTATCAACCTTCAGTGTCATTCCTGAATAATCAATCAATGCTGCTTCATGAAAACTCAAATGAAGGCCGTGTTTACCTACCAAAGTTACAGGTGTATTCACGGCATTATCTGGAATGTAAGATTGTGCTAAATTCGTTTTTGGAATGTAAGACTTTGCATCAATTTCAGACAACTTGGTGGTACTGTATAAATGCTCATAGATATCCCAATCACCCGGAATCCAAAAGGTTTTGTAATCTTCCGTTAGATTGAATTCGGTATGCTCTTCGGTAATGTAAACGTCCTTTAAATTCGGTTGTTCTGGGAATTCGTAACGAAACCCGACTCCGTCATTAAACACACGAAATACCACATTCATTTTTCTTTTTAAGTCATCGCGCTCTTCTAATTCAACACGAACTTCATTGTAGTAATTTCGCACCGATTGCTGTTCTCCCCAAGGCATTTCCCATCGCTCGTCTACTTCAATAGGTTTCTTCACTCGAGCGATAAAACCCTTTCGAAGTGCTGGAGCACCTTTTAAATCAAAACCTACAAAGGAAGTATCAATGATGGCTTTCTCTTTGTAATTAACGGTGTAATAGAACTCACCTTTCTGAGATAAAAAGAAATTCACTTCAATTTTTTCATCAGGTGAAGTTAATTTTGAAGAGGGTACTTCACAAGACGTCAATAAAAAAACACTTAGGACTACAACTAGGATTCTCATCTTACTTTTTTTCTAATAAAACTGTATCAAATTCTGAATTCACAACTACTTTTCCGTCTTTCACTTCGGCCTCTATATTTGAGTAAGCATCTCGAACAATAATTCCTTCAGCAAAAATGCCAGCGACACTTAGTTCTTTAGCTCCTTTTGGAAAATTCAATCCTACCACCACTTTATCATCATCAAGTTCTCTCGAAAAACTATAAACTCCCTCTTTGGTGATCGCTTTATGTTTACCAGCTCCAACCGAAGGATGATTGGCTCTAAACTGACCTAATTTTTGCCAATGTTTTAGCACTGCTTTATTCGCCTCATTATCAACTTCTTCCCAATTCATAAAGGATCGTAAAGTAGCGTCACCTTGCGTTCCTTCAATTACTAACGAACGTGCCGTTTCATCTCCGTAATACACTTGAGATGCTCCTGGCGACAACAATAACAAGGTTGCGGTTTCCATCGGATTTTCGCGCTTCGGATCAAATGGCTGTCCATCATCATGAGAGCTTAGGTAATTCAATACTCCAAACTCCTTCAATTCATTTTGCAAGGCAGTATCATACTTCACAAATAAATCTTCCTTGCTCATTTGTTTGGCATTCCATTTAAATTCGAAGTTGATCAAACTATTGAAAGCCTTATCAAAATAATTTACTTTCTTATCTCCGAAGTCAAAAAATTGACCTCCGCTGATTCCGTAATTGTAAACTTCACCAACTAAATAGAAATCAGTTGCATCAACAACTCGATTTGGATTATTCTTTTTGAATTCGTTAAATGCATAATCACACTCTACTTTGAATTCTTGCCACACCGATTCTTCCGTATGCTTTACCGTATCAACACGGTAACCATCTATACCGAATTCTGTGATGTAATCGGTTAGCCATTTCATAATGTAAAATCTTGGAGCTCTTGGATAGCCCGTTCTAGCAAAAAAAGCATCCAATTCTTTCACCTCTTGTTCATACCTTCCTTCTGCCTTCCACTTCGCTACCAATTGAGGTGGTAAGGTCACTTCTTTATCACTATCGGTTAGAATATCTGGTAGGTTTTTAACCAAGGTACAAGAAACCGTATTTTCGTAATTGTCGTATTTACATTGCGGCCCCGTACGCACCCAATCTGAAGGCCAAACTGGATCTTTGTCGGTAACTGGCCCGGTGTGGTTGATTACTGCATCTAAAAGAACTCTAATTCCTTTGCTATGGGCAGCCTCGACCAATTCTCTTAAATCTTCTTTGGTACCGTAATTCGGATCGATTTTGGTCCAATCCTTGGTCCAATATCCATGGAATCCATAACTTAATCCTGTGCCTTCGTCGGTACCACCATGAATTTGCTCTACGATCGGGGTCATCCATATCGCATTGATGCCCAAATCAGTAAAATAACCCTCTTTCACCTTTTGAGTTACTCCTTTGATGTCTCCCCCTTCGAATCCGCGTAACTTCCCTGTTTTAGCCGTTCGATCGAAGTTCACATCATTGGATGTGTCTCCATTATTAAACCGATCTGTTAAAAGGAAGTACACATTTGCCGCCTTCCAATTAAATTGTTTGTTATTTCCTTCGTTGATTACCACTTCTGTTTTTGGTTTGTCTTTACAGTTAAGTAAAGTTAGTAAGCTTAAAAAAAAACCAATTTTTCTGAACATATTATTGAATTTTAAGGATAAAGGATTCTAAAGGTTTCACATCTACTCGAACACGAGCGTTCCCATCTTTCACCACTAAGGTTGATGCATACTTTTGATAGAGTTGATCTTGAACTTGGTACTCACCATCTTTCAGGTTCCATTTGGTAACGATGTCACCTGGGAGCCCCAATTCAAAACCGTAGGTATTGTCTGCATTGAAATTAGAAACAATAATCAAGCGCTCATCGCCTTCCCAACGCACAAAAGACAGTACTTTTTCATTGTACCATTCGGTATTCTGTCGATTAAATTGATGAATATCTGCATACCCACCCATTAAAGCATCTGAAGTAATGGTAAAGTTCAACAACCGTTTGTAAAAGTCTCTCAAATCTTTTTCAGCATCGGTTGATTGTCCGCCGTCAAACTTTTTATCATTGACCCATCGTTGCAAGGATGGTACGCCGATGTAATCGAAAATTGACGTACGAGATGGACTTCCAAATCCAGCATTCTCAGCACCTGGCTCCCCGAACTCCTGCCCGAAATAAATCATGGTCGGTGCCGTTGAAATCGTAGCCGAAACAACCATGGCTGGTTTGCCTTTTAAGGCGTCTCCTGCAAATTCTGGACTCGCAATGCGTTGTTCGTCATGATTTTCTAAAAAGTGTAACATATGATGCTCTATGTCTTTCAATCCCTCTTGTATCGGTGGGATATTATCAGTCAAACCATGACCTTGCATCACATGCTTAATCGTATCATACAACTCCACCTTATCATACAGGTAATCCATCTTCCCTTTGTGAATGTAATCTCGGTACAAAGAAGGATTATAAACTTCAGCCAATAAAAAGGCATCCGGATTCTTCATTTTGATGGATGAATTCATGAAACTCCAAAATTCGACTGGCACCATTTCAGCCATATCATAACGGAATCCGTCGACTCCTTTCGCAATCCAATACAGGGCAATGTCTCTGAATTTGATCCATGAATCTGGAACGGTTTTATCTTTCCAGAATTCGAAATGCTTTTTGTAGTCTTCATTCTCAAAACCAGTGGGTAATTCATCAAAATCTTTTCTTCCCTCAGGAGAAATTCCGTAATTCACCTTCACAGTCTCGTACCAGTCATAAAAACTCGGTTTGGAAGCTCTTGAGCCATTTCCCGTCCATTTCGCTGGATTCTCATCAAATTTTCCGTCTGATAAAGGATGTGGATCTCCACCCAAAGGCTTATATCCGTTTAAAAAGTCAGGTACTTCAAAGGCCTGACCTGGATTGTAGTAGAAATTATTATTTACGTCGTATTGAACGTTGGTATTGTCATCAGCACCAAAATCCTTGGTACCTTCTGGATTGGATAAACTCTGATAATTTCGAGCCACATGATTCGGCACAATGTCAATCAGAAGTTTCATTCCGGCTTTGTGAGTGCGCTCAATTAAAGCTTCAAACTCAGCCAACCTATTGGTAGGATCAACAGCCAAGTCTGGATTCACATTGTAATAATCTTTCACTGCATAGGGAGAACCTGCCCTACCTTTTACGACATCAGGATCATCATTGGAAATGCCATATTTGGTATAATCGGTAATCACATCATGATGTGGTACTCCAGTGTACCAAATATGTGTCACCCCAAGTTCTTTTATTTCTTTTAGAGCTGTTTCCGAGAAATCATTGAACTTTCCTACTCCATTTTCTTCAATAGTTCCCCAAGGTTTATTGGTGGTGTTGGTATTCCCAAATAATCGGGTAAAAACTTGATAAACAACGGCTTTCTTCGACGTGCTGTTATCTTCTTTTTTCATTTCAGACTCTTTATTTGAATTACAATGCCAGGTTAGCATGGAAACTGCTAAAAGCACTACATAACTTCTTTTCCTCATCGCTTGGTTATTTTAATGAGATTTTAATCTTCGTTTCTTTGGCGGTATTCCAAACAAATGGAATTGTTAATTGATTATTGATTGGTTGAATTTTTATCGTTTTTCCATTGATTTTCACCTTTCTTGGATTCCAGTCAACATTATGAATTACGAGGGTCATTTTCTTTTCAGTTGGCGACCAATTAGATCCGAATTCCGCCTCAAAATCAATCTCCAACCATTTTGTTTCTTTTTCGGCCTCAAACTCTAAGATTTCATATTGGCCTTTTTCAAAAGCCCCAGCTAGTTTACCATTGTCGTTATACACTTCACGTTCACTTTCCTCTTTGATAGTATCATAAAAATAATGAACAGTTAGTTTGTTTGCATCATAGGCCGTAGTCGATTGCACTACATCAGTCATGGTAATAAAAGCACCTCCACGAACATAGGTTGGAATATGGTCTTCATTCACCGTCACTTCTTTGAATTGACCACCTGCAACTTTCTCGTCGGAATAAAAATTATACCAATTGCTTCCTTTTGGGAAGTACACTTTTTTAGTCGTTACAGAATCCTTCAAAATGGGCGTGACCAGAAAATCTTTTCCCCATAAATAGGTTGATGACATTTCGGAAGAAACCTTACTCTCTTCTTCAAATACAAGCGGTCGCATCAAAGGATATCCCTTCGTATGATTCTCATACACCAAATGATAATTGTAAGGTAATAACTGATAGCGTAATTCAATGGCTTTTTTCGCCAATGCCTTCGCTCTTGGACTTCTAAAGACCGGTTCACTGGCCACATCTTCATGGGCATGCGGTCTATAAATTGGTTGAAACACCCCGTACTGAAGCCATCTTGCATATAGATTATCATCCAAATTGGCCCCTGCGAATCCGCCGAGATCTGAATGCATAAAACCCATACCTTGCATACCCATTTGCAAAGCGATTTCTGGCTGACTTTGCAAGCCACCCCAGCTTCTACTTACATCCCCCGACCACGGAATAATTCCGTATCTCTGGGAACCCGAATAACCAGCTCGCATTAGAATAAATGGTCTTTCATCTGAGTAGTTTTCTTTGTAACCGTCATGAATGAGTTTGGCCCAATTGTGTCCGTAAATATTATGAACCTCATCAGCTGTATTGTTATCAAAATTCACCCAAGATGGTAACACCTCAGGCTCGCCAAGATCACCCCAAATTCCTTGCACTCCCTTTTCGCGAAGACCTTTGTAGATATTCCAGAACCAATCTACCCCCTCCTTTTTGAAAACATCAATAATTCCGGTATTTCCGAAGTAGAAATCATATTTAGCAGGATTCCCGATGGAATCGGTAGCGAGTATTTTCTTCGAAACTGCTTCTTCCCATTTGGATGAAGTGGTTAATAGGAAAGGTTCCGTGATGAGGATGGTTTTAACTCCTTTAGAATCTAAATCCTTCATCATTTTCTCAAGTTTTGGAAAGGAATCTCTATCAATTTCAAGATTTCCCATGGTTCCTTGAATGCTTTTTCCGAACCAATACAAATCAAGAATAACAGCATCAACCGGAATCTCATCGGTTTTAAACTTTTGAATCGTGTTCTCAACCTCAGCTTGGGTTCTATATCCAAATCGACTCGAAAAATTCCCAAGAGCCCATCTAGGAAGCATCGGTTGTCTTCCCGTGAGTTGCGTGTAATTTTCAATGATATCAAACCAATTGTCTCCGGCAATCACCTGATAGGTTTTTCTTCCGGAAATGGTTTCGTAGGTTAGTGTATTGTTCTTCTGACTATCAAAATCCAAATAACCAATGGGCGCATTGTCAAAATGAATCATGTACTTCTTGGATGACAAAACAATCGGCATGGAGAAATTCAATAGCTTCGAATAGGTTTGATATCCGTAATGTGCTCTGTTGTAAAGTGGCAATCGATTTCCTCTTCGATTCATCCCCAAAGCACGAGCTCCTCCTCCATACAGCACTTCGTCAGCGTCTAAGTTGAAAGATATCTTCTCTGTTTCATCAGCCACAATATTTCCTTTCACCATGTCCATCGGAATGTGTTTCGACTTGAAATAACCTTCTTTCTCTGAAGTGATATTCTTTCCTTTGTAGGAATAAGAAATTTGAAATGGTGAAGTAGATATAGCAACTGAAATACCTTCAGAACCATAGGTTATCACATTGCCCTGGTAGCTGTAATTTGTTTTGACCGAGTTTGGTTTTAGAACAACCGCATGGGAGTTATCATCAGGTAGTTCTCCATCAGGAATAAAAGTGGTTTCTAAAATCGTCGGCGTATAAAAGGTAAATAAATAAGTCCCGTCGCTGGTAGTTACCTCAAATCGTCCATTTTCTTGTTTGTGAGACTTGTACTCACGATTCGGATTCTGGCCAAATGTAAATTGAAGTAGAAAAAGGAAGAGAATGGTTACTTTTTTTTTCATGTTAGTTCTTGGCTAATAAGAATGTAAACGGAATGTCTAAACGCTGATTCCAAGAGTTTTCAGAATGATCAGCCCCCTCAAAAAATCGGTTTGCCGAATTGCTAGCGTCGTATCCTTTTTTTGCTAAGATTTCATCTACTTTTGAAGCATACTGCGGATAGAATTGATCTAAAGTTTTATCGCCGTAATCGAAGTAAATTCTATTGCTACCTGCCATCGGTAATTTCTCGTTCATGTAGACGAAGATCGCATCTGGTAAAGGATTTTCTTTGGAAACTCCCGCCCCAGGCCAATGTGTTGAAATACAAGCCGCTGCTCCGAAAACGTCTGGGTATTCGCTGATGGCATACATGGATATCAATCCGCCCATGCTAGATCCAGCAATCACTGTGTTTTCTTTGTCTTTTTTAACGCTATATACTCGATCGATGAATGGTTTTAATTCGGATGTCAAAAACTTCAAATAGTTATCTGCGTACAACTCCATATTAGCCATATTTCTATTGGCTAGGGCTGTAATTTTTTTCATGTCCGCTTCGGACACATAATCCATAGCCTTCGCCGGAAAATAGTCGTTCCAACGGATCTCGGAAATGTTATGAACGGCAACCACAATAAAATCTTTGGTTTTCCCTTCGCTTTGAAGTTGACTCGCTATTTCATCAACTTTCCACTCTTGCTTATTCCAAGTAGTTGCTGCGTCAAATAGCATTTGTCCGTCGTGCATGTAAAGCACCGCATATTCTTTCTCTTGCGAATAACCATCTGGCAGCCATATATCTACGGGCCTTGAGGTAATTGTTTCTGTAGGAAAGTTTTCAATACGATCTATGGTTCCACTGGCTAAATTGACATCTTTTAAGGTATTGATTTCAATTTTGATGGCCTTTTTGACCTCCTTCTTTTCTGGCTTTTGCTTACAGCCAATTATTGACACAATGACCAATAGGAAGATTATCTTTTTCATAAGCTTATTTCAATTTTGTAGTGAATAAGGTAATTCCCTTTGCGTTGATGTTTACGGTGTCACCCCAAACCATTTCTTCATCACTAATGATGTTTTTTACCGTTTTACCGTTTAGACCGATTTCATCCATAATTTCAGTAGGAATCGAAGTCGCTTCCGATTTGTTTAAAATCACTCCGACCACCTCATCTTCGTGCATTCTAAATAGGGCATAAATACCTCCACGAGGTGCAAAATGCACAGTTTTCCCGTCGTGAATCGCCTTACTTGCTTTGCGGTAGTTCAATACTTTTTTCAAGTAGGACTGCATGTCTTTTTGATCTGCCGTTAAGCCTTCGCCTGTAAAGGCATTTACTTTATCTCCGTCCCATCCACCAGGAAAATCAGAACGAATCAATCCGTGATCGCCAGGTTTTTCAAAATCAGCCATTAAAATCTCAGTACCGTAATAAAGTTGCGCAGTCCTTGGCATTGCCAATAGATATCCTAAGGCCATTTTAGTATTGGAAATATTTCCTTTCAATTGCGTGAAAATGCGACTCATATCGTGGTTGTCTGGAAACACCAAAATGTCTTTGGGTTTGGCATAAGCAAAATCGTTCGCCAATCCTTCGTAAATTTTCACCAATCCCTTGTCCCAGCTCTCTTCTTGATTCAAGGCATCGACAATGTTTTGCTGCATGGCGAAGTCCATCGAAGCGCGTAAATTGGAATCATAACCATCTTTATTCGAATGGCCATCTTGCCAATAGGCAATTAAGAGTGGATTGTAACTCCACTCCTCTCCTACAATGTTGAAATTAGGATATTCTTGCATAATGGCTCCTGCCCAATCCGACATAAAGTTTTTGTCTGGATACGGATAAGTGTCTTGACGAATTCCGCCTAAATTAGCGGCCTCAATCCACCAAATACTGTTCTGGATTAAGTAGGTCGCCATAAACGGATTACGTTGATTTAAGTCGGGCATTCCGCTCACAAACCAACCATCTGCCATTCCTTTTTTATCAATCTCCGAAGCATACATATCTTGATTTGAGGTTCTCCGGTGATTTGATCGTTTCACTACATCATTACCCCAGTTATCGCGATTGTCTTCAAAGTGCTGTTGATAGTTCACCCAATCTTCAAAAGGCAAGTCTTTCATCCACCAATGGTTCAATCCACAGTGATTTGCCACCTGATCCATCACTAACTTTACTCCTCTTTTAGCAGCCTCATCGGATAATTTGCGATAATCTTCAAAAGTTCCAAATCGAGGATCAATTTGATATAAATCTGTAATTGCATATCCATGATAAGATCCTTGAGGCATATCATTGGTAAGCACTGGACAAGACCAAACGGCCGTGAAGCCCATATCGGAAATGTAATCCAAGCCACTTGTAATTCCTTCTAAGTCACCACCATGTCTTTTGTAATCGTGATCGCGATTTACCTCAGTTTCTAATAATCCGGCTACACTGTCGTTATCTGGATTCGCATTGGCAAATCGATCTGGAGTGATCAAATAAATAACATCCGAGCTATTAAATCCGACAAACTCTTCACTCGATCTTTCTCGAGCCTTTAGCTCATAAGTTTGTTTTAATTCTGATCCATCCTCAAGGGTGAAAACAATATTAAATTTCCCAGCGGGTGTACTCTCGGTTAATTCGAGGTCTAAGAACAGGTAATTCGGACTCTTCGCCTGGTGTTGTTTCACCAAGGTAACTCCAGGAAAACTAATGGATGCCTGCGCTTTTCCAATATTAGGATGGTGCACAAGCAATTGTAAAGATTTGTTTTCAAATCCGGTCCACCAATTCGGTGGTTCTACCCTGTTAATCTGTGAGAACTCTTCGGTCAAAGGTTGTACTTTTGGCTCCGAGGAACTGCATGAAGCCAAAAAAAGTACACCTAAGAAAAGAATTATGGAATTCAATTTTTTCATGAGGATGATTTTGTGTTGATGATTAAACCGTTACCAGGTTGTTTGGTGTGACCACCACAACCTTATCATTTACCAAAATGGTCAATTCTTCACCTTGATCCAATTCAAA
>CAYFJL010000088.1:0-11405 GCA_964343335.1 uncultured Polaribacter sp. | reverse complement strand
TTAGACACCATCCAGAAAGAAGCAATATTGGATTTTCAAAAAAATTCAAGTCAAAATTAAAAGATTCTTTATATCTGATAATGTTAAGACTCTCTACACCATTGGCAGGCAAGGAAGAACTTCATTATTCAGAAAAAAATGATTTAGTACTTCAGCAAGTTGCTGACATTCTTTTAGAGATAGTTAGTTTCTATTTATCAGAAAATTATGAGGGAAATGAATTTGATGAGATTTCTGATAAAAGACAAAAATTACTTGTTCACGAATTAGCATTCAAAAATTACTTTCAAAACGGAATATTAAATTATAGAGAACAAGAGGTAAATAAGGTTATTAGGATGTTTAAACCTTATCAAGATAAAATACAGGAAAGATTAGAAATCGATTTAAAAACCTTAATTAATTTATGCAATCATTCTGAATTAATTTATCGTGCAAAGTCAATAAATTCAAAGTCATTTATTTTAGACAAAGGCTTTGACAAACTGGCTCGACAATCTGCAAATGGATTATTAGCAGAGAATGAGTTTACAGATAAGCTGTTAGAACTTTCGAATGAGACCCAAGAAAGTTTTTTGAATTTTTTTGAGAAACCCCACCAATGTTTACTTTTTGCCAAACAAGATTTTCACCTCTCTTTTGAAGAAAAACATATTGATATTTTCTGTGGCTTATTTTCAATTGATATTAAAGATAATCATAGTAATTTATTTTATTCCCAACAAAATCCTTTAGAAAATAAACCGATTATAAGAATTAGTGATAATCAGTATTTAAACGTATATCAAAAACAATTGCCTTCAGCTCTATATGATTTACTTTATACCACGCTTACTCAAACAAAAAAGGAAAAAGAACAAGTAAATTTCCGTAGAGGAAAAGTTGTTTTGGAAAGCCATACTTTGGATATATTTAAAAAATTCTTCAAAAAATCAAAAAGGATTAAAATTTTCACCAACTATTACATAAACAACGAGCCAGAAGAAAAAGATATATTAATCCTTGTGGATAATAACGCCTATATCATTGAATGTAAGGCTTCAAGATATAGAGAACCACGAAGGGTTACGGAACAAGCATACCAAAGAATTAAATCTGACTTTAACGACTGTATTCAAAAAGGTTATGACCAATGCTATCAGGTTGAACAGGAATTGTTAAACAATGAAAAGGTTATTGTTAGCTTGAAAAATAAATCGGAGGTAATTATCACGAATGAAATTCACGAGATTTTTTGCATTGTAGTTACTTCAGAAAGATTTGCTTCCATACAAACCGATTTAGGATTAATGCTTAAAAGGAAAAATAATGAAGACCCTTACCCTTGGTCAATATATGTCGATGATTTAGAAACTTTTTTGAAAGTGCTTTACAATAGTTTCAGTAATCCATCCAGAAAGATTTTTAACTTTTTGGAGCATAGAGAATTACTACACGGAAGATTAATAACCAATGATGAATTGGATGTATGTGCTATGTTCCTAAAAGACCCAAAGAACTTCAAAGAAATATGTGAAAGTGAATATGTTGTTTTTACTGACCCAACCCTACAAAATTATTTTGACAAGTTATATTTTGACAAAAAACTAAAATTTAGGATTGAGGATTTTTAGTTTTAATTATCTCTTTGAAGATAGTTATAATAATCTTTCTAATGCTTTTTACAATTTCCATAAATATTTCCTTCATAACCCAACATTTAAATAGTTATACAATCCCATTAAAATGGCCAATGCCATTGCTCTTATATTTTTGGGCTTTAAAAAATAATCTGCTTCATCGGTGCTCGAAATAAAGCCCATTTCGATGAGTATAGCAGGGCGAATTTCGATATTTTCACGTAGCACTTGAAAATTTGCGAATCGAACTGCTCGTTTTTTAAAGTCCAATTTCAGAGTGCTTTCTTCCAAAATGGACAATCCCATTCCGATAGATTTCTTTATAAGTACTTCTTCATCGTTGGTATTATGCACGTAAATGTCCATTCCTTTTGCCGATGTGTTAGAGGCATTGCAATGTAACGATACAAACACATCAGCCTTTAAGCTTTCAGCTAATCGACTTCTATCGGATAAAGAAATTAAAGTGTCCATATATCTGGTCGAATACATATCAAACTCGTTATTTAAGAGGGTTTCATTTAGCCTTATAATCTCTTTGGCAATACTTAACGATACATCCTTTTCTTGAATACTATTTGTACCGATTGCACCAGTATCTTTTCCACCGTGTCCAGGGTCGATGATAATGACTTTTTGTTGACCGAAAATCACACAGAATTGTAGCATCAAAATCACAAAACTGACGTTTTTGGGCGTTACCCACTTCCAAAATTTTAGAGTTATCAACATCGCACTTTTCAATTTTCATAAAATTTGATACCAATTCGCATCAAATAAAAACAATTGACATCAAAACTTATTTTATTCACAATTTACTGATTATCAGTTCTTTGTATTGCAATATACACTATTTTTCAAATATCAAAATTGACGTAAAATCTAAATCACTTTGATTATGAAAAAATCACATTATGTAACCATCTTATCATTACTTATTTCAAGTACAACTTTTGCACAAATTGGAGGTATCGAAGATTCCGTAAACGATGTTTCTGATACTATCCGAACCATTTTCCCCATTATTTTGGGCGTTATCTTTTTAATTGGATTCCTATTTAATGCTGGACATTTCTTTGGCGAAAATGCCGATTTAAAAAAAGGGATTACCCGCGTACTGGTCTTTGTATTGATTGCGGGAGCAGTCGTGGGCATCTTTACGTACCTCATTAGCATCGTAGTGTAATGAAACGATTCGAGGTCTATAAAAACATACGCAAGCGAGCCGTGATTATGGGTCTGCCCATATCATTGTTCGCTTTAATGATGACCGTTGTTATCGGTTCATTGCTGTTCATCATCTTTTCGTTCAGCTTTACTGTTATCATTTCAGTATTTCTATTGAACGGTGCACTGTATATCGTATTGACTCACATTACCAAAAACCCTGCATTGATGCACATCAAAAAGGTATTCCCACAAACAATTAGTAACAAAAAAGGAAGTCGTCTGTACTATGAAGAAAATTAACCTATCGGCATATCATCCTATTTTGGATATTCAAGACCATATCGTTTTTGCGAATAACGGCAATGTGGTATTGGGCTATCAAGTGGACAATCCTGAAATCTATTCCCTCGCGGAAAAAGATTTTGAGGATATTCACGGTTCGTGGTTTCAAGCGTTTAAATCATTGCCTATTGCCACGGTTATCCACAAACAGGACATCTATCAGAAAGCTGAATATTTGGCGGAAGAACTTCCGAACAAAAGCTTTTTGCAACGTGCCACACACGATTATTTTAAAGGTCGGGAATTCATTAAACATTCTTCTTACCTATTCTTTATACTTCCGCACAACAAAGCTTTGAACGCACCGAAGTTTACCAACCCATTCCGCAAGGTCGAAAAGGGTATTCATAAGCAAATGGACCATAACGTTCAGGAATTTATTGCTTCTGTTAACGATGCCGTTTCCTTTGTAAATAACAGCCGGAAAGTGTCATTGATACCTTTGGGTATCGATAAAGTCTTGTCATTGACCAATGCTTATTTTAATGGATTCAACGAAGGATTTGATACCGACATTCTATTGAAAAAAGCGAATATTGAAATTGGCGACCATCATTTTGATGTGCTGGCCATCAATAGCGAATTGTGTTATGGCGATGTGGTTCAGAGTAGCAAGACCAATGATAAATTTACTTCGGACGACTTTGTATTCCACCAAGGATTTATTGACGGATTAGGGTTGAATCTCAATGAAAATCATATTGTCAACCAAATCATTTATTTGGATGATAAGCACAAATGGCGAAAGCTGTTGGACAAGAAAATTGAAGAACTCAAAAAGAGTTCCAATTTTGGAACACAGAACAAAGTCATCTTAAAGAAGATTGAAGACATTGTTACCAAAATCAATGAGGACGATAGTTCAAGAATTATTAGGGGTCATCTAAATATTATATTCTGGGATAAAGATGAAGCACGATTAGAAAGAATTGCTTCCAAAATAAAAACCGAATTCAAAGAATTGGATATAGTGCCTTATTATCCAAAAGGCGAAGAACGCAAGCAATATTTCTTAAACTCATATTGCTGTTTTACTTCCAATTTTTCTAATGAGGATTTATACGTAACCGATTTAAAACACGCTCTTTGCCTGTACATTAACAATACCAACTATCAGTCAGATGCCACAGGTGTCATCTTTAATGACAGACAACATAACATTCCTGTACTTAAAGATGTCTGGGATGAAAAGAAGAAACGCATCAAGGCAAGGAACTTTGCCATTTTCGCACCTACTGGAGAGGGAAAATCTTTTTTGGCAAACAATATTCTACGCCAATATTTTGAACAAAATGTTCGATTGGTCATTATTGATTTAGGTGGTTCATATTCAAAATTTGCCAAGCTCTATCCAGACGACCATATCATCCTTCGCTATGAACAGGGAAAAAATTTGGGTATCAATCCATTCTATATCTCTGATGTCAATGATTTGACACCAGAGCGATTGGAAGATTTGGCAATCTTCCTTTTAGAGCTCTTGGCTTCGGGCAAAGCAACGACTAAAGCTGAAGAAGTGGCGGTCAAAAAAGTACTTCGGTACTACTATCTACAAAATGTGGGTGGTACACATTCTTTGGAAAATTTATACCAGTTCGTTGATACAAAAAAAGACACCTTTTTAGAAGAACTACATATTCAAGAGCAACATTTCAACATCTACGATTTTCTGCACATTCTCTCTGAATATGTGGATGATGGCTTGTACAGCTTCCTGTTCAATGTAAGTGAAGACCAGACCTATAAAATTGAGGATAAAAGACTGATTGTTTTTGAACTTGATGAAGTAAAGGACAATAAGGAAATCCTTTCCGTAATGTTGAAGCTGATTAAATCTGCCATTCAAAGAACCATTTGGAGAAATAAAGCCGAGAGGGGAATCATCCTATTCGACGAGTTTGCCAAACAGCTCAAATTTGGAAATGTACTCGAAAGTGTAGAATTCTATTATCAAGCCATTAGAAAACAAAATGGAGCGATTGGGATTATACTGCAATCCATTAACCAATTGCCCAACAATTCCACATCGGCGAGTATTCTTGAAAACACCCAAGTAATTTACAGCCTTCGTAATGAAAAAGGCTATGCCGAATTAAAAAACAGGCTCAACCTTACCAGTCACGATTTAAACCAGTTAAAATCCATTCGTAACAACCTTACAGGAACACGAAAATATACCGAAATGTTCATCAAAATCGGAAAGGAAAGCAACATTTTCCGATTGGAAGTACCGCCCGAAGTCTTTGCTGCTTACCTCACGGATGGCAAAGAAAACGAAGACATTATGAAACATTTTGAAGAACACCAAAATATGGAGAAAGCCATTAAAATATTTATTAATTCTTAAAAATAAAAATTATGAGACACACTATCAGAAATCTAATGTTATCCGCACTATTTGTAGTGCTAATTGGAAGTAAGGCTTCGGCCCAGGGGATGCCTGTGTATGACAACACAAACTTTATCTCTTTTGTAAAATCATTATTGGAATCAGGTAAACAAACCGCCAATTTAATGAAGACGGTAAAATTCCTTAAAACCCAAAAAGAGAATATCGATAAGGTAAACAATGTCATCAAACAACTTCAAGCAGTCAGGGAACTGGCAAGAAACAACCAACGATTGTTTGATGTGGTTCAAGATGATTTACGGGAAATCCTCAATTCCCCTTTTATTAAACCAAATGAAGTTACACGCATTTCAGATTCCTTTGATGCCATCCTTCAGAACTCTATGGCTGGTATGGAATATATCGACCAAATATTGTCCAGCGACAATCTGAAAATGACCGATGCCGAACGTGCCGAAGTCCTTAAAGAAAAAGAGCTGGAATCCAAGGAAATGGTAGCGGAAATTGAGGCAAAAACCAGACGCTATCGAGAGATTATTCAATTTCGAGAAATGCAGTACAAAATCAATAACCGAGAAACCGATTACTAATGTCAGGTATTTTTTTAGGCATAGGGTTAGAGTTTGTGGACACTATTTTTCAAACGATAAAAAATAGTGATTTCTCACAATACACTATTGTAGGAATGAAGACACTCGCCCTCTTGTTTTTTCTCATCAACATCCTAAAAAAGTACAATGAAGGTGTAGCCAATAATGAGGGTTATACGTGGGGATTGACCCCTGCGGAACTGGCCAAAAACTTTGCAATAGTGATTTTAGTCATTTTTTCCACACAGGTATTAAGTGTTTTCGACACCATTTTGGTGGCCATTGAAAACCAATATCGGGACACGGCACCCGCACTTCTTCCTTTACAGATGCAAGATATTGACATCGAACAGGATGTAAGTGCTTGGGATGCCACCAAAAAAGCAATGGCAATGCTTTATGAAGCATTAGTAACACCTTTATACGGCTTAAAAATACTATCCTTTATTGCCGGAATATTTCTCTGGCTATTGGATTTGTTTATTTACCCCTTATTCCTTGCAGAACGATTCTTTTTGCTGGGCATAATGCAAGCCTTTTTCCCTTTGGTCATCAGCTTGGCGGTTTTTGAAAAGTTCAGGTCGTTGGCATACAACTTTTTTAAGCTTTACGCTGGCGTATATATGTTAGTTCCTGCCTTCTTTCTGGTCAATGTTTTCGTGAATAATCTTTATACCGAAATCAATACAAATTTCTGGAGCGACTTATTTGGTACGGATTGGGGGAGTAATTTTTTCGCACCGCTTTTACAGTTAGGGTCTATCGGATTTATTGTATTGCTGAAATTCAAATTATATAAACGAGCGACCTCGTTCACTTTTAAACTCTTTACAGGCTGATAAAGCAATAATAATTTACAGATGAAAACACCATATAAGAATATTTACAACATCTTAAAGCTCAATCGCTTTATAGTATTGACCGTCGTTATTGGAGCTGTGCTCACGTGCGTCATTTCCGTTTTGATGGTCATAAAGCTGCATAAAGAAACAGTTAATAATGCTTTTGTAGTCAATTCGGACGGAAGTGTTATTCCCTTGAAACTGGTATCTCAACAAGAAAATTTAAAAGTAGAAGTCTTGGCACAATTGGAGTTGTTTCACACTTATTTCTATAACATTGATGCCAGCAATTACGAAAAGAACTTGGAGAAAGCCCTTTGGTTGGGTAATAGTTCTGTAGATGCTCTGTACCGACAGAAAAAAGCCGATGGAGTTTATAACCGTTTGTTGCAATACTCGTTGGTTCAAAAAGTATTGAATATCGAATCCAAAGTTGATATTCAAAACGAACCCTACAAGTTTGAAACGAAAACCATTTTTGAAATCAATAGAGGTACTATCACAGATACTTATGAGTTGACCACTATTGGAAATTTGATTCACGTAGATAGAAACTTTCCAAACAATACCCACGGACTGCTAATTACCAACTTTTTTGAAAGCACATTACGAAAATTAGAAAATTATGAAAGTAGAAAAAAATAAAATAGTCTTTGCCATCGTGTTGGTATGCATCCTGCTTTTTATAGGTGGCTATGCAATGCTTATATTGGGCGAGGACGAAGAACCGACCATTGAGAACAACCAGATTCCTGTACCGGAACTGGAAGACGACCAAAAGGAATACGATTCCAAATTGGATGCCCTAAACGACTTAAAGGAAGTTAGGGAAACCAACGCACCCAGCATTTATGATGAACGGCTGTTGGATTCCACAGGCGTATATGACCCTGATTTATTGGACAAGAAAAAAATGCAGATGGTAGATAGCATTTACCAACAAGGGCAGATTCGATATTCAGATAGAACGTTTGAAAATATTAATCCAAGATACTATCCACCAAAACCACCTGTTAAGAAGGAAAAAGACACAACGGATGCTATTGAAGAGCAAGAAACGAACGTGGAAGCCAAAGAACGTGCTTTGGAGCATCAACTCTTTTTTGCTTCGCATCCTATTGAAAATGAGGATTTGAATTCAAAAAATACCGATGATTTCATTTATGTACGAGTAGATGGCACACAAACAGTTAAAACCAATTATCGCTTACAAATGCGGTTGATAAAAGATGCTACCATTTATGGACAACGCTATTCCAAGAATACGCCTATTTATGGATTTGTCAATTTTAAACCCAATCGCACCATCATAGACATTGAGAATATCAATCATCAACCAGTAAAATTGAAAGCCTATGATTTTCAGGATGGTAGCGAAGGCATTTATGTTGAAAACAGTTTTAGAGCAGAAGTTACCAATGAAATTGTTGGCGATATGGTGGACGACATTAATATTACTGGTGTTCCGCAAGTAAGCGGTTTCAAGAAAATATTCCAACGTAACCATAAAAACGTAAAGGTTACGATAACCGATAATTACAAACTCATTTTAAGACTTCCTAAAACAAAATATCAAGGAAAGCCCATAATGGGCAATTAATAAACTCACTCTTATGAAAACATATATCACATTACTGTTATTGATTTGTTCAATGTCAATTTCAGCACAGCAACCCCTTGACACTATTTACGCCAACGACCAGAAAAACGTTGCCCTGTTTTTTCCAAACCCTATTCGACAAGGAATTACAGGAGCTTCCAATTTTGTATTCACCTATAATCGTGAGAAAGAGCAGTATTTCGGTTTGTTACAGGCGAAGCCTGGAACAGAAAGCAACCTATTGACCGTTACAAGTGATGGTCGCGTTTATTCTTATATTTTGAAATATTCTGAAAAACTTCCAGAACTGAATTATTTTATCAATGAAAATGAAAGCATTGGCAGTGAACTTCCGGAAAAGATTAAGCAGAAGCCAGAAGTTAAACCGTTGAACGAATATGCAAATAGAATAACACATTTTCAAAAATTCAGCGAGTATTTATTAAAATCCAACTTTGAGCGTATTGAAACCAAACGCAAAAAAGGAATTAAAGTCCAATTACAAAAAATAGCGTATGATGCTTCTGAAGTGTATTTGGTTATAGAGGTCAAGAACAGGTCTGGAATCGATTTTGAAATTGACTACATTAAAGTTTATAGAACCAACGGAAACAAAAAGCGTAAAGCCTCTTACCAAAGATTACAACAAGAAGTTATTTACAAACACAAAATGCCATATTCCATTACTGATGGAGAAAGTCAATGCTTTGTGTATGTAGTTCCAAAGTTTGTTTTAGGCGACAACGAAAAGTTAATGCTGGAGCTGAAGGAGCTAAAAGGGAGCAGAAAAATGATTTTGGAAACCAAAATTTAAGAGGTGTTTATCACCTCTTTTTTTTGTGATTAAAAAAGTATCTTTGTTATAAATATAACAAATTTATTGACAACTAAAATTAGAATGAATAACGAACAAACCGCAATACGAACAACTTATTTCAGCATAATTGGGAATACTGCTTTAGCCTTAATTAAAGGACTTGCGGGATTTTTTGGAAATTCTTATGCTTTAATTGCAGATGCGATTGAATCGACAACGGATATTTTTGCTTCATTTTTAGTTTTATTAGGTTTTAAATATGCAAAACGACCAGCGGACGAAAATCATCCCTATGGACACGGCAAAATTGAGCCATTAATTACCTTTGGAGTTGTTACATTCCTTGTTGTTTCTGCCACAATAATCGCCTATGAAAGTATTCAAAACATTCAAACACCTCATAAAATCCCGAAATCTTGGACTTTGATTGTGCTAGGTCTAATAATAGCTTGGAAAGAAATCTCATTTCAAATTGTAATTAAAAAAAGTAAACAAACAAATAGTTCATCATTAAAAGCAGATGCTTGGCATCATAGAAGTGATGCCATAACTTCGGTAATGGCCTTTATCGGTATTTCGATAGCAATCATATATGGAAAAGGTTATGAAACAGCAGATGATTGGGCTGCATTATTCGCTTCAGCGTTTATTTTATATAATAGTTATTTAATATTACGTCCAGCTTTAGGAGAAGTTATGGACGAACAACTTTATGACGAACTGATAATTGAAATTAGAGAAAAATCAACAGAAGTTCAAGGTGTTTTAGGAACAGAGAAATGTTTTATTAGAAAATCTGGAATGAAATTCCACGTGGATTTACACGCAATTGTGAATAATGAAATTTCGGTAAAATCTGGTCACGACATTGCTCATAAGTTAAAAGACCATTTACAAAAAGAAATACCGAATTTAGGACACATACTAATTCATATTGAACCGAATTAATAAAAGCAATATATTCATAAAAATTGTCTATTCTGATAAGCAAAGAAAAGTTACTAATCTTTCCTATCCGTTTTAAAACCAATTCGTTCCCTGTTATGCTGTTCAATCTGTACCTTGTCCTTTTGCAGTAAATAATTCAAAGCCTGATGAATGTCCTTAAATTTGATATTCATTTCTTTTTCAAGTTGGGCTATATGTTCTTTAAGGTTGCTATAATCTGTAAGATGCTGCCGTAACGCTACAAATGCACGCATAATAGATATATTTACGTCAATGGCCTTGTCGCTGTTAAGTACGCTAGAAAGCATTGCCACGCCCTGTTCGGTAAAGGCAAACGGAGTGGCAGGACTAAATTTAATGTTCTCTGGAAGGTTGTCACAATTTGTGATAACCTCTTTCCACTCGTCCTTTGAAAGCTGAAACATAAAATCATCTGGAAAACGTTTAAGGTTACGTCTAACGGCTTGTTTAAGCACTCTGGTTTCTACTTCATAAAGTTCTGCGAGGTCAAAATCAAGAATTACTTTGTTTCCTTGAATATTATGGATTTTATTTTTTATTATAGATAGTTCCATTGTATTTTTAATT
The DNA here is from genome assembly GCA_964343335.1 of uncultured Polaribacter sp. Lineage (GTDB taxonomy): Bacteria > Bacteroidota > Bacteroidia > Flavobacteriales > Flavobacteriaceae > Polaribacter. The sequence continues at coordinate 539 of CAYFJL010000088.1, read as the reverse complement.
AAGTGGGGATTATGAATTTTGAGAAACCACTTTAGAGATAGATTCATTTTCTATCTCATTGAATTGGTACCTTAATTTTTGCATATCATCACTCACTTTGCGTTCAATGACCTTTGCATAAATTTGGGTAGTGGATATTCGGGAGTGACCTAACAATTTTGAAACCGTCTCTATGGGCATCCCGTTACTCAATGTTACCGTTGTAGCAAACGTATGTCTGGCAATGTGGAAAGTAAGGTTCTTCTTAATACCGCAGACATCCGCAATTTCCTTTAAATAAGAGTTTAGTTTTTGATTTGAGATTTTAGGAAATATACTTCCTTGTGATATTGATTTACGGTTGCTCTTGTATTTTTCAACAATTTGCATCGCTTTTGGTAACAAAGGTATTCTTATAGGCTTTGTCGTCTTTTCTCGTTTGTAATAAATCCAAAGTTCGCCATCGATGCCAATACAGATATTATCCGCAGTTAAATGAATGACATCAATATAGCTTAAACTGGTATAGCAACTAAAAACAAACAAATCCTTAACCAATT
>CAYFJL010000087.1:0-11537 GCA_964343335.1 uncultured Polaribacter sp. | reverse complement strand
CCACCAGTAACTAAAATCATAGAACGAAGTTAGCATTTTTTGAGTGATAAAGTTATATTTGTGCACTGCTAAATCGAAGTCGATGAAGAATTTTATCCAAGAATTGGAATGGAGAGGAATGCTACACCAAAGCATGCCAGGAACTGAAGAACACTTATTAGAATCAATGCGAAGTGCTTATGTTGGATTCGATCCAACAGCAGATTCACTTCATATTGGAAATTTGGTTCCGATTATGCTTTTGGCACACTACCAACGTTGTGGACATAAACCTATTGCGCTGGTGGGTGGAGCAACAGGAATGATTGGGGATCCTTCAGGAAAGTCTTCTGAAAGAAATCTTTTGGATGAAAAAACACTTCGTCACAATCAAGAATGTGTAAAGAATCAGCTTTCCCACTTTTTGGATTTCGACAGTGATGCCGATAATGCAGCTGTATTGGTTAACAACTACGATTGGATGAAGGAATTCTCATTCTTGGATTTCATCCGTGATGTGGGTAAACACATAACAGTAAACTACATGATGGCCAAAGATTCAGTGAAGAACCGTATTGGTTCTGAATCGAAAGAGGGTATGTCTTTTACAGAGTTTACCTATCAATTGGTTCAGGGATATGATTTCCTACATCTATATAAGGCCAATGCAACGACACTACAAATGGGAGGTTCGGATCAATGGGGGAATATCACCACAGGAACAGAACTCATCCGAAGAATAGCGAACGGAAAAGGCTATGCCATTACTTGTCCGTTGATTACAAAATCTGACGGTTCTAAATTTGGTAAATCTGAAGGTGGAAATGTTTGGTTGGACGCCAAACGTACTTCACCATACAAATTCTATCAATATTGGTTGAACACTTCGGATGAAGATGCTGAGAAATACATTAAGATTTTCACTTTCCTAGATAAAGTTACCATTGACGGATTGGTTGCTGAGCACCAGACTGCCCCGCATCAACGCATCCTTCAAAAGAGATTGGGTGAAGAAGTAACTGTTTTGGTTCATGGAAAAGAAGAATACGAGAAAGCCATTGCTGCTTCTTCGATTTTATTCGGTCGATCTACTGCAGATGATTTAAAATCGCTTGATGAGCAGACATTTTTAGATGTTTTTGATGGTGTACCACAAGCTTCTATATCTCAAGCCGATGTTAACGAAGGATTAGATATGATTGGAGCCTTAGCGGCGAAAACAAACTTTTTAAAATCTAATGGAGAGGCAAGACGTGCCTTAAAAGAGAATTCTATTTCAGTGAATAAGTCAAAGGTTAGGGAAGATTTTAAAATTTCTACCGAAGATTTAATTGCCGACAAATACGTATTATTACAACGCGGAAAAAAGAACTACTATTTGTTAGTGGTGGAATAAAATACAAATGAACATATTTACTGATGGCAATCACTTAAATGTCTACATCGTACTAGGTTCTATAGTACTATTGGCCATCATTGTTTTTGTGAGATACCTTGTTTTTTCAAGCCTGTATCATTTGGTGTTTTTTAATTGGTTCAAAACGCATTTTGTAAACCGCTTTCTTCACAATAAACCTTGGAAAAAGAAGCAGTTAAAAAAAGAAATCTTGTGGTCAATGATCAGTGGATTGATTTTCGCATTGTTCATTATGTTATCTTTCATTTTGTACATCGAGGGACATACAGCAGTTTATTCTGAGATAGATGAATATCCTCTCTGGTATCTTTTTACAAGCATCATCTTAGTATTATTTCTTCAAGACACCTACTACTATTGGGCACATCGCTGGATGCATTTACCAAAAGTTTACAAGCATTTTCATTTAGTACATCACAAAAGCATCCATACCTCAGTTTTTACCGCCTTTTCCTTTCATCCTTTGGAAACAGTTTTACAAGCCTTAGTGATTCCGATTTTAGCGATTGTGGTTCCCCTGCATCTATACGCGATTATCGCCATCATCACACTAATGACCATTTCAGCAACCATTAATCATGCGGGTGTGGAAGTGTATCCTTCCGGAAAGTTTGGTGAATGGTTTAAAAAATGGGTGATCGGTGCAACACATCACGATGCTCACCATAAGAAATTCAATTACAACTACGGATTGTATTTTACTTTTTGGGATCGATTGATGAAGACAGAGCATGAGGAATAATCCCTAAATGACCATCAAATTACACCCACGAATATCGGAATGGTCAAAACGACCCAAAACTTCAAAAGTATTGTTGGTATGCACTTTTCCTAAATCTTGAGTAGCAATAAAAGAGCAGGAATTAATATTTGCCAAGTCAATCACATTCAATCCTCCAGTACCTGAATTACTAAGGATATTAAACGGATCTTCAGTATCTCGCGTCAGCACTCTCATCCAAGGTGGCGTCTCAAAAATTCCATTTCCCTTGGAATATCCCTGACTTAATAATTCGGTCATGCCGTATTCAGAATGAATGTTAGAAACACCAAATCCGTTTTTCAAAGTCATATGAAGCTCATTTCTGGTCATTTCTTTTCTTCGCCCTTTCATACCTCCTGTCTCCATGACAATGGTGTGCTTTAAGTTGAAGTTTTCCAATTCAATTAAATCTAAAAGTGCAAATGAAACTCCGATTAATAAAACGGGATTTCCCTCCTTATCTAGCTCATTTAATTTAATTGTCAGTTCCTTCAAATTGTTTAGGTAAAAGCCACTGTTTGGGTTTTTAGATTGATCTATCAAATGATTCACCATGTAAATCAATGATGAACCTTCTCTTTCAAGGTAATTCGGCAACAAGGCGAGAATGGTGTATTCCGAAACCGAACCGTAAAACAATTCGAAAGCCTTTTCAAAACTCTTGACATACAATTGTAAATCAGTGACGTAATGTTTGCTTGTTATACTGCCCGTAGTACCTGAACTAGAAAAAACAATCTCAGGCTTTCGCAGATCGGAGACTACCTCTCTCGATTTAAAAAATTGAATGGGTAAAAATGGGATGTCTTCAATCCTGTGGACTTCACTGGGATGTTTGTACAGTAAATCACAAAATGAGCGGTACACACTATTGTACTCAAACTGATGATTGAAAATACGAAGAGCAAGATTTTGAAAATCCTGCTCTGATTGTATGTTAAAAATTTCATCCTGCATAGACAGAACAAAAATACGGCAATTCTACTCTTTATAAATCTTTACGACCAAATTTCCTTTGTCATCCATCGAAGCTCTATACATTCCCGCTGTATTGAACTCGAATGACATATTTCCGTCTTTATCTAAGGCAACGACACCTCCAGTACCACCTAACTTAGTCAATTTATTCTGAATTACATCTGTAGTCGCTTCCTTTAAACCTTTGCCTGAATATTCCATTTGAGCCGAAATATCATAGGCAACTTGGCTTCTAATGAAATACTCACCCCATCCAGTTGAAGAAACTCCACAAGTTTTGTTGTTAGCGTAAGTACCTGATCCAATGATTGGTGCATCTCCAATTCGACCCCAACGCTTGTTGGTCATACCTCCTGTAGATGTACCCGCGGAAATGTTTCCGTCTTTATCAAGGGCCACGCAACCTACGGTACCGAATTTGGCGTTTTTAATATCTGAATCATAAAAATAGCTGGTTTTTTCATCGTGATCTAGCTCGGTTTTTTCACGATCACGGATACGTTCCAAGGACTTAAATCGACGCTCTGTATAGAAATAACTTGGATCTACGATTTCCAAACCTTTTTCTTTGGCAAATGTGGAGGCGCCCTCACCTGATAACATCACATGTTCTGAATCTGTCATTACTTTTCGTGCTGCTTCAATCGGACTTTTAATATCTTTTACTCCCGCGATAGCGCCAGCATTCAATGTTTTTCCGTCCATAAATGAGGCGTCAAGCTCGTTGGTACCTGCATTGGTAAAAACAGCTCCTTTCCCAGCGTTAAATAAGGGCGATTCTTCCATTACCTGTATGGTTTTAATTACCGCATCTCCACTTGTTCCACCATTTTTTAAAATCTCATAACCAACTCGAATGGCTTCTTCAAGTTTGGCATTATAGGCTGCTTCCTTTTCAGGCGTCATGTTCTTTTTAAGTATGGTTCCGGCCCCACCATGAATAATGATTGCGAATTCATTTGCTGGAACAGCTTCTTGTTTCTCTGGGCCTTGCTGACAAGCAAAAATGACAAGCGAAGCAAAGGCGAATACAATAAATTTTCTCACGTTGATTCTAGTTTAAGTTCGACTAATTTACGAAAGATTATCGTACTTTTAGACTTTACTTAAATCACTAAAACTTACTAGCAAAATGACTGATTTCGGAATCCAAAAAGCACTTGATTCATTAGGGGTGAAAGCCATCAACGATGGAACCTCAACTGGCTTAGATTTCTTTTCAAATGGAGAGATTATTGAGAGTTATTCTCCTGTGGATGGCAAACTCATTGGAAGTGTAAAAAGTACCACCAAAGAGGATTATGAAAAAGCACTTGAAGCTGCTTCGACTGCTTTTACATCTTGGCGGACCACACCGGCTCCGCAACGGGGGGAAATTGTTCGTCAATTCGGGGAAAAACTGCGAGAAAAAAAAGAGGCTCTAGGAAAATTGGTCTCTTATGAAATGGGAAAATCTTACCAAGAGGGATTGGGCGAAGTTCAAGAAATGATAGATATCTGTGATTTTGCTGTTGGATTGTCTCGACAGTTACACGGATTAACCATGCATTCGGAAAGATTCGGACATCGAATGTACGAGCAATATCATCCATTGGGAATTGTTGGTATTATTTCGGCCTTTAATTTCCCTGTTGCCGTTTGGTCTTGGAATACGGCATTGGCATGGATTTGTGGTGATGTTTGTGTTTGGAAACCTAGTGAAAAAACTCCTTTATGCGGAATTGCCTGTCAAAATATCATTGCAGAAGTATTAAAAGAAAATGAATTGCCAGAAGGTATTTCATGCTTGATAAATGGCGATTACAAAGTCGGTGAATTCATGACCAAAGACACAAGAGTTCCTTTAGTTTCTGCGACCGGATCTACCCGAATGGGTAAAATTGTAGCCAAGGAAGTAGCCGGTCGATTAGGAAAATCATTGTTGGAACTTGGTGGGAACAATGCCATCATTGTAACTCCAGATGCCGATATTAAAATGACCGTCATTGGAGCAGTATTTGGAGCGGTTGGAACGGCTGGTCAACGCTGTACTTCAACTCGTCGATTGATCATTCACGAATCTATTTATGACAAAGTAAAAGAAGCTGTTGTTGGTGCATACAACCAACTACGAATCGGAAATCCACTTGATGAGAACAATCATGTAGGCCCATTAATTGACACCGATGCGGTGGCGATGTACAACAACGCGCTAAAAAAAGTGGTAGAAGAAGGAGGTAAACTCGTTGTTGAGGGTGGCGTTTTATCTGGTAAAGGATATGAATCGGGTTGCTATGTAAAACCAGCAATTGCCGAAGCCCAAAATAATTTTGAAATTGTTCAACACGAAACCTTCGCTCCTGTATTGTACTTACTAAAGTATTCCGGTGAGGTAACCAATGCAATTGATATTCAGAATTCAGTGGCGCAAGGATTGTCATCAGCCATTATGACAAATAATTTACGTGAAGCAGAAGCATTTTTATCGCATGCTGGTTCGGATTGCGGAATCGCAAATGTTAACATTGGAACCTCGGGAGCTGAAATTGGAGGTGCCTTTGGTGGTGAAAAAGAAACGGGTGGCGGACGCGAATCGGGATCCGATGCTTGGAAAATATACATGCGTAGACAAACCAATACCATCAACTACACCACGGATCTCCCCTTAGCTCAGGGAATCAAGTTCGATTTGTAATTGAAAATGATAAAAAGCCAGTTTCGTAAGATTCTGGCTTTTCTTTTTGAGTTCTTCCATTTGAACCGTAAATTCATCCTGTGTAATGATACACTTTAGGTATGAAAAAAATTATTACTGCATTCGGAATCATGATATTGATTCTTGGCTGTTCCCAAGTTGAAAAATCAAAATATCCTTTCGAACCAATTCGCCCCGAAGAAGTCGGATTTTCTTCAGAAAGATTGGATTCCTTAGGTGCTTTTTTAGAAATGGCTGGATCATCTTCTCTACTAATTTTGGTTGATGGAAAACTTGCCTACCAATGGGGGGATATCGATAAAAAACACACGGTACATTCCATTCGGAAATCACTTCTAAACTCCATATTCGGAATCTATGTAGACAACGGAACCATCGATTTAAACGCGACTATGAAGGATTTGAATATTGATGATATTCAGCCTGCATTGACGGAAATTGAAAAATTAGCTACAGTGGCTGATGTTTTGAAATCAAGATCCGGAATTTATCATGCCTCTGCAGCAACAAGTGCGGGAATGCTTCGTGGAATTCCAGAAAGAGGGACCTCCAAACCTGGTGAGAAATTTGCTTACAATAACTGGGACTTCAATATGGCTGGTCATATTCTCGAACAAAGCACTGGGAAATCGCTTTATGACTTGTTTCATACGCATATTGCGAAACCGCTAGGTATGGGCTTTGAAAACAACATTTCAACACTAAGAAATCCTACTGAGTCAACTCCAATTCCAAATTCAGACGGATTTTATCAATATGAAGATGATAAATCAAAATACCCTGCCTACCACTTTCGCCTTTCAGCTAGAGACTTGGCCTTATATGGGCAATTATTCCTTGATGGTGGCGAATGGAACGGAAAGCAAATCATCTCCAAAGAATGGATTGAAAAATCAACAACGCCTTATTCGATAAAGAATGAGAGATATGGAATTGGATACGGCATGTTGTGGAATGTCCTATATCCCACAGCAACTAGAAAGTTCAAATCGTTCTATCACACGGGCGTTGGAGTTCATATGTTAGGAGTATATCCGGCCTCAAAATTAGTACTGATCCATCGGGTGGATACCGAAAAGGAATTTCGTTTTACAGAGGGAGATTACTACAAAATGATTTCCATGGTTTGGGGTGCTCAAATGACCGACTAAGTCAACAATTATTCGGGGATTCTTTTGCCTAAACCTAATTTAAAGGTGACTCAGAAACATCATCGATTATTCAAAAGTTACCAGGATCTGCTGACCTCATGCCGCAGATAAAGATTTTTTTTTAACTTTACTGTAACCCTGATATGACAACGACAGGCAGCAACGAGCCTCTGACGGAAATCATAACAGGATGGGAAACACAGAAATACCCTTCATTTGAAATTTAATCATGAAGAACGCGCTTAGAGAATTACTTGCTGGTTTTGTTATTGGGGTAATTGCCTTCTGGTTTGTCGAATACAATGTTCGAGAGCTTTATGGCATTCCTTTGAAATACATCATTATGGTAGGAAGTGCCATTGCTGTTTTTGGATTTGCCTATTATTTGAATAAGGAAATTCTCAAGGCTATTTTTTTCGTTTTACATGGTATTTTAGTAGCTCAATTAGCTCGAATTTTATATGATATTTCTCTAGATAGTACGACCCACAATCTCATTCCTTTTGAGCTTTTTGATACCATACTTCGAACAGCCCTTGGCGGATTGGTAGGAGGCGGATTGACCCTATTCTTGAAAAGGCCAAGAGCAACTGAGGATTAGTTCTCCTTAGAATTTCGTGTTTCACCCAAATTCAGTTTACATCTTATGACATTATTTCTTCAAGCTTCATTGGTTATTTGGGTTTGCGTCACCATTCTTTGGCTTTTTAGTGTGTACATCAAGAATGCCAGTATCGTTGATATTTTTTGGGGATTCGGATTCGTCATTGTGAACGCCTTCTATTTCGCAATGTCAGACAATCTAGACCTCCGGCAGATTATTCTTTTATTTTTGGTGTCGCTTTGGGGTCTTCGATTGACTATTTATTTGGCCATTCGCAATGGCGGTCAGCCAGAAGATTACAGATACCAACAATTCCGAAAAGATTATGGGGTTGACCATTATTGGTGGTTCAGTTACTTTCAAGTTTTTTTACTTCAAGGAGCGCTTATTTTAATCGTTTCCTTACCATTATGGCATGTACAAACCGTATCGGGAGGTCCGCTTAGCATTATCGATTATATAGCAATTGTAGTTTGGCTGATTGGATTCTGTTTTGAAGCAGGTGGTGACTATCAGCTTTATCATTTCAAGAAAAATCCGGAGAACAAAGGAAAGGTTCTCAATACCGGATTCTGGAAATATACTAGGCACCCCAACTACTTTGGAGATGCTGCAGTTTGGTGGGCTTATGCATTGTTCAGTATAGCAGCAGGAGGTTATTGGCAAATTGTAGGATCCATAATCATGACCTTATTGATTATCAAAGTTTCGGGTGTTGCCATGTTGGAACGAACCCTAAAAACGAGCAAACCTCAGTATAGGGAATACATCGAAAAAACAAGTTCATTCATCCCTTGGTTCCCAAAAAAATGATTGAATTTTTACAGAATAATATTTGGTTGATTTTATTCATTGTTTGGGGATTACCCCTTGGCATGTATCGTAGTAAATTCAGAAAAATTGTCTACCAAACAGACGACTGGAAAATCAATATCAAACCCCTGTTTGTAAAAGAAATTAAAGGCCTGTTTGGCAATTTGTATCCTGATAATAAAGACTATATCAAACAGCGAAATTTCTATCGATTTTACCTAGGTATTTATACCATATTATTCATTGTGTACAAGGTATATTCCTAGTGGTATTTCACTTTACGAATCACCCGCATTACTTCCTTAAACTTGATATAGGTCGTTTTATCGGCTAAAGATTTCAGGAAGTCCTTTACTTTTAACAGCTCCTCCTGAATATCCACAAAGCCATTTAAATAACATATCAAACAATTGTTGGGTAGTTCCGCCACTTCATCAACCTCTTCGGATTGAAGGGCTATATTTTGATCGATTTTACGAATTAAATTCATGGACGATTGATAGGTACTCGTCACAAACTCAAAATCATACTTTGGTGGGGTGAATAGAAACTCAGTCACCAAATCGTGTTTTCCATTATTTTTAAAGTTGATAATGGTTTTCTCAAGAGGAAAATGTTTTTTTAAATTTCCTACTGGAAGAACTAAATATTCAGTGATGATAAAAGTGTTTTTATTGACCTGAATCTGAACATCATCCAAAGCTGAAAAAAACAACCGGACCTGTTCATTGATCAATTCAATGTCTACTCTAGAATAGTAAATCTTGTTTTCAATCTTCTTCCTCTTTCCAGCCCAACAAAGAACAAACTGTTCATTAAAAACTTTGTATTTGGGCTTCACTCCGCCTTTGTGCTTGTCGAAGAAATCAAAGACCCCATTCAAGGTCAATTCGATATTACTACGTGCACTTTTTTCAATGCTCTCTACCAACGTCTCATTTCGACTGATGAGTTCAAAATTCCCATACACGGGAATCGAATTACTACCTCTTCTATAAAAAATGGACCCCTTTCGATACTTCCAAGCTCCTTTTATGAAGGAGGTAACCAAATTATTTGGTTCGATGGTTACCAGGCCAACTACTTTGTGTTTTTGAAGTCTTGGAAATCCGACATTTTCATACTGAACTTTTGGCGGATTGTGAAGATAGGCGTTGATTAGATTCTGAATTTTACTATCATCAAAGAAATCAACTCCCATGATTTTATTGGCCGTATCTTCAATACCAATTACAATGTAGGAATTGTTCTTGGGGTTGGAATTGGATAAGGCGCAAACATGCTTTAAAAACTTAGCCTTTCCTTCTTTTGACCCCAGGGTAAGTTTTAGCTTCTTATCAAAAAAAGTATTCTCATCATTATGAGTCAATAGGTTTTTGATAAGAAGTCTTTTATTAATCATTTAAGGAACCTTATGACCTTGACTCGCAACTAATAAACCAAACCAATCTTCTAATTCTAACTCAATTTGTAAGGCTTTGCGAATTCCTTTTATGCGGTCTTTGTTCGTTGTACCAATGACTGGAGCTATCCCCGCGGGATGTTTCAATATCCAAGCTAAGAGGATCACATCTTCAGTGGCCTGATACTTTTCGGTTAGGCCTTGCAGTACCTTCTTAATTCGAAGTGTTTGAGCATCAGTTTCTCTAAAGTAAGATCCTAGTGGGCTCCAACACATGGGTTTGATACCCAATTGAAGCATTTGATCTAAGCTGCCATTGTGCATAGCGCTGTGTTGGGTTAATGAAAACTCAATCTGATTCGCTTCAATCGATATTTTATCATGAATCAAACTCACCTGAGATGGTGTAAAATTGGAAACTCCAAAATGTAAAATTTTTCCCTGAGCTTTTAAAATAGATATGGCTTCCAGTATTTCATCAGGATGCATCAACGGACTCGGTCTGTGCAATAAAAACAGGTCTAAATAATCTGTTTGCAAGTTCTTTAAAGACTGTTCTGCACTCCAGAGGATATACTCTTTGGAATAATTGTAATGCTTGATGTTATTGTCTCGAGTTTGTCCTACATACTGAATTCCGCATTTTGAAATTAACTGAATTTGCTTTCTGTCGACTCCACTTTTCTTCAGAGCTTCACCAAATCGTCCTTCTGTGGTATAGTCTCCATAAATATCGGCATGATCAAAACTTGAAAATCCGTTTTCTAAGCAAAAGTGGAATAAATCTACCTGTTCATTTGTAGTCAATTCCTTACCCCATTTGCCCCATGACATGCAGCCAATAACAATTTCAGAATTTAATTTCATAAGTTCTTATTGATTAAAGTGGCGCTTGCTTGAGCAGTCGGATAAACAATTAGGTCTTCAATATTCACATGGTATGGCCTAGTGACTACAAAATGGATAATGTCTGCAATATCTTCTCCTTGCAAGGCTTTATAGCCCTGATAAACAGTTTTTGCGCGTTCGCTGTCTCCCTTAAATCGCACGTCAGAGAATTCTGTCTCTACCAAGCCTGGGTGAATTCCAGCAACTCGTATTTTATAAGCGTTCAAATCCATACGCATGGATTTGTTAATGGCATCAACCGCAGATTTTGAGGCACAATATACATTTCCATTGGTATATACTTCCTTACCTGCGATGGATCCAATATTGACAATAAAACCGTCGTTACGTTCAATCATTTGTGGAATAATCGCTTTGGATACATATAACAAACCTTTTACGTTAATGTCTAACATGGCATCCCAATCATCAATACTACCATCTTGGATGGTTGCTAGTCCGTGCGCATTACCGGCATTGTTGACCAAAATATCAATCTGAGAAAAATTTGTGGGCAATGAATCAATGGCATCAAAAACAGCCTTCCTATCGGCTACGTCAAATTGCAAGGTATGTACATCGGTAAGGGAACCAAGGGTATCTTTTAACTCTTCTAGTCGTTCCGTTCTTCTTCCGCATAAAACGAGTCGAATTTGGTGCTGAGCAAACAATTCGGCCGTTGCTTTTCCAATACCAGAAGTAGCTCCGGTGATTAATGCTGTTTTCATCTTTAATCTTTGATCTTTAATTATGCTTAAAGGTAAAGATTATAACAGAAAAAAACCGCTCTCCCGAGCGGTTTTTCCTTTGATTTGGTTACAGAACGTAACCAACCAAAAATCAACTA
>CAYFJL010000086.1:0-11546 GCA_964343335.1 uncultured Polaribacter sp. | reverse complement strand
TGTAAAATTAATATTAATTCTTGAACCTGACTTGATGATCTTAGAAAATCAGCAGCAAATACTACCTCCTAGTTTAGGAATTCCGAAGCCTTTACAATCCTTCATGAAGGTCATGGAAGTCATCTCTCCTTTTCTAACGATTCGTCTGGCCGCAAGATTATTTGTTTCGCCAATTAATTTTAAAAGACCAAAGCGAGAAGTTCCCATGTTAGAATCTTCTCAGATTGAATACTTCAATGTAAAATCAGTTCAAAAAAAGATTCGAGTATTTAAATACGGATATTCTGACAAGAAGGTCATGCTAGTGCATGGTTGGTCTGGCCGTGGTACACAACTATTTGGAATAGCGAATAAATTGCTTGAAATGGGGTATATGGTGATTTCATTCGATGGACCATCACATGATAAATCAGAAGGAAAAACAACCAATTTAACTGAGTTTATTGCTACGGTGAAAGAAGTAAATAATGAATATGGTCCCTTTGTAGCTGGGGTCGGACATTCCTTCGGATCTATGGCTTTATTAAACACAAATGCAGAAGAAGAAATCTTTAAATGCCTGGTGACCGTGGGTTCTGGCGACTATGTTTCTGATATCATGAAGAATTTCATGACCGACTTAGGACTTAAAAAGCACATGGGGTATCGACTGGAAAAATACTTTGAGCGCAAGTGGAACGTGAAGGTAGATGATTTTTCTTCGAGTATTGCGGCACAGAAAATTAAATTCCCTACCCTGGTTGTTCATGATACTTGTGATGGGGATGTTTCTGTAAGTTGTGCGCAAAACATCCGACAGAATCTAAAAAAAGGATCTTTGTTGTTAACCAGCAATTTGGGACATACCAAAATCCTCAGAGATAAAAAGGTAATTAAACAGATAGGTAATTTTATAAAAGAGAATACATGAAAAGAGTAATGACAGCGATAGCATTTTCGTTTTTATTTATCAGTTGCGGACAAGCTCAGAAAAAAGAAACTCCGAAAATTTACAAGGTTCAAAAAACCGAGGATCAATGGAAGCAACTATTATCGCCTATGCAGTTTTACGTGCTTCGTCAAGCGGGCACTGAACGTGCGTTTACAAGTCCTTTGAACAAGAATTACAAAGAAGGTGTCTACGCTTGTGCCGCCTGTAATACACCTTTGTATGAATCAAAACATAAATATGATTCAGGGTCTGGTTGGCCTTCATTTGATAGAGCGATCAAAAATTCCGTTGAATACGATGTGGATTACAAAATTGGCTATGCCAGAACTGAATTAAAGTGCAATACCTGCGGTGGTCATTTGGGGCATTCCTTCGACGACGGACCAAGAGAAACTACAGGTAAAAGACACTGCATCAATGGAGTAGCCCTTAACTTTATTCCGAAAAAAGGTTCTTAACAAGATTGTTAATTAAAATTCTACTCGATCTTCTTTGAGAAACCTCATATTTTCGTATAATTGTATCACATTTTGAAATCCCCTAAACTATCACTAAATGGAGACAATTATAAAAAGGCCCCATTTTTTCTTTTTTGCGCTCATTCCTTTTTTCATTTCTATAGGTATTTTGAACTATGATTCGATCATAGATTTCAGTGTGAGCAATGAGTTCTTTGCTATTAAAGTTAACCACTGGTGTATTTTTTCAGCAATTTTTGTTGGTCTTATCGGCCTGAATTATGCAACCCTTAAATGGATTAGAAGAAGGCCTCGTAAGGATTTAACCTTATTGCATATTGTGCTTCAAACAGGTGCTATCTTATTATTTCTAGTCTTTTTACTAGGCATCAATCCACAGGCAAATAGTTTTCAACAGTTGATTCCGTTTGAGATTGATTACCACCAAGTATTATCAAATTCATTCCTATTGTTTTCAATTTCAGTAGTGATTCACATGATCAATTTTTTTCAGTGTTTATTTGTTAGAACTGCCGAATAATAACTGGGGAAATCCACGAACATTTTTTTATCGAATTCTTATATTTGCCATGCAAAATAAGAAAACACAATGTTTACAAACCTAAGCGATAAACTTGATAAAGCCCTGCATACGCTTAAAGGGCATGGAAGAATTACAGAAGTTAATGTTGCAGAGACCTTAAAAGAAGTTCGTAGAGCGCTTTTAGATGCCGATGTAAACTTTAAAATCGCTAAAGACTTCACCAAAAGAGTACAGGCCAAAGCTATTGGTCAGAATGTATTGACCACATTGAATCCTGGACAATTAATGGTTAAAATTGTTAAGGATGAATTGACCGAATTAATGGGTGGTGAATCTGCCGGTGTAAATCTAAGTGGAAATCCATCTGTGATTTTAATGTCTGGTTTACAAGGTTCGGGTAAAACCACATTCTCCGGTAAACTAGCCAACTTCTTAAAGAATAAAAAGACAAAACAAGTTCTTTTAGTAGGTTGTGATGTCTACAGACCTGCTGCGATCAATCAGTTAAAGGTGGTTGGTGAGCAAATTGGCGTGGAAGTTTATGCAGAAGAAGGAAATCAGAATCCGGTTGAAATTGCTCAAAACGCTATTGCTTTTGCAAAACAAAACGGAAAAAATGTTGTGATTGTCGATACGGCTGGTCGTTTGGCTATCGATGAGCAAATGATGACTGAAATCGCCAACATTCACAAAGCCATTGAGCCGCAAGAAACCTTATTTGTGGTAGATTCCATGACAGGTCAGGATGCCGTGAATACAGCAAAGGCTTTTAATGATATCTTAAACTTCGACGGTGTTGTTCTAACCAAGTTAGACGGTGACACTCGTGGTGGTGCGGCTTTAACCATCAAAACGGTGGTTGATAAGCCAATCAAGTTTATTGGTACTGGTGAAAAGATGGAGGCTATTGACATCTTCTATCCAGATCGAATGGCCGATCGTATTTTGGGAATGGGAGACGTAATATCCCTTGTTGAAAGAGCCCAAGATCAATACGACGAGGAAGAAGCCAGAAAATTGCAGAAGAAAATTGCCAAAAACCAGTTTGGTTTTGACGATTTCTTAAAGCAAATCCAGCAAATAAAGAAGATGGGAAGCATGAAAGACCTTATGGGCATGATTCCTGGTGCTGGAAAGGCTTTAAAAGACGTGGATATTGATGATGATGCATTTAAAGGTATTGAGGCTATTATACATTCTATGACCCCATCCGAAAGAAGCAATCCAACCCTGATCAATTCAAGTCGTAAAAAACGAATCGCAAAAGGATCTGGAACAACCATCCAAGAAGTCAATCAATTGATGAAACAATTTACTCAGATGAGTAAAATGATGAAAATGATGCAAGGTGGTGGCGGAAAACAAATGATGCAAATGATGCGCGGAATGCGTTAAAAATATAACTATGACACTCTTAGACGGAAAAAAGACCTCAGCAGATATCAAAGAAGAAATTGCAATTGAGGTTGCAGAATTAAGAAAACAAGGCAAAAGAGCACCTCATTTAGCGGCTATCATTGTTGGTAATAATGGGGCCAGTTTAACCTATGTGAATGCAAAGGTAAAAGCTTGTGAAAGAGTTGGTTTCGAATCCACTTTACTCCGTCTACCTGAAGATATTTCGGAAATAGATTTACTTCAGGAAATTGAAAACTTAAATCAGAATGAAGCTATCGACGGTTTCATCGTTCAACTTCCACTACCAAAACACATTGATGAACAAAAAATCATTATGGCAGTTCATCCAGATAAAGATGTGGACGGCTTTCATCCGACCAACGTCGGAAAGATGGCCCTGAATCTTCCAACCTTTATCTCTGCAACTCCATTCGGAATTCTAGAATTACTAGAGCGTTACGATGTGGAAACTTCTGGTAAACACGTTGTGGTTATTGGAAGAAGTCATATTGTGGGTAGTCCAATGAGTATTCTTTTATCTCAAAAAAGAAAGGTCGGAAACGCAACGGTGACCATTACGCATAGTAGAACCAAGAACCTTAAAGAAATGACCCTTCAAGCGGATATCGTTGTAGCTGCATTGGGCATTCCAGAGTTTTTAACTGCAGATATGGTGAAAGAGGGTGTTACGGTAATTGATGTTGGTATTACTCGAGTTGAAGATGCTAGCAAAAAGAGAGGATTCCGATTGTTAGGTGATGTGAAGTTTGATGAAGTAGCAGCAAAATCCGAGTTTATTACTCCAGTTCCTGGAGGTGTAGGCCCAATGACCATTGCGATGCTTCTAAAGAATACCTTATTGGCTTTTACCAGAAGACAAGGATAAAACTATTATTCCTCTTCTCGATTGGCTAAATCAATACTAAATGCTGGTGTGCAGATGGCGATGTATTCACATTCCTCTTCAAAAGGATTGGAATACTGAACTCGTGTGTTCTTTTCAATTTTAATAGATTGCCCTGCTTCGAGAATGATTTTCTCTCCATCTACCAAAAATTGCTTTTTCCCTCTAAAAATGTAAGTGTATTCGGTAAATTCTGGAGTTTGAAAAGGTTCACTCCAACCTGGAGGAGCAATCATATGTGCCACAGAAATATTAGGATTCCCATCCGTTGCTAATCCAAAAAATTCTTCAATGAGTTTTCCGTCTGTGGTAGGAACGACAAAAGGATTTGTTTGAATTTTATATCCGCTCATACCCTATTGGAACCAAATAATAAACGACTTAATTCGTGCTAAATCAGGAATTTGATCTAGGCTAACCTTCTGAGTACTATATTCTTGAAGTCCAAGCTCTTCTTTATCGATGACAATGGTTGCATTCAATTCATCAATAAACAAGGTTGCTGATTTTAAGGTAGATTCTACCCTATTGATTCGATTGTTCGCATTGATATCTACAAAACGTGAGTCTAAATTCAATCCAGTTTCTGTGGCGAATCGAGAATCATGGATTTGGATACTTTTGATCGTGGACGTTGAATCGTGCTGGTCTTTAGGCATAATGGTCAATAACAATTTACCTTCCGTATCATACACCATGTATTCGTCATCGTCTTGAAAATAATCATCGCCCATAGATCCTTCGCTCAAATTTTTCACTAAAGAATCTTTTGCAAAGATTTTCCCTAAGTCTTGAACCATAGTTTTCTTGGATATTTCACCAACCTGTCCTTTGGCAATTTTGAACTTCTTGGCATTCGAGCAACTTGCAGCAAAAACTAAGAAAAGTAATAAGGTAATGAGATGGGTATATTTTGTATTCATAAGTGTTTTGTAAGTAAAACGATTCATTTTTAATTTTCTTATTTGATCACCTTTTTTAAAATTCCGAAAACTGATCTAATAAAGGTAGCGCTGGTCAGTACTTTCACTAATGGATCCTGTCTTGTACTTCTTCGAGTTGATCTGCTTCTTGTAGAAGTCTTCTTTTTACGTTCTTTTTCCTTACGCTCTCGTTCCAAAGCCTCCGCCTCTTTCTTATTAATCGCATCAATCTTATCATTGAGCATTTCGTAGGCACTTTCGCGATCTACGGTTTCATTGTATTTGTGAAACAATCGGCTGTTGTCAATTACTTGGTTGAGTTCTTTTTTCGTCAAAATATCCATTCGGCTCATTGGCGCTCGTAACATGGTCCGGGCAAGCGGAGTCGGAATTCCTTTTTCATTCAGAACCGATATAAAAGCTTCTCCAATACCTAATTGAGTGAGTACTTCTTTGGTATCGTAGTATTCGGAAATAGGATAATTTTCTGCTGCTAGCTTGATGGCCTTTCTGTCTTTGGCTGTAAAGGCTCGTAAAGCATGTTGCACTTTGAGTCCGAGTTGGGCCAAGATATCCTCCGGTACATCCTTCGGATTCTGAGTCACGAAATACAATCCCACACCTTTTGATCGAATTAACTTTACAATAGTTTCAATTTGATTTACCAAAGCCTTTGAGGCTTCGTCAAATACCAAATGTGCTTCGTCAATAAAAATGATGAGTTCTGGTCTTCCGCTGTCTCCTTGTTCAGGAAAGAACTCATACACCTCAGCCAATAATTGCAGCATAAAGGTTGAAAATAATTTCGGACGGTCTTGAATATCGGTTAATCTCAGTACGGAAATAATTCCTCTACCCTCTTCATCAATTCGCGTCAAATCGGCTACATCAAAAGATTTTTCACCAAAAAACAAGTCACCTCCCTGTTGTTCGATTTCAATAACCTTTCGCAATATGGCACCAGTACTCGCGGTAGAGATTCTTCCGTATTCAGACTGGATCTCTTCCTTACCTTCATTGGTAATAAAATGAAGCACTTTCTTAAAGTCTTGCAAATCCAATAAAGGAAGTTTATGATCATCGCAATATTTAAAGATGATGGCTATAATTCCCGTTTGCGTTTCGGTTAAATCTAAAATTCGAGATAATAAAACGGGCCCAAATTCAGAAACAGTAGCTCTTAATCGCGTTCCTTTCTGTTCTGATAAGGTCAGTACTTCAATAGGAAATCTTTTGGCTTCAAATGGGAAACCTATTTTTTCATGCCGTTCATCAATCTTTGGATGACCTGGACTAGGTTGTGCCAAACCTGAAAGATCTCCTTTTATATCCATCAATAACACCGGAATTCCTTTTTCAGAAAGATTCTCAGCCAATACCTGAAGAGTTTTAGTCTTGCCTGTACCCGTTGCTCCTGCAATCAACCCATGTCGGTTTAAGGTTTTCAGCGGGGCTTTTACCAAAGCATTCGTAATGGTTTCTTCACCCAACATTGCGGCACCTAAGGCAATGAAGTCTCCTTTTGTCTTATATCCTTCGTTGATGTAATTGAAAAAGGTTTCTGAATTTGACATGAGTTAAATTTTCATAAAAATAACCAAAGTTTTAAATGCAGAAAACAAAAAAAGCCAAATGTTATGAATCGAGGGAAAGTCTTTAAGAATATGAGGTTCCCTACCTATCAATCCAGTTTTTAAAGTCCTTTACGCGTTCTCGACTAACAATTATTTCCTGTTCATTATACGAGCTCAAAATGAGCTTTAATCGCGAATTGGTGTAGGAAATAATGTCTTGGATCGCATTGATGTTTACGATGAAGGTGCGATTCACCCTAAAAAACAACTCCGGATCTAACTGTTCTTGCCATTGTTCTAGGGAATGATCTAAAAGATAGTTGCGTTTGTCGATGGTGTGAATGTAGGTCGATTTGTTTTCGCTGAAGAAACACTCAATATCATGAATCTGAATGATCTTTAAATGCTGCCCAATCTTAATAGTGATGCGTTTTTTGAACTTACGGTCAACCGGATTGATCAACAAACTACGAATGTCATCGAGGTTAACATTCACCTTGCTTTGCGTGCCCTGATTATTTTTGTATTGATTCACCGCTGCTTCCAATTCATCATGATCTATGGGCTTTAATAAATAGTCGATGCTATTCAATTTGAAAGCTTTTAAGGCATATTCATCATAAGCCGTTGTAAAAATGATGGCACTGCGCACTTCAATGGCTTCAAAAATTTCAAATGAGAGTCCGTCTGACAACTGAATATCGAGAAAAATCAAATCTGGATGCGGATTGTTCTGCAACCATTCTAAGGATTCTTCCACGGAGTGTAGCGCCGTTTCAACGTTGATATCAAGGTCTGCAAGCATTCGTGTTAATCTTCTTGCTGCAGGTTTTTCATCTTCTATGATTACTACTTTCATTTGTAATTGATAAGTTTTTTAGCGTTTTTATTAATTATCATGGCGCCTACAAAGGCCGTTAAAAATGTTGCTATAGCTACGGCCCACCAAAATTCGGCCATGTTTTTCACAAACCGAGTACCTACTTCCGACCAGAAGGCGCAGTACAATCCGACCACTGACCAACTCATAAAGTAATAGTGCTTATACAACCAATTCTTTGATTTTTTCAGTGTTGGAATCATTCCCCCTAAGATGGTGAATAAACTCACAATAGCAAAAAAATGGAAGATACTAAACCCATTGAAATTGGATATAAAAAAGGAACTGACATTCAACAAGAGCATGCAAGCAACGTAAACGTATCCTACTTTCTTATGATACTTCGTGCCCTTCGCATTAAACACCACCATGAGTCCAGTGATCATCGCTGAAACCGAAACAATCAGATGAAACCATCCTATGGGTGAAAACATCATCTTATTTTCTTCCGGTTACTCTGCGAGCCTGGTCCGATTCGCGATCCATATACTCTTTGATTTTCTTTTCCTCCCAATCTTTTCCAAAGGCAATCGATCTAAATCCGAATACACCCAACCAGTGAAAAAACAAACCAATTCCCCAGAAAACCCAAACAGAGTACACTCCGAAATTTGATAAGGCTTCGAAGAATCCATATCCGTCATCGTTGGTTAAGCCGAAAATGATAATTCCGCTTAGGAATAAATTTATCACTACATAGGATACCAAGTGTGAGTAGAATCCTTTTATTTCTTTAATTCTTTTTTTTGCGCGTAAGTACTTCTGACTTTCAAAATATTCTTTTTCCATGATATTATTTTTTATCCATAAATTCTTTAATCTTTCTGTCTTCCCAATCTTTTCCGAATCCGAGTTTATCAACTCCTAATACTCCGAACCAGTGAAAGAACAGACCTAAGCCCCAGCCCAGAATAGGAAACCAAAACCAGTGGTATCCTGGTGAGAAAGTTAGATTCACAAATACAAACATGGGTACCAATACCGCGAATACAATAAAGTGAATGTAAAATCCTTTGATTTCTTGTACTTTCTTTTGGGCTTTTTCAAAGCGTTGTTGCTCGTATAATTGATTGTCCATAATTTCCATTTATTGAATGAATTGTTTAATTTTTTCTCTTTCCCAGCTTCTTCCCAAACCTAAGGCTTCAAACCCGTAGATTCCTAGCCAGTGCATCGCAATGCTAATTGTAATTCCGCCCACAGCTAGCCAGAAGAATTTAAATTCAGGCACATAAGTAAGATTCACATAAATGATAATCGGAATCGCCACAAGACTTACAAATAAATGCGCGTAAAACCCTTTAATTTCTTTCACCTTCTTCTTCGCTTCCATATAGTAGATCTCCTTCAAATATTGCTCTGGCAAAATTTCTTCTTCCTTCATGTAAGACTTCATTTTTTTATTCTTCCAGTCTTCTCCCATCGAGATTCGAGAAATAAAGAATACGTTAACAGCATGAATCACTAAGCCTACAGCCCAACCCCCCACGGCAAACCAAAACCAATGGTAATCTGGAAAGGTGTAAAGGTTTACAAAGACAATGAATGGTAAAATTAAGAAGGTTGAAACCAGGTGGGAATAAAATCCTTTGATTTCTTCAACACGCTTTTGTGCTTTTAATATTCTATAGTTAATTGATTGATCTTTCATTTTAATACCTATTTCTTGATTCTCTGTCCATGATTTCTTTAATCTTTCTTTCCTCCCAATTGCTTCCTAGGAACGGACTGTAGTTGTAAGCTTCCAATCCGTGGAAAAGAACTCCTATTCCCCAGCCCACTAATGGAAACCAGAACCAATAAAATCCAGTGAAATAATTGATATTGATAAAGATTAATATGGGCATCATAATGCAATAGGTAGTTAAATTTTGATAGAATTCTTTGAGTTTTTCAACTCGTTCTGCAGCTCTTACATATTTGCTGTTTTCTAAATCGTCTTGATACATGATATTTTGCATTTTATAGAGCAGTGGCAATCGCACTGCGAATGTTTTTTTATTGTTTTCTATACTTACTCTTCTGTCGGTAATTAATCCGTAGCGATCCGCAATGTTCTGCAATCCTACTTTTGTACTTTTTCCTATAGCTTCCTTCGGATTGATATTGTTTTCAACTACCAAAAAGCCATTATCTTCATAAATGTTGATTATCAAGGGTCTTGAGCTCGAAACCACATTGTGTTTTACAGCGTTCTCCAATAGCAGCTGTAAGGATAAGGGAACTACTTTTAAATCCCCATTACTGACGTTCGCTGGAATTGAGAATTGAATAGCTTCTTCAAATCGCATTTGCAATAGTTCCATATAGGTTTTTGCAAAATTCAATTCCTCTGTTAACGGTATCAAATCCTTATTTCTTTGTTCCAATACGTAGCGATATACTTTCGACAATTTTGTGGTAAATCGCTCTGCTGCATTCGGATTCTCTCCTATCAAACTTGTCAATACATTCAAGCTATTGAACAAGAAATGCGGATCTATTTGACTCTTTAAAGATTGAAACTTTGCCGTTTCAGTTTTGGCAACAATTTGTTGTTGTGTGGACTCTTGCTTTACGGCTTGTTTCCATCCGATCATGAATCCGCGTGCATGTAAAAACGCTGATACTCCGAAGGATAAAAAGATGTAAAAGAGATGGATGAAAAGGAAATTCCCTTTAAAAAATCCATCTGGATCATTGCCATTTACAATGATGAACGTAAAATAATTGATTCCTAGAACTACGGGTATGGTGTACAATACCGTTGAAATGATTCCGGCCCAAACACGAATGTTGGTTTCTTCTGTCCAACTCCACTTTTCACTGAGTAGATCGTTGATTAATCCTTGTCCGAATCCTAATCCGAATGAATATAAGGCAGAGATGATGAACGTGTAACCCATTCCTTTCAATGTGAAATTCTGATTGAATAGGACAAAGAAGGCGGTAAAAACCAAGGTTATTTTGAAACTAACAATAAAACCGCTTCTTAATTTCGCTCTTGAAAATGCTGCTACCATAATTCTAGATTAGTCTAAGTATTTTAAAATTTTATTTCTAAAGATACTTTTTTATCGGAAACCGTGAACTTGGCGTCGTCATAATTAGGCGGCCCGAAACTCATTACATTATTAGAAGCTCCAAAGCTCTCTAAGGGCATTCCGTTTGGCTCGAAATCCATTCGGTTGTTTCCATTTTTGTCGTGATAACATAAGATGGCATATTCACCAGAAGGAACGTTTTCAAAAACTACGGTGCTTTTTCCGTCTACGATTTTAGCATCCTTAGCCTGAATTGGCTGTTTCATAAAGGTCTCTTTGTTATATAAAGCAAATCCTACTTTGCCTTCATCACTTAAAACATTTACCACGGTGGCGGTAATGGTGGTCTTCTCTTGTGCTTTAACTGTTGTTAAAACGAAAAATAATACGGTTGTAAAAATTGTAACTAAAAACTTCATTTTTCTTTTATTTTGATTAATGATGGTACAAAGATGCAGTACAAGGAAGGTTCTCGAAACTAAAGAGTACCCAACTGTAATTTTTTCATACCGAACTGTAAAAACCAATTCAAAAGGATAAAGAAGAAGTATTTTTGGCCTTGGTAATGAATTGTTTATTGAAGATATCACATTCAGAATCCCTTATTATTTTCAAATTCATAAAAAGGACTTTAAAAGTGTAAGTTTTAGCTGCTGATTGAAAAAATTAAATATATTTGACCAGTAAAATGTTTATAATGTTGGTTTTAATAACAACCTTAACGCTTCTAACGGTCCTTACTCATAAGGGTCAAAGCACTTTACGCCGTATTTTTCCACGCCCGGTTCGGGTGTAATTCTATTTTTGGAATTAGGTGAGTCCAATTCCGTACAACCAGAAATATCTTTTTAACTTAATTAATCGATCACAATGCAAATTGTCATTGCAAATAATTCACATGTTATCTACGC
>CAYFJL010000085.1:0-11603 GCA_964343335.1 uncultured Polaribacter sp. | reverse complement strand
TTAGCATAGCCTAGAATATTGGTTCCGATGCCCATAATACAAACATCGGTGTATTTTTTTCCGTCCAAATCCCATATATGACAGTCTTGAGCCTTTTCATAGTAACTTGGCCATTTTTCTGGCAAGAACATTTCTGGCCTTTTAGAAAGCAACATAGTCCCTCCTGGTATTACTTTTTTTGCCCTTTCGTATAACTCCTGACCTTTGCCCATGTTTTTAATCTTTTTTAAGTGAGTTTTGATACCCTTCGTTTCTAATAATGTTTTTATTCAACTGTCCTATATCAGTCTTTAAGTACAAATCGGTATATTCTTGCCAGCTTCCATTTATACCAACTTCATCTATTAATCGCTTAACTACCTCAAAGTCTATTGGTTCATCAACGGTTAATCTAACGTGGTTGTAGTTATTGTCGGATGGGAAAGCCATTGCCTTAAATAAGTCCTTGCCCTTTACATTAGAGTTGTTATAAATAAAGGGTGTCACATGTTCCCTTTCAGAAGTCAGCTTCGCATTATACCATGCTTTTTCAATTGCAGAAAATTTAAATACTTCTACATCTTGCCCATCTGGATAGGTTTCTTCCAAGGTGTTTGAGCAGTATTCCAAATCGTTATCCAAGGTAAATGCAATGATTTTGTCTATCAAAGCCGGGTCGATGAGAGGACAATCAGAGGTAAGTCTTACCACATAGTCAGCTTTTTCCTTTTTAAGTGTTTGATAAAATCTGTCTAATACATCCTGTATATCTCCTTGATAATAGGCAACACCTACCTTGTTTGCTACCTCTATGATTTTTTCCACCTCCGGCTCCTTGGTGGTTGCAACTTTTACCTTATCTATTCTCTTGGCGTTCAATATTCTTAGTAAATGGATTTCCAGTAGGCTTTTGCCATTGACTTTTTTCAATATCTTTTTTGGAAGCCTGGTTGATCCTATACGAGCCTGTGTGACTGCTATTACCTTCATAATATTACCAATTTGTAGGGTTCAACATTTCTTTGTTGTCAACTTTAATTTCTTCTATCTCCATTATAATTTCTTCGCTCAAAACATTTTCCGCTGACTTTAGGTTGGACAAAAGTTGTCTGTTCGAATCGACCCCGATTACGATTTGGTCTATATAGCTTTTTGAGTTTACATATCCCAACGAAAGGTCTTGAACCTCCATGTTATGCTTGGCACAAATACCTTTTATCCTTTCCAGGTCTTCTTTTAGGGGATTCATAGGTTTGGGTAGTTCCATGATATCCATAAAAAACAATCCTTGTAAAAAAGAAGATCGTGTATGTATCTCAAGTCCTGATTTTCTGGCCTTTTCAATTATTTCTCCCCTAAAACTATGATTATCCAATATATTGAAGGGTATTTGAATGAAATCAAAGCGATAATTGTCAATAACATCCCGTATTTCTTCATTCTCATAAAGGGATATTCCAATCAATTTTGTAAATCCATCGTTCTTGATGTTGAGCATTTCGGTGTAAATTGACGGATTCTCTTTCAAGGTTTGGTAGTTATGCACCATATAACCATAAAAGCTATCTATTTCCAAAACTTTCAAGCTTTTAAGAACATTATTCTTAAAATTACCGAGGTTTCTAGGTTGGCTAACCTTCGATATTACATTGAACTTGGTTTCTGGATTTTTTGTATGAAAAGAGCCTATTACTTCCTGTGAACTTCCATACGCTTCTGCGGTATCCAAAATTCTAACACCGTTTTTGTAAGCAGAGCTTAGAATTTCGAAAGCCTCTTTTAAATCAGGCTTTCCAGATTTATTGTTTACTCCATAATCTAAGCCTAGTTGTACCGTGCCTAAGATTATTTTACTGTTTCCCATTTTTTAAAACCATTCTGATGGAATTACACATTTTACCGTTATAGAATCCCTTATCCTCAATTTTTCCTGTGACTTCAAAGCCCATTTTTTTATAGAGCTCTATCGCCGCTTCATTGTCTTCGACCACGCCCAGTGTTACCTGTTCCAATTTTAATTCATCAAAGCAAAAATTAATGGCTGCCCAAGAGGCCTCTTTAGCAAAACCTTTGCCCCATTCATCCTTGTCTCCAATAAGAATCCCGTACTCTCCTGAATTTTTCGATTCGTCAATAGGGTCAATTTTAATATTGCCGATATGCTTTGCATCTTGTTTTTTATAGATAGCCCAAAACAATATTCCCTTCTTTTCTTGATCCTCGAGAAAACTACGTAATTTTTCAATCGTGTATCCTCCTCTTGTTTCTAGATATTTGTTTACCTCAGGATCATTTAGCCAACCAACATATTTAGAGGATAATTGCTTTAAGGAAAGAGGCTCTAAAAGTAGTCTCTCGGTCTCTAATTGTTTAGCCATCATAAATTTAGGAATTCCATTATACAAGCTATCACAAATTCTTGCTCTTCTTCATTCAAAGTAGGATACATGGGCAAACTAATACAACGTGAATAGTAAGTTTCTGCGTTTGACAAATCAGCTCCACTATAGCCAATTCGATTGTAGTATGGCAGCTTATGTACTGGAATGTAATGAATCTGTGCAAATATGTTGTGCTGCCTTAAATAGTCATAGAGACCTTTTCGGTTTTCTACCTCAATTACAAATAAGTGATGCGCATTGTAACGATTTTGAGGAACTTTTTGGTATTTTATCTTTCCGTCAAAGGCCTCTTTATAACGCCTTGCGATTTCGTTTCTTTTTTTTACGCCCACTGGGTTTTTTCTGAGTTGGGTTATGCCCAATGCGGATTGAATATCCGTTAATCTGTAGTTGAACCCCAATTGTTGCATTTCATAAAACCACCCACCATGATTTTCTTCCATTTCTTCTTTGGTTATACCATGGGTTCGCAACAAAGAAAGCTTATTGTAAATCTCTTGATTGTTAGTCGTTACCATTCCTCCTTCACCGCAAGCTATATGCTTAACTGGATGAAAAGAGAATACGCATACATCCGAATAAGTTGAATTGCCACACATTTGCTCTTTGCCAGCAGAATCTATGAAATAGCCCCCAGGGGCATGACAAGCATCTTCGACAATCCATAAGCCAAACTCATCTGCAAGCTCTCTAAATGCTTCAACATCCACTGGTAACCCAGCAAAATCTACTGGGATTATTCCTTGAAAAAAACCTTTGGGCTTACTTTCCAGTAGCTTTCTAGTTTTGTCCAAGGACAATAAATAGGTTTCCGGGTCAATGTCCGCAAACCATACTTCCGCACCTACATATCTGGCACAGTTAGCGGAAGCAGCAAAAGTTATTGGAGTGGTTATGATTCGGTCGCCTTTTTTAAGGCCCAAAGAAAGAACCGCAAGGTGCAGTCCCGCAGTTGCATTATTTACTGCAACTGCATATTTTGAACCCACATAATTAGCAAAAGCTTCTTCAAACTCTTGTACTTTTGGCCCTTGAGTTAAAAAGTCTGATTTCAATGTGGAGACCACAGCCTCAATATCCTCTTCGGATATGTCCTGCCTTCCGTAGGGTATTGGATCCATAGGTTTCATCTATACAGAAAATGTTGGGTCTACATGGTTTTTTATAAGCTCTCTAAGGGTTTCCACACTTTCCCATACCTCATTGTTACCTGAGTTGTAGCTGAAACCTTTTGGTACTTTCTTGGCGTTAAATGATTTAATGAAGTCATCCATCTGCCAATTTGGAGTCGAAGGTAAAATAGCATAATACTTACCTAAATCATAAGTATAAAAAGAATCAGATGGAGTTATCATTTCCTCGTGTACCTTTTCACCTGGTCTTATCCCCACAATAGGCTTCTCACAATCAGGCCCTATGGCCTCCGCAACGTCCATGATTCTATATGAAGGTATTTTTGGGACGAATAGTTCTCCTCCCCAAGCATGCTCCAAGGCATGCATGACCATTTCAACACCTCCTTGCAAGGAAATATTAAACCGGGTCATCTCAGGGTCTGTAATTGGCAAAATGCCATCCGAATCTTTCCTTTTAATGAAGAAAGGAATCACCGAGCCATTGGACCCCATTACATTACCGTATCTGACAACCGAAAACCTTATTGGGTTGTGTCCTTTAATATTATTTGCTGCGATAAATAGTTTGTCCGAAGTAAGTTTCGTTGCTCCATATAAATTAATTGGAGCACAAGCTTTATCGGTAGACAAGGCAACTACACGTTGGACGTTTGTCTCAAAGCAGGCATCTACTACGTTTTGTGCCCCACCTATATTCGTTTTGATACATTCTTCAGGATTGTATTCAGCCAAGTGGACGTGTTTCATGGCTGCCGCATGTATGACATAATCAACACCCTTAAAAGCTCTTATGAGTCTGTCCTTATCTCTAACGTCTCCTATAAAAAATCGGATTTGTGGGAATTTCTCTTGAGGATATTCCTGAGCCATTTGAAATTGCTTTTGCTCATCTCTTGAAAAAATTATTAATCTACGAACATCAGGATGTTTTTCAAAAATATGTTGGGTTAAAGCTTTACCCAGCGAACCCGTTCCACCAGTAATTAAAATTGATTTTCCTTCAAATATCATTGTAATGTGTTTTTAAAATACTTTGCAAACTACTGTAGTAATTAGTTTAATTTGTTTAGATAGGGGAAACAAGAATAAAATATTCCTTAGGTTTTTCATAATTCAGCTAAACTTGCTTAAATTCTCAAAGTTAGCCAACGATATATCTTTATTTGAAAGAATAATATCTTCCTGATTCATTTTCCATTTTATTCCCAGACTGTAATCATCATAAACAATACCTCCCTCAGCCTCTTTACTATAATAATTATCACATTTATAAAAAACCTCTGCCGTATCACTCAAAGTCAAAAACCCGTGCGCAAATCCTCTTGGCACAAAAATCTGTTTTTTGGTAGCACTATCCAATTCTATGGAAAAATGCTGGGCAAAGGTAGGAGAATCTTTACGCAAATCCACCACCACATCCTGAATTCTTCCTGAGAGCACTGTAACCAACTTAGCTTGGGCATGCTCCCCTTTTTGAAAATGAAGTCCCCTTAACACCCCTTTTTTTGAAAAAGATCGGTTGTCCTGCACAAAATGTACCTCTTGGCCTATGGCTTTACAAAACTCTTTATGGTTATAGCTTTCAAAAAAATAGCCGCGCTCATCTTCAAAAACCTGTGGTTCTATCACAAAACATCCTTTCAGCTTTGTTTCTGTTGCCTTAATCATATTTTCCTGTTCAAAACTCCCAACAACCGTTCTCCATATCCACTTTTCATCAGAGGTTCCACCAACTTTTTAAATTGGGTTTCATCAATATATCCCATTTCAAAAGCTGCCGCTTCAATGGAACCCACAACGAGCCCCTGGCGCTCCTCGATTACTTCGATAAATTGAGAGGCCTGTATGAGGGCTTGGAAGGTTCCTGTATCCAACCAAGCGGTGCCCCTGTCCAAAATACTGACACGGAGTTTGCCCTTTTCCAAATACGCTCGGTTTACATCGGTTATCTCCAACTCGCCCCTGGCACTGGGCTGTATGTTTTTGGCTATGGAAACCACTTCATTATCATAAAAATAGATACCCGGAACCACATAGTTGGATTTGGGCTGTTTAGGTTTTTCCTCGATACTGATCGCTTTGCCCGCTTCATCAAAAGTAACCACTCCGTACCGTTCTGGGTCGTTAACACGGTACGCATAGATAACCCCTCCTTCGGGGTCATTATTTTTTTGTAGTAAATCAAATAGTCCTGATCCATAAAAAATGTTATCTCCCAGAATAAGGGCCACCTTATCTGTTCCTATAAAGTTTTCTCCAATGATAAAGGCCTCTGCCAAACCGTTAGGAGCCTCTTGAACCTCATAAAAAAATGAGCACCCATACTGAGTGCCATCACCCAATAAATCTTTGAATAAAGACAGGTCTTTGGGCGTGGAAATAATCAGTATATCCCTAATACCAGCATACATTAAAGTGGACAATGGGTAATATATCATTGGCTTGTCGTAAATGGGCATTAACTGCTTGCTTACCGATAAAGTAAGCGGGTGCAATCTGCTTCCCGTACCCCCTGCCAATATGATTCCTTTCATGAATGGTTTCCTTGATATTGTTTTTGGTAATATTCCCGATAATCTCCTGATGTCACATGGTCCAGCCATTGTTGGTTATCAAAATACCAATCTATCGTCTCTTTTAACCCCTCTTCAAAGGTAACGGAAGGTTCCCAACCTAAACTTCGATTGATTTTAGAGGCGTCTATGGCATACCTTACATCGTGACCTGGACGGTCTTTTACAAAGGTTATCAATTTAACCGATGTTCCTTTCTCCCTGTCCAATTTTTTGTCCATCAATCCGCACAACAATTTGGTTAAATCTATATTCTTCCATTCGTTAAAGCCCCCAACATTATAGGTCTCCCCTTTTTCTCCTTTATGGAAAACTAGGTCGATGGCCCTTGCATGATCTTTAACAAATAGCCAATCTCGGGTGTAGTTCCCATCTCCGTAAACGGGCAACGCCTTATTTTGTATGATATTGTGGATGAACAAGGGAATCAATTTTTCTGGAAACTGATTGGGTCCGTAATTGTTGGAGCAATTGGAAACCACATAAGGCAGTCCGTAAGTTTCCCCGTAAGCCCTAACAAAATGATCGGAACTTGCTTTGGAGGCAGAATAGGGCGAATTGGGGTCATAGGCGGTTTCTTCCGTAAAAAAGCCATGTTCCCCCAAGCTCCCGAAAACCTCATCGGTGCTGATATGATAAAAAAGGAAATTCTCGTTGTTGCGTGCCAATGACAGGGAAGCATTCAATAAATTGACGGTTCCTAAAACGTTTGTTCGCACAAAGGACATAGGGTCGGAAATGGAGCGGTCCACATGGGATTCGGCAGCCAAATGAATCACTCCATCAAACTCATGTTTGGAAAAAAGTTCATTAATGAAAGTGGAATCTGTGATGTCCCCCTTGATAAATTGGTAGTTGGGGGCATCCTCCACATCTTTTAGGTTTTCTAAATTTCCGGCATAGGTGAGTGCATCCAGATTATAAACCTTGTAGTTGTCATAGCGTGTAACTAATCTTCTCACCACATGGGAACCAATAAATCCGGCTCCTCCTGTGATTAAAATTTTTCTGGGAATCTGTTTTTCCATGCCAGTAGTCCCTTATGTTTTTGTTAATGGTTAGGTTAACGGAGAACACTGTTTTTGGGTCTCTTTGCTAAAGTACGATAATTCGTGTCCAAAACAAGTTTGGCGGTTTCAATCAAACCATTTTCTTCAAGTATCTGCTCCGCAAATGCATGCCAAGTCATCGGGTCACCATCTGCGAAGTGATAGGTTCCAAAGGGCTTATTGCCCATTACTATTTCGTTCAAAATAAAATGGGCCAATGCCTCCGTGTTCGTGGGGCGCCCCTTTTGAGCATTGGTAACCCGAAGCTCTTCTCCTACCAGTGCTTTTTTAAGAATGGTTTTATAAAAGTTGTGTCCATGTCTTTTGCTATACAACCAAGAAGTGCGGACAATGTAGTGTTCGGAGTGCCATTCCTGAATCAATTTTTCTCCCGCCAGTTTGGATTTCCCATACTCATTTATAGGATTGGGGTTGTCTTCCACCGTGTAAGCATCCTTCTTTTCCCCGTCAAAAACATAGTCGGTTGATACATGAATCAAAACCACGCCATGCTGCTTACTAATCTGAGCCAAATCTTTCACAGCTTCCGCATTGACCTTAAAAGCTTCTTCAGCGTTACTTTCCGCGGCCTCCACGTTGGTAAAGGCAGCACAGTTGATGCAAAAGTCGTACTTCCCTTTTTCAAATACTTCGACGATTTGCTTTCTTTGCGTGATGTCGAGGGCATCCGCAGGTTTAAAATCAAAAGAGAGTTGTGGAAAATCCAAGGTTAGGTCTTGAAAAGTGAGTCCGAGTTGCCCATTGGAACCAGTTACTAAAACACTAACCATTGTTTAACTTTTATGGCAGAAGCCTAACGCCGCCCTACTTTTGATTATATGTTTTAAGGTATCTGTTTAGTTCAAGCAAAGCTAATGCCCCAAGGACCAGAATGAGAAGAAAAACTGGTAGTTTAAATTTATAACTGTTCCAGATTCCCTTTAATTCCACACCCCTAGTTGGGAAATCGCTTATCACGTTAATGATTGTCGATTTATTGGCTCTTTCCTCATTCAATTCTACCAGCTTCTCCTTCAGCACGTCTTTCTCCTGCACCAAAGCAAGCTCACGCCCTTTTGACTCCCCTCCTTCTGCCAAATTAATGCTCGTGCCCTGCATGGGCTTGTCTGCTTCCTTCACCAAAACAGTTCGATATAAGCTTTGCAAAGAGTCTATCTCGGCCAACTGGTTTTTATAAATCTCTTCCTGAAGCTTTAGGTTTTCATCATTAATCCTTTTCTGTAACTTAAAATACTCGTTTACTGAAATAGAGTTGATAATGGCCGGCTGCGCTTTCTTGGCCACCCTATTATCTGTGCTTATCAAGGATATTTGGTGGAATCTGGCGTCCATGGAATTGAAGTTCTGCAAATAATTTTCGTAGTCAATCGCTTTTATGGTAGTAGTGTCGAGCTCTTTTATAAATTGATCAAAGAGCTTTATTTTTTGATTTTCATCCGAATAGGAATCCGTGAAAATCTCTTTGATGCTAGCTGCCTCATGTTCAGTGATATTCAATGCAGTGGCCAATGCCACCGAATCTTGGGCCTTAGCTAAATCATTGTAAAAGGCAATATTGTTGTACAATTGCTGTACACTGTTAAAATTGGGTTCCACTACCATCCGGGAAATATACTTTTCCGGGGTAATACTGTCAAGGACAAAACCTCCCACACCTCCAATAATAAGCGCCGCTCCGATTACAACGATGTTCTTTTGAACAAACAGTAAAAATAGCATTATCAAGTGGAAAATGCCTTTGAATATACTTGCGATGAAATTGAAGAACTTTTGAAAGCCCCTTCCTATCATTTGGAACAATTGACCCAAATCTATTTCATCCGAATTGTTCTGTTGTACCGGTTGGTCTGCCATACCTTATGAATTGAATATTTGTTGTAAAATTTTGTCCGTAATCAAATACGTGGGTTTCACCCCTGCTGTTCCCAAACCTCCTGAAGCCAATGTGCTCCCGGTCTCCAATGGATTGTCCGAGGCGTAGTACGCATATCTCACCTTCACCTCCTTTTTAATGCTCTTTCGAATCTGGGAGGCCGATTGTATTGCCTTTTGGTAATGCACGCCTTCCATCTCCAGACCGATAACGTTCCACGTAGACTCATGAAAAAACTGGAGAATGTCCCTGTTTTGCAGGGATGTTCCCAAAACGGTCACCATGGTTCCTTCCGTTACCTTTAATCCATGTCCTTCAAAATCCTGTCCTTTCAATTCGTTCTCGAAAGGATAATTGTCGGCGGTTCCTTCAAAAATATGCGCCGAAGGAATCATAATGTCTCCTTTTCCCCCTTCCAAAATACCGGCTTTTCCCATGATGGAAACTGAATCCACATTTAAAAATGTTTTCTTTTGGCCTTCTTCCATCGGCTTCAAAAGTTCGTCTATGGTCTCATAAGCCTGCTCGCCAAAGGCATAGTCCATCACAAAGATAACGGGTTTTTCATCCTTTGCGATATCATTTGGGAGTGTGTAACAACAGCTGCCGTTTCCGAACTTGGCCGTATCAAAAATCTGCACATCGATATTCGCTCCGGATTCATCCTCCAACATAATCATACCATTGCTCAGCGCATGGTTTTTGACCTTTTTATTGAGGGACTTGTTTTTATCCGAGCTCAGCGCCTTATAAATTTCCAAGGAGTCGTTATCCGGGAATTCATCTGCCAATGCTTTTTTGGCGAACAAGGAATTCATTACACTGTGCATATTTGCGCTGATGATATGAAGTGGCCTGTGCAACAGATTATGGTTTTTCAGCGTAGCCTTGATCCTATCTGCCCATTTTTCACCATGGATATGGTGCCCCAATCGCTCCCGCAACAAGGGGCTGAAGGTAATGGTCCTTTTATTGCCGGTAGTTTCTTCCTCGATGGCCAATTTGCCCAACCAATGGATAACGTTCAAAAAGCGGTCGGGGTCTTCCGGGGTCTTAAGCTTGTTTTGGATTTCCACCACCTCATCAAAAGTCCTGCTCAAGATGTTGGCGCAGTGAATCAATGCCACCTCACGTTGTTCGGAGGTCTTTTCTTCCGATAGCACAAATTCCGTAAGCTTATCCCAGTCCCTTATGGTCGAGGTCCCATCGTCTACCAACACCCTTCTGCATATTTTCCCGGATTCGATGAACAAGAAGGTCAAGTGGGTCAAAATATCATAAATATCACTTCTCCCACGGGTAATCTCCACGTTCATCTGCTCGTCATCAATACGATAACAATTCCTTCTCCTT
Source organism: uncultured Polaribacter sp. (assembly GCA_964343335.1). Classification (GTDB taxonomy): domain Bacteria; phylum Bacteroidota; class Bacteroidia; order Flavobacteriales; family Flavobacteriaceae; genus Polaribacter. The sequence goes on along the minus strand of CAYFJL010000085.1, from coordinate 1,217 downwards.
TTGGGAGGAACAATTGGTTTTAGATGTGATTTGGCAAAACCTTCGTCGGAGGTAAGGTTGATAAAGCGACATTCCTCGATGCCTTCGGGAAGTCGTTCCAACACGTAAATCAAACCGTTCAACTCGGCCTTATCGTCGGCAATGGTGCCATAAATTTCCGGCCTAAGCAACAATAAAGCGGTACGCAAAGCATTACCGGAAACGCCAGAGGGTTTGTAGAATCCCCTGTTGAGCAAATGGCGCATGGTGATGTACAACCGTTCGATTGCGTTGGTCGATTCCTGTGCCCTAGTGGTCTGTTTTACTTCTGTTGCCATCATAACTTCTGGCAAAAATAAGTGAATTCCTATGAAAGATAAGCCCTTATAACTCAACTAATTTTAAATGGCTGAAGTCCATCGGCAACTTTTCGGTCGTTCGCAAGGCGCTGTACCTTATTCTGACCTCCAAGCTTTCCAATGGATTTCATATAATCTTGAAAGCCGTTGGTGCTGATGCTTCTTATTTTCAAGGGTTGAAGAATACGGCCATCAATCAAATCAAAATAATAACTGTTCTGCTGTTTCATGCTTTCTTCGATAATGGAAGCAAACTTTTCTTGGTCAGATGGCTCCCGCTCAAATTCGATAAACCATTCGTGATAGGGCAGCTCTCCTTCCTCGGGGTCGGTTTGTGGGGCAACGGTAAATTCATTCACAAGGGCATCGGTCTGCTCCACGGCCAATCGTAAGGCTTCTTCCACTTCCTTGGCGATTACGTGCTCCCCGAAGGCAGAGATAAAGTGTTTGATACGTCCAGAAACCACAATTTTAAAGGGGTCTTTTGAAATAAACCGAACGGTATCCCCCAGATTGTAGGCCCATAGCCCTGCATTGGTAGAAATCACCATGGCATAATCCACATCCAATTCCACATCCGCAATGGTCAGTCTCTTGGGTTGTTCATCAAAAAATTCGTCGGCTCTTACAAACTCATAAAAAATACCAGCATCGAGCAACAAGAGCATCCCTTTTTCCTTTTGGGAATTTTGATAGGCAAAAAATCCTTCGCTTGCGGGAAAGAGTTCGATACTGTCTACTTTTCTTCCAATCAAGTTTTCAAACTTGGCCCGGTAAGGCTCATAATTCACTCCACCATAAATGAAAAGCTGGAATTCCTTAAACAGCTCCCCTACTTTTTTTCCCGTCTTGGAGTTCAGCTTTTCAAAATACATTTGT
>CAYFJL010000084.1:0-11776 GCA_964343335.1 uncultured Polaribacter sp. | reverse complement strand
ACAACCGCAATAACAGAACCTAAAACCGTGCCCGACCAAAACGAAATACCTACATCGGAGAGCGCCATCACTGCTGCCGAAATGGCCTTGGAACAACAACTATTCTTTGCTTCACATCCCAAGACCCTCAACAATGAAATCAACTCCGCGGTATTGGTTGAAGTGGATGGCAAACAGGTATTGCGAACCAACAGCCGTATCCGGTTACGATTAGCAGAGCCCATGACCTTTAATGGCCATCACTTTCCAAAGTACACCACAGTGTTTGGCACGGTACGTTTCCAACCAAATCGGACCCTATTGCACATTACCCACATAAATCATATTCCCTTCGAGGGGGAGGCCTATGACCTACAAGATGGCTTAATGGGCCTCTACTTGGAAAACTCTCTACGTGAAGAAGCTACCCGTGAGATCACAGATGATATGGTACAGGATATCAATATCGCGGGACTACCCGAAGTAAGGGGCCTAAAAAGTTTATTTCAACGGAGGCAACGCCAACAAAAGGTGACCGTATTGGATGGTCATCGCTTACTACTACAACCAAAACCGTAATCATAAACAGTAACACCATGAAATATCAAACCCTTTTACCCTTCATCATACTCCTCTTTTTTGCCGTTTATGGCACATCCCAATCCTTGGATACCATTTATGCCAATGCGCATCAAGTTGTTTCCCTTACATTTCCCGACCCTATCCAGACGGGTATGACCGGTGCCCAAAACTTTGCCTTCAGTTTTGATCGAGAGAAAGCAGATAACTTGGGATTACTGCAGGCGGATAAAGATGTGACTAGTAATCTATTGGTCCGCACCACCGTTGGTAACCTCTACAGCTTTATCCTTGCCTATCGGGAGGACCTGCTCCAGTTGCATTATTTCATTAGGCCGAATCAATGTTTGAAAAACCCTTTTCAACATGATTCCCAGACCCAAGAAGCTACTGGTTCCATTCCAAAAAAACCGTCTCCGAAAGAAAAACAGTTTACGTTACTATGCACCCAATTGCTTGACAGGGAATCATCCGCACATAAATGGAGTAAGCGACAAAAAGGCATCAGGGCTAAACTGATAGATCAGGCCTACCACAATGATCAGGTCTATATGGTCTATGAACTGAGAAACCGATCTACAATTCCTTATGATTTAGGCCTGTTTCAATTGTCGAAGGTATTGGGTACCCCTAAACGTAAGGCCTCTTATCAGGAATTGCCCATCACTCCCCTATTTGAATTTCAAATGCCCAAACAGATCGGCGCTGGCGAAACGGTGCGCTTTGTGGTAGTCTATCCCAAATTCACCTTAAACTCAGAGGAACATTTACAAGTAAAGGTGTTGGAAGCCCATGGAAGCCGTAATCTTATCTTTAAGATAGTTAAGTAGACGTGAAATCAATCCTTCGGCCAACAACAATCATACCTAGCTTTTTCCTAACTTGTACATAAAGCACAAGTAATATGGCTTAAATCGGAAACATGGCTGTCAGGCATTTTTTTATAAATCCAGTACTATTTCAATGAACAGAAAAAGCAAGCAAAAAAACGCCCAAACTAATAGGAAAGAGTTAATGTCTAGTATGAACAATTCAATTACATGGACAGAAAAGTTGGATAAAGGTTATTGGTTAATGAACCTTGGGTATCGCGATTACATCGCTGCCCGTTTCCTGCTTAACAACCATCTCATAGTGCAAGGGTTAACACTTGCAAGCACTTCCGTAGAAAAATACCTAAAAGCCCTGATTGTTTTCAATCTCGAGGTTCGAGAAAAATATCATTACCATTTCGATAAATTTGATAAGCTCAAAAACCTCCTTGAAAATGTCAATAAGGACATCACCAAAGAATTAGACCCAGTATTCTTGGAGATATTGGAAAATGCATTCAAAATCCGCTATTACGACAGGATTAAGAGCCCAATCTTTATTGGCCTTTACATCAATCAGTTTATTGGTGAATTGGATTATACCATTGACTTTATTGAACGGTTCATTGTCAATACACAAAATGGGGGCGAATCTATATCTGCATATAGCAGAGCAATCAAAAACAATGAGCCACACCTTTATGAAAATAACTTCATTCTCAACAAGGAGGATAAAAAGGAGCAAATGGAAAAAACTGATGTGGGATTTTCAATTCACCTCCGAATGGGATCCGTCTCTCAAGAAGAGAACATCGTAAAGGGAGGAAGTACTAAAAATAAATATGAAGGCCAAATAGCAAGGTTCACAGAATTTAGCGAACATTTATTTGGAATCCATAAAAGTGGTGATTTCGTCCTAAAAGAATAAGACGCTTTTTCCAATAAAGAACTGATTGCTGATTTAAGTAAATCACCTATTCACATCAATTTAATTGTGAATAACCAAAAATTCTTTTGAATGTCCTTATCTACGTTACATCCTATTCTCAACACTATTTTATTTTAAATCATATTACACAATCTTCACTAAAGACAATCTCATATTACGTTTTTCCGTAATCACATTATTGGCAATTTGTATAGTTTAGTTTCCATTGATTTAAAATGGACCAAAATGAAGAAAGGACTTATACTGATGGGGTTAACAGCGTTGTTTATGTCCTGTAATTCCCCATTGGACAGAAAATTTAATCAAGAAACCGTCAAAGAAGATTTTGAGGCTATAGAATCAAAACTTGATACAACCGAATTTCAATTATTGACAGGGTCGATTTTACGATTGAAACTGCAGGACAAAGAACTTGAAGATATGACTTATGCAGAAATCTTGGAGGATGGCAAAGAGTGGAAAAAAGAACAGGAAAAAGTGGAAGCCGAACAAAAGGCACTAGCGGAAAAAGCAGCCAAGGAAGAGTCAGAAAGGTTTAAAAGGCTCAATCAAGCGGTTATGGTTTCTTGTTATCAAAAAGGTTTTTCGGAAGGTGACTATGAAGACTATATCACCTATAAATTCGTGATTCAAAACAAATCCGATAAAAATATCCGGGCCATTAAAGGTGCTATAACATTTACCAATTTGTTCGATGATGAAATTAAAACGTTAACCTTTGTGTATGACCAACCTATACCGGCAGGCCAAGAAGTCAATTGGAATGCAACAACGGACTACAATCAGTTTATGGATGACGACCAAGCTCTAAAAAACAAAGAACTGAAAGATTTGAAAGTCATTTGGGAACCTGAAAAGATTATATTTGAAGATGGCACCTCTTTGGAATAATCCCAATAACATCCATTTAAATAAAACTTAATTGGAACATTTTTTCGTGAACAAGTGTAAACTTTGAAAAATATCCAAACCAGAACTATGAGCATCTTTACCCCAAAGAAAAGTAAAAAGCCTTCGTTCATTGACAAAATCCTAAAAAGGACTCCCAAGGAAAATGCCATCATTGAAATAAACAATCTTTTCGTTGAAAACGAAGATGACCTGATCAAGATAAACTTGGGTCACATCCAAGAAATCGCAAATCGATACAAAATAAAACTCAACAAAAAATTTAAGCCCCTTCGGTTTGAACTTTTCAGAAAGTACATTCACCATTGCCTGGAAGACCAAGTTATCGACGAGAATGAAGTAAACACTATCCAACATCTAAAAGAACTGCTGTATTTGACCGATGCAGAGGTCAAACATATGCTCGACTTTGAAACCAAAAAGATTTTTGACAGAGAAGTTAAGGTTGCCGTATCTGACGGGAAATTGACCCAAGACGAAAAGGATAAATTGGAGATACTCAAAAAAAATCTTCTGCTCACTGATGAAACAGCGAAGGATATTCTAAAAAGTAATTCAAATAAAATCTTAAAAGATTTCATTGACAATGCTATTTCGGATGAGCGACTGAGCGATGAAGAGTTTGAGAAAATGAACGAGATATCGCAAAGCCTAGGCATCGAGCCTAATTTAGATGCGAAAACGAAACAAAATCTAGAGCGTTACCGTTTATATTGGACTATAGAAAACGGAGAACTACCGGTCTATGCCAACCCTCCCATAAACATTCAAAAAAGTGAAAACCTATATTTTATGGGCCATGTTAATTGGCAAGAGCAACGGAGAGTGACCAAAAGAATCAACTATGGTGGTCCTACTGCCAGGATAAAAATAGCAAAGGGGGTATATTATAGAATGGGTAGTATTGCCGCCAAAGCAGTGTCGGAAGATGTTTGGAAGGTCATTGACAGTGGAAACTTGTACCTAACAAACAAACGACTCATTTTTATGGGCTCCAAGGGAAACAAAACCATTAGGCTGAACAAAATACTGGATATCATCCCCTATAAAAATGGGGTCGACATTCAAAAGGATGCAGGAAAAAGCCCTTTTCTCGAATTTAGCACTAATGTGGATATCTTCTCCATGATGCTTGTTCGATTGATAGATGAACTTTGAAATTGAAGTACAAAATCATTGCAAATGCCAAACAACAAACTGCTGATTTTAAAAATCGTTTTGATCATACTTTTTATTGGTTGCCTATTCGACTGGGAATATGGCTATTTTCAACTGGTCCGTTTTTTGGGTATGGTGGGATTCGGATTGTTGGCGTACCATGATTTTGAAAAAAACAAAACATGGTTCATCATCTGGCTTGCCTCCGCCATATTAATCAATCCTATTTTTAAAATAGCTTTGGGAAGAGAACTTTGGAATATCATCGATATCGTCTGGGCTCTCCTATTGTCTTTTTCGATATTCCTTAAAGGCAATCCAAACGAAACCAGTCAAAATAAAACCTAACCAGATGCAGTATATGATTGCGGCCATCGACATACTCAAAAAAACCGGTACGATTTCAAACAAATACAAGGAACTTGCAAAAAGTACAGGTGAAAACTTCAATATATTTTCCATTCTCCGCATGGAATCCAATGAAGTCACTACACATTCAAGGTTCATTGCCGAACTGCTCAATCCAAATGGGAGCCATGACCAATCCGATAAATTCCTCGCAATCTTCAAAAATACATTTGCCCCTGAATCCAAGTTAAATTTGGCTACCACCAAGGTATACGTGGAACACTATGTTGGAAAGGTTGAAGCGGAAAGTGGCGGTAGAATTGACATCTTGATCAAAGATGCAGAAGGCAATGTCATCATGATCGAAAACAAGGTCTACGCCGCAGAGCAATCCAATCAATTGTTAAGGTACCACAACGCATTCCCAAGTGGGAAGCTCATTTATCTAACATTATTTGGCGAGAAAAGCCGAGAAGAAAATTCAGCAGGCCTTTATGAAACCATGTCCTATGAAACGGACATGGTCAATTGGCTTGAACAATGCCTTGTCAAGGTTGAGAACATGCCTGTAATACAACAAACCATCATACAATACATCAATGTAATCAAGAAATTGACAAATCAAAGTTTAAATAATAAAATGAGTCAAGAGATCATAAATAAAATTCTGGAAGAAAAAGAATATTTGACCGCTTACAAAGTTTTGTACGATGTCAACAATGAATTAAAAAAAGAATTGGTCACAAGGATTCTAGGTAAAATCCAAGAGATGCTCTCCAAAAAAGGAATTGAAGACGTTAAAACAATGGATTGTGGAGTTACACAAGGTACATTGTTTCATATCCAGACCGCATCCATGAAAAAAAATCATATAAAACTCGCATTGTACTTTGAGGGAAAGGAATATTCAAGATTGAACATGGGCTTTGTGAAAACCAATTCAAATATATCGTTGGACCCAGATAAATTGCATCAGGGATTCAAGAAAGTGTTTTCAGAAAGTAAGCAATCCGATCAATGGCTAGCTTATATTGAATATACTGAATATAGGGACTTTTATTATCACACGTTAAACAAAATATACTTTGACAAAGATTTTGGTTTTTATAGAGACCTAGAAGATAAAATCGACCGTATGATGGAAATTTACCACAAAACGGTAGAATTGACATATGAGCCTATAAAAATATTCGACCAGTAAAATAGTGTGGTGCTGAGCACCTAATACATTGCACAAATCAACCCACCTCATGATAAGAAGACTGGCATTATTATTCCTGATTTTATCTCACTTCCTAATCTTTTCCCAACAAGGTGAAGTCAATTTAATTTCTTGGAATATCAAAGACTTTGGCAGAACCAAAAACACGGAAGAACTCAATCAAATTGCAGAAATTGTCAGGCATGCCGATATTTTGGCCATTCAAGAAGTAGTTGCAGGGTATGGGGGTGCCCAAGCTGTGGCAAAGCTTGCGGATATATTGAATCGGAAAGGGGCGAAATGGGACTATGTCATCAGTGACCCTACCAACAGCCCTAAATATATTGCCGAACGATATGCCTTTATTTGGAAGACCCATCGCATCAAAATAAAGAACAGGGGATGTCTAATTTCCGAATTGGCCACCCAAATTGACCGAGAGCCTTTTTTACTAAACTTTTACCTCGAGGGGAAACGGTTTACAATCATCAACTTCCATTCCAGGCCTTACAACAAAGACCCGGAAAGTGAAATCATTGTGCTTTCCAAGTTTGTCATCGATTCTTTAAAAACGCCATTACTCATTGCTGGAGATTTTAATGTCGATGAAAAAATGCCTATTTTTAATACCTTGAAAAACTCAGGGTACAGAACAGCTATTACCAACCAAAAGACTACCTTGAAATGGAGTTGTGAACGAACCGACTACCTCAACCACCCTATTGACAATATTTTTTATTCTTACAATATTCAAATACTGGAAGGAAAGGCCATAGATTTTGTGCGCTACTGCGATGAATTGGAAAAGGCACGAAAACTATCAGATCATTTACCTGTATTTTTAAAGTTTGCTCTAAAAGACTGATTTTCTTGTTAGGAGGTTTTGATCTCTTCACCACATTTGGGACATCTACACAGTTTGCTTTTTTCCCTATCCTTTCGAACATTATCGACAAATGCAGAACTGAGGATTCCTGTCGGTAACGCCACAAACCCAATTCCAATTAAGGCGATTATCGCACTTAACAACTTACCAGTAACTGTTACTGGGTAAACATCCCCATATCCTACCGTGGTTAACGTTGCAACTGCCCACCACAATGAATCACCAATATTGGAGAATTTATCCGGTTGAGCATCATTCTCCGCATAGAACATCAATGTTGAAGCCAACACCAAAAGAATCCATGCCACAAATACTGTCACGGAAAGTTGGGGTTTGGTATCCTTGAGTACATTCTTAATTATCCGCAGGGATTTGGAGTATTTGCCCAACTTTAGAATACGCAGCAATCTTAGGAGCCTAAGAATTCGCACAATTCTCAAATCAAACGTAATCAAAATGGGGAGATAAAATGGAAGTATTGCTAGAAGATCAATGATGCCATATGCTGAGAAAACATAACCTAACCGCCTTGATTTAAAAAGCCTGGGATTATTATCATCTAAGTTGGCAATCCAAATCCTAACAAAGTATTCCAGTGAGAATACACCTATGGAGAAATATTCGAAGGCCAGAAACATTTCGTTAAAGGAATGCTTTATGCCTTTATGGGATTCAAAAATTATGGCAATTACGTTGAGAACAATTAAACCATAGATGAATTTGGAAAACAAATCTCCATTAACGAACTGAAAAACTTTTATTTTCAAATTCAAAACCATTTAACTTAGCAAAACCACCCCTTCTATGGTTGAAAAATTATGGATGAACAGGAAATAGCAAATCCAAGTACCATGTGGAATAAGAATACGACCAAACATCCACTATTATTAGATTTTGAGAACGTTTTACGGTAAGTCAGGCCAGGTATCCTAGATCTTACAGAATAGCCTTTACTGCTGACGCTGCCACGTTTACTTCTATAGCTTGGAGCAATTCCTGATTTACTGATATTCAAGCCTAAGCCTTTACCAAGTGAAATGCGTTTATTGAATCTGAAAGACATAGTTACTTCTTTTGAATAAAATCAACTATCACTTTTTCAATATTGCTTGGGATATCGGCATTTTTTATTTTCAGATTTGATTTATTGACTCCCATTTCTACTAACCAATTTTCCCAGTAGGCGTGAATAATATCATAGGCATAAGGGTTAGCATCATTATTGGATTGGATTCCCAAAACCAAAACTTCCAAATCCTCCAAATTTTTAGTTGCCGGTATAAAACCAAGTTTCTTCTGCTCCATTTCGTTTTTCCAATCAGGCTGGTTTAAATTGAGCCCCTTTAACAAACTGGGAGTCAGATAGGACGTTCTATTATTTTCCTTCATTATAGACTTATCATGGTACATATAACCATCAGTAAGAATCACTAAAATGTTACGTCGGCAGTCTTCAATGCAATAATCCTTAATCTGATACTTAAAAAAGTTCCAGACGTCGGAGCCAGGATAATCCTTGCCTATTGCAGCACTTCTAGCCAATTCATAAATTTGGGTAGGCAAACTGGCATACCGTTCAAGGGTCTTCGGGATATATTCCTCTTTTGAAACTCCTTTAACATAACTAACTTTTAGTTGATTGGCGAGAGAATTTATAGTAGGATCGGAAGGAGCCGGTTCAAAGAACACCTCCATCTTATCATAAAGTAATCCTAACTTCTTTTTTTTGACATGATCATTGAAAGATTTAGCCAAGGATAGAATATATAAAGAGTCGTTATTTTGCTGTTGTGGTTCATCGATCCTATCAGAAAGATCCAATAAAATACTGATGTTTAAATTATTCCTTTTGTTGGTGGAAATATGGGGTTCACATTCTGAACTGCCTTTTGTTTCAATTATGGTATTGATTACCTTTTTTTCTGCCTTTGGCTCATCTTTACAAGAAACAATACAAATTATACTCAGCGTTAACAACCCTCTAACCATCATTTTGTTTTTCATTTTAAAGTGTTTTTGAAAATATGGTATTCTGATAGTCATCTCTAACCCCAACCGCTTCCAAATGCGCTTTACTCCCCTTTATGCATTCTTCGATAAGTCTGTCCTTTTCCGGTTTTGCTATTGGTAATTTTTCATTGACAAAAGTCAACCAACCTTGTAGATATTCTGAAGCGTATAATTTGTACTCTTTAGTGGGAACAATTGTTCCGTCTATGATTCGTTGAAGTTCGTTTATTCTTCCCTTTGCTTTTGAGATTTTTTCCTTTAGACCTTGAATCAGGGATTTTAATTCGTGTATGTTGGTCTTGTTGTCATGTAATTGCTCTTTATGGATGTTAATTAGTTGATTTCGCTTTCGGATGGCATTCTTAACCTTGTCTTTTTCCTTATGCTCCTCCATGACAAAATCAAATATGAATCCCCAAATGAGATAAGCAATAAATCCTAAAAAGATAATGAGCCAGAATTCCTGACTTTGCATAGCCTCAGAAAATCCAAAGGTTTCGTTTTCATCAACCACATTGAGTTCCCAAAGCTTTTTCTCAACAAAAAAGGCAAGCAAAACATCAAACATCAGGGTTACCAATACAACTGCGACAAGTTTTGCATAAGAACTCAGATTTTTCTTTTGATAAAACATGTGAACAAGGTATCCCAATCCAATAAAAATAAATGGGGCGAAAACCACTGTGGCGAGTGCTTGAAAACCATCCTCAGACGCCCTAAAAATTGCATCTGGCACATACCATCGCTGATCAGCGTAGGTAAATTGCTTTTCCATCGCCGAATACACCACTGAGGCATAAAACGTAAATAGATAAATTGTAATTGGTGCCAACAAGACCAATCCAATCCAAAACTTGGCAGATGCCCCTTTTTTTGCAGGTACACCATACTTATCTGGATTTTGCGGCAAATCGGAAATTTCAAATCTCAATTCTTTGATCGTCTCACTAATTTCTAGATTGACGTCCTCTTTGCTTTTTATACTATCATTTGCATTATCAATGGCTACTTGAAATCCTTTAATTTCTGATTCCTTTCCAAGTTGCTCTTGGGTATAAGGTTTTTTAAGTTCATCTTGTTTGTGCCTTAATTCTTTTTCTTCATTCTCAAACTTTGCATAAATGGCATCCAAACAAACAGAAAGTGTTTGGGCATTCCCCATATTTCTGGAACTATCTCTGTATCCTGCTTCATGATAGGTACGTTTTCTGGATTCTTCAGAAAACCCATCTTCGCTTATTCTTAATGTAGGTTGCTTTGGTTTTAGTTGTATCAAATCTTTGAGTCCCATGATTATTCAATTAGTGCCGTTATAATGTCTTGTTTAGTTTTATTGTCTTTATATGATTCGATAAGGTAATTTGCCAATGGTTTTGTGTTCTCATCTAAAAAACCGAAAAGTTTTATATACTTTTCCAAAGCAATTCTCTCATCTTCATTTACCACTCCGTCTGCCCATGCCATTGCGGTAAAATCACATAAGAACTCCAATTTTTCATTCAATTCTTCCGGTATTAATTTATTTGTGTCAATGGGTTGAAGAAGTATCCTATCCAAGTGTTCTTTAGGGATTCCCCGTTCTTCCGCAAACTTGTAGAGCATCTTTAGCTCAAGTAAACTGAATTCACCATCTGACAGTGCGATTTGGTATAGTCTCAAGAAGTGACTTTTGAGGACAGTAGATACTTCAATTTTTTCCATGATTTGTTGTTTATAAAATTCTATCGCGTTTTAAGGTTTTGGGGGTTTTCTTTTCAACAACCCTAGACTCTGATTTTTTAGGTCGATTAAGTACCGCTTCTAAGAGAAATAAGATTCCCGTTATAATATCCAATGGAATCCAGTGCGCTTTGTTATAGAGATAAATGGGAAATATTGGGTTGAAGAGAATCGCGATTAACGCAAAAATAATAGCCCAGACAACATATTTTCTGTTCTTAACAAAGACCAATAATGCCCCAATAAAGACTACTGTTCGCAATAGCCAGTAATACTCTCGCGAAAATTGCATAATCGCTATGAATAGCAATAAGGTACAAAGCAATGAGATAGTTTTCACCAGCATATCAAAGAGTTTTGCATTCATTAGATAACCTTCAGGTAGTAGTATCTTCTATCCCAGCATCTGGAGCATCCCTTTTTACAGCTGCAATACCGTTTAAGCAGGCCTGTTTAGAACTGTACATTTCACTTGTGGCTATTACTTCTCCATTTCCTTTTGATCGTAGGTTGAAAAAATATTGGTCATTTTTGCTTCTTTTGATTTCAAATTTAGGAAAGGCCATTTCTATTGGTTTTAAAGGTTACTACCTCAAACCTACTTCCAATACTGACCAATTCCTTACGGTTTTCCGTAAGCATAGCAATAATTAGGCTGGTGGGCTCAAAAAGGATTTGGAAAAACACAATTGAAAAGGCCCTTACTAGGCAAGCAAGTTCATTTATCGCAAAAAACGATATTTATTCCAATAAAAAAGTTTGGTATAATTCTCAGAAATTATCAATCCTCCCAACCACAGAGCGTACGGCCCAAATCCTTGGCCTTGGTCAAAGTGACCTCATATATCTTGGTAGAACAGTTGGAAAGGCCCCTGCAGTCTTTACGATAGTGATATTTTTTGCTTCCCTTTCCCATGCATACATAGACCATGGTATCATTATTGGAAGGCATACCGTAGGCACAAAGCACAATAAAAAGTACCGGGAGCAAAAAAATTCTAATTCTCATAGTAATCAACTGCTTTCAACAATAGGTCCTCGAACTGGTAAATATCGTCCACCGTCTCAATCGGATGTCGGGTCTCCTCCTTGTGCTGATCAAAGGTCCCTAGATATTTGTTCCCGCCATTGAGATGCAAACGGCATAGTGGCTTTCGGTTGTTATCGTCCAGCAAGATACCAAAATAGGATTGGGTATCCCTATGCACGATACGATCAACCGAGAG
>CAYFJL010000083.1:0-11849 GCA_964343335.1 uncultured Polaribacter sp. | reverse complement strand
CCTAAATCAAGGTCGGTTTCGGCACCATCATCCGTCACATAACATTCACCATGCTCATACGGATTTAAGGTTCCAGGGTCTATATTAATATATGGGTCTAATTTTTGAATGGTTACTCGAAATCCTCTGGCTTGAAGTAATTTGGCTAATGAAGCAGCAATAATTCCCTTTCCTAAGGATGATGTTACTCCTCCAGTAACAAAAACATATTTCGTGTTTCGCATGATTGATGTAGGTTTGGGCAAAAGTACTAACTCTAAATTGTATCTTAAAATAAAAACATAGAAACCGAATTACATTTTATTAAGATTTGTTGAAACAAAATCCATTTAAAATTTTAGAAAATAATCTTGTTATAAATAAAAACAGTTGTATATTTGCACTCGCTTTTACAGACGCATTTCGTCATTTTGTAAAGCAAGACACGACAAGACGAACAATAAGAGTTAGTTACAATGAAAAGAACGTATCAACCTTCGAAAAGAAAGAGAAGAAACAAACACGGTTTCAGAGAAAGAATGGCTTCTGCTAATGGTAGAAAAGTTTTAGCTAGAAGAAGAGCTAAAGGAAGAAAGAAATTGTCAGTGTCTTCAGAACCAAGACATAAGAAATAATGATTAACAATTTGTTAATAATAAGGTGTTGCTATTTTTAGTAACACCTTTTTTTTTACCTGAATAAAAAATAATTTTAACACCCGAAAAAACTACTAGAATTATGCCGAAAAGAGAAGATCTGAAGTCCATACTAATCATAGGTTCAGGCCCTATTATTATTGGTCAAGCTTGTGAGTTTGATTATTCGGGATCGCAGTCATTACGTTCGTTGCGAGAAGACGGAATTGAAACCATTTTGATCAATTCGAATCCAGCTACGATTATGACGGATCCATCAATGGCAGATCATGTCTATTTACTTCCTTTGACAACCAAATCAATCATCAAAGTATTAAAAGAACACCCACAGATTGATGCCGTACTTCCAACCATGGGAGGACAAACTGCATTGAACTTGTGTATTGAGGCTGATGAGAAAGGAATATGGGAGGATTTCGGAATCAAACAAATTGGAGTTGATATTAATGCCATCAACGTAACGGAAGATAGAGAGCAATTCCGTGAGTTGATGGGTAAAATTGGTGTGCCAATGGCACCACAAGCCACAGCAACCTCTTTTTTAAAAGGAAAAGAGATTGCCCAAGAGTTTGGTTTTCCATTGGTGATCCGTTCTTCCTATACCTTAGGGGGAGCTGGAGCTTCTATTGTATACAAGGCAGAAGATTTTGATGAATTGCTTCGAAGAGGTTTAGAGGCCTCTCCAATTCATGAGGTAATGATTGATAAAGCCATGATGGGCTGGAAGGAATATGAGTTGGAATTACTCCGTGATAAGAATGATAACGTGGTAATCATCTGTTCCATCGAAAATATGGATCCAATGGGGATTCACACCGGTGATTCGATTACCGTTGCGCCTGCCATGACCTTATCGGATAAAACTTATCAGAAGATGCGTGATATGGCCATCCATATGATGCGTTCAATTGGGGACTTTGAAGGGGGATGTAACGTACAGTTTGCGGTGTCACCAGATGAGAAAGAAGATATCATTGCGATTGAGATCAACCCAAGGGTTTCCCGTTCTTCCGCATTAGCGAGTAAAGCAACGGGTTATCCAATTGCGAAAGTGGCTACCAAATTAGCCATTGGTTATACATTGGATGAATTAGACAACCAGATTACCAAATCTACTTCTGCATTGTTTGAACCTACCTTAGACTACGTGATCGTGAAAATTCCACGTTGGAACTTCGATAAATTCGAAGGATCAGATAGAACCTTAGGATTACAAATGAAGGCGGTAGGAGAGGTAATGGGTATCGGTCGCTCTTTCCAAGAAGCCTTGCACAAAGCCACACAATCTTTAGAGATCAAGAGAAACGGATTAGGAGCAGATGGTAAAGGTTACAAAGACTACAATCAAATTATTGATAAGTTAACCAATGCAAGTTGGGATCGTGTGTTCGCCATCTATGACGCCATTGCCATGGGTATTCCATTGAGTAAAATCTACGAGATCACCAAGATCGATATGTGGTATTTGAAGCAGTACGAGGAATTGTTCCAATTGGAAAAAGAGATCTCAAATTACTCAATTGATACCATTGATAAAGAATTATTGTTAGAAGCCAAGCAGAAAGGATATGGAGATCGTCAGATTGCCCATATGTTGGATTGTTTGGAATCGCAGGTGTATAACAAAAGAGATGAGTTTAACATTCAGCGTGTGTACAAGTTGGTAGATACCTGTGCTGCTGAATTTAAGGCTCAAACACCATATTACTATTCGACCTTTGAAAGTGCCATCGAAACGGCTGACGGAAAGCAATATGTTGACAATGAAAGTATTGTTTCAGATAAGAAGAAGATCATTGTTCTAGGATCAGGACCAAACCGAATCGGACAGGGAATCGAGTTTGATTACTGTTGTGTGCATGGCGTATATGCTGCTAAGGAATGCGGCTATGAAACCATCATGATTAACTGTAATCCAGAAACTGTTTCTACGGATTTCGATACGGCTGATAAACTATACTTCGAGCCAGTTTTCTGGGAACATATTTATGACATCATTCGTCATGAAAAGCCAGAAGGAGTAATTGTCCAGTTAGGTGGACAAACGGCCTTGAAATTGGCTGAAAAGTTAGATCGTTACGGAATTAAAATTATTGGTACTAGCTTCCAATCCTTAGATCTTGCGGAAGATAGAGGTAGTTTCTCAACCTTGTTGAAAGACAATAACATCCCTTATCCTGAATTCGGAGTGGCAGAAACGGCTGATGAAGCCTTAGAATTAGCAGATCAATTAAACTTTCCTATCCTAGTAAGACCTTCCTATGTGTTAGGTGGACAAGGGATGAAGATTGTGATCAACAAAGAAGAACTTGTTGAACATGTGGTTGATTTGTTGCGTAAGATTCCGAATAACAAATTGTTGTTAGACCATTATTTAGATGGAGCCATTGAAGCGGAAGCTGATGCCATTTGTGATGGAGAAAATGTATACATCATCGGTATTATGGAGCATATCGAACCATGTGGTATCCACTCAGGTGATTCGAATTCAACCTTACCAGCCTTCAATTTAGGAGATCTTGTGATGCAGCAAATCATTGATCATACGCATACCATTGCGAAGGCATTGAACACCGTCGGATTGATCAATATCCAGTTTGCCATCAAAGATGATACAGTATACATCATTGAGGCAAATCCAAGAGCATCGAGAACAGTGCCGTTTATTGCAAAAGCCTACAAAGAGCCTTATGTAAATTATGCGACCAAAGTGATGTTGGGACACAACAAGGTGACTGACTTTACCTTTAATCCACAGTTGGAGGGTTATGCCATCAAGCAGCCAGTATTCTCTTTCAATAAATTCCCAAATGTTGACAAACGATTGGGGCCAGAAATGAAAAGTACGGGTGAGAGCATCTTATTCATCGATAGTTTAAAGGATGATGACTTCTACGATTTATATTCTAGAAGAAAGATGTATTTAGCCAAATAAAAGAAATTACAAGCGGTCAGATGACCGCTTTTTTTATCCTTTTGTAAAACTGTTTAACAATTTTAAGAAAACGTTAAACTTCTAATAAATTCAAGAATTTCAGGCTTGTATGTAAGTCTATTTGAATTCTTTCGTCTAATTTTATAAGCAGATAGTTAGCCAGTGAAGAAAAATTACATTTTCTCTTTCTTTATAAGCCTTTTCTTTACCCTTACCGTTCTTGGTCAAGGGAATGACATGTATGACATTGTTCGAAGCGGATCTGTGGAGATGCTGAAAGAACTGGTAAAAAACGATCCCGAGTTTATCAATCGTAAAAATAAGGACGGCTACACTCCACTTATTTTAGCATGTTACAGCGGTAACGCTGAAGTAGCTAATTACCTAATCAATCATTCCAAAGATATTAATTCAGGAAGTAAATACGGAACACCATTGATGGCTGCTTCTGTAAAAGGATATGATAAAATTGTTGATTTACTCTTAGACAAAGGAGCTGATGTAAATGCCACCGATTCAAATGGAACCACGGCTTTGCATTATGCTATTATTTTTGGTTTTGATGATGTGGCTAAGTTATTAGCCAGAGCCAAAGCCGATTCGAGTTTAAAGGATAATCGAGGAAAAACAGCTTTAGATTATGCCAAAATGCTCGGTAAAACAGAAATCGTAAAAATCTTAACTAACAAATAAATACCCACAATATGAAAAGAACACTACTTTCTTTATTTTTAATGACAAGCTTTACCATGGTTGGTCAAATCGTTGGAACCAATGGTTTTGTTACGTTAAACAGTAACTTGTCAATGGACCTGAAAATTAATTCATCCACAGGAATGACCACATTAACACTAGTTGCACCAGATAATGTTTGGTTTGCTGTTGGTTTTGGTGGTCAGCGCATGTCCGATGGTGCTGATGTATTTAGAACTGATGGAACCAACATCACAGATGCTAGGTCAACAGGTAGGTTTTTACCTCCTTCTGATGCAAGCCAAGATTGGTCATTGGTTTCCAATAATGTGAATGGCAATACAAGAACCATGGTAGTTCAAAGAGCGAATGACACTGGCGACAGTGATGACTTCGTATTCAGTACAAGTACTGGGAGTATTTCCGTTATTTGGGCTCATGGAACATCAAATTCTTATGCATATCACGGAACGAATAGAGGGGCAACAGCCTTCTCAACACTAAGCACTAAAGAAGAAAAGACCTTGGATTTTTCGATATATCCGAATCCGACTACGGACTTAGTGACGATTCAATTACCTTCGGGTACTGAAAAAGCTACAGCAAGATTGTTTGATACATCAGGAAGATTAATTGCTCAACAAGAAATCACGACTCAGAATCGTCAAGTAAGCTTATCGAATTTATCGAGAGGAGTTTACTTTGTGAGAGTTTCTTCGGATAATCGCTTCGGAGCGCAAAGAATTATCAAAAACTAAAAACTAGTTTTTACTCAATATAAAAGTAGCAGAGATGTCAACATCCTCTGCTATTTTTTTTCTCACGATACTGGGAATTTCAATCGCAAAAGATTCGGGTTTTACACGAAAATTTGTCTTCATCACAATTTTTCCACCCTCCATTTTTAAGGAACAAGTTGCCGTAGTTTCAACAGCTTTTTTACGCATGGTTAGCGTACCCTTTATTTCAAAATCTTGAAAGGCTTCGGATAACTTTGAAAGTTGAAAATCAGTTAGTTTTCCTTTAAAAGTAGCTTTAGGGTATTTCTTAGATTCAATGTAGTTCTCATTAAAATGTTCCTCCATCAATCGTATTTTAAATCGAAATCCCACCATATTCAAGGCACAGGCAAAATTACCATCCGAAGTTAAAACGGCACTGACTTTATCATTGGTGGCCTTTACTTCTTCAAAGGTTGGAACGGAAGATTCAAAAGTAATAGATCCTGTTCTTGTAAAATATTTGTCTTGCCCTTGAATCGATTGAAAACTCAAAAAGGCTAAGAATAAAAGTACAACTGTTTTTGACATGCTAATTTTCTAAATATCCGTTGGTAATCTACGTTCTGATGACATCCAAAGTTGGATCTGGTAAGTTCCCCGTTGGAGGCATTGAATTCGTCGTGCTTTGCATTCTATTCAACGCTCCACGGTTTTCAAAGGCTCCTCGAACCTGGGTGTAGGTTTCCAATACCAATCCCGCGCTTTGTGATGCTGCATTATGACATCCAGAAGTAGCACAACTTTGATTCATGATGGTACGAACGTCCTTATTGTAGGTAATTACCGTTGCAGCGGGTATGGTCAAGTCATCGGTACTATCGTTAGCACAGCCTATCATTAGTGACAAGACAAGCGCAAGAAGGAGTATTTTTTTCATTTAATATTCAATTATCTATGTAATCCCCTAAAATTAACTAATTTTAGTCAAAATCTAACGACAGTCATGAAGAAATCAAAAATTGTTCTATTTAGCTTTTTCATAGGTTTAATCGCTACGTTTTTGATTTTACGATATGTTTACAAGGACCATCGAGATATTGCTACGGAAAGCGCGAGCTTTAGTTTGGTGTCTACTGAATTGATAACTGAATTCACTACGGATGCGGAAACGGCTACAAAAAAGTACCTTGATCAAACAGTAGAGCTTAGCGGTACCGTTTCCAGTATTTCAGATTCCTACTTTACATTGAATCAATCTATTGTTTGTTATACGGATAGCATCTCCATTTCAAAATTAACGTCATCACAAGCAATAAAAGCCAAGGGCAGATTCATAGGCTATGATGATCTTTTGGGAGAGATTAAATTTGATCAAGTCACCATAATTCAACAACAATAAACAGTACATACGAAATGAGAATATTAGTAACCATTGCACTACTTTTTTTCTATACTTTACAAATCAACGGTCAAGATGATTTGTTAAAAGACCTAGAAGCCAATTTGGATCAAGACAAAAAGGTGAGCTCCGTTTTTAAAGGGATTAAGATTATCAATATGGAGTCTACCAAGTTGGCGGCAGATAAAGATTTTTATTTCCTTATTTCGCATCGATTCGGAACGATTAATACCGGAATTAAAGATTTATTCGGATTGGACAATGCCAACATCCGATTTAGTTTTGTGTATGGATTATCCGATTGGTTAAACATTGGAGTTTCAAGAAGTTCTGCAAGTAAAATTTACGACGGACATATCAAATATCGACTGTTTCAGCAAGAAGAAGGAAAATCACCCTTTACGGTTGTTGGTTTTAACTCTATTGAGTACAACACGGGCTTGGATGAAGTGAACTTTCCGCTCATTGAAAATAAAAACAGATTGGCGTATACGGCTCAACTTTTGGTTTCTCGAAAGTTTGATGAGAATTTCTCCTTTCAGTTTGCGCCCGTTTTTCTTCATGAAAATTTTGTTCCGGTTGACACCCAAGACAACTCACAATTTCTATTAGGATTGGGAGGCCGATATAAAATTAGCAAACGTGTAACGTTGAATTCGGAATATCACGCTCATATGAATCGCGCAGCTCAAAGTAACTTTGTAAATCCTTTATCATTAGGAGTTGATATTGAAACCGGTGGACATGTTTTTCAATTACATGTGACCAACTCACGATTTATGAATCAGGATACCTTGCCAGAACTATTGGCGATTGGGGAAATGGAGATATTTATTTCGGATTTAATATCTGGCGCGTTTTCTAAATCATTCTAATTTCAGAACTTTACAACCATGAATTACATTTTATTTGATGGTGATGTGCGTGATGCATTATTGCCATTTACATATACAAAGCCCGTAGCCGATCTTCGTATCGGTATTCTAACCATTCGTGAGAAATGGGAGAAGTATTTGGGATTAACAACGACTACCATTACCGAAGAGTATTTGATGGATAAATATCCAATGGTAGAAATGGATGAAAACATCTTGATTAACGCCTCTTTTTGCCCTACGGCGCCATTGGTAGAAATGGTGATGAATCTCAAAGAGAATGAAGCTGTTTATCATGGGGATGACATTATTGCTTTTCATACAAAAGACACTCAAGAGGAGGTCGATTTTAATAGCTATAATCAGATTGAATTCAAAGGAGAAGTTTTAAAAGTCAATAATACCTGGGATATCTTCTCAAAAAACGGATTGGCAATCCAACAGGATTTTGAATTGCTGACACAAGGTCGAAAATCGCAACCAATTCCAGATTCGGTGCAGTGCGCTTCCAAGGAAAACATTTTTATCGAAGAAGGAGCCAAGGTTTCTTTTGCTATTTTAAATGCTTCTTCCGGACCTATCTATATTGGGAAAAATGCTGAAATCATGGAAGGTTCTGTGGTTAGAGGTCCTTTTGCCATGTGTGATCATTCGGTGCTAAAATTGTCCGCTAAGATCTATGGCCCGACAACTTTGGGTCCCTATTGTAAAGTAGGAGGGGAAGTTAACAACTCCGTCTTAATGGGATACTCAAGCAAGGCGCATGACGGATTCTTAGGAAATTCGGTACTAGGGGAGTGGTGTAATTTAGGAGCGGATACCAATAACTCGAACCTCAAGAACAATTACGCTGAAGTAAAACTTTGGAATTATGAAACGGGTCGTTTTTCACCAACGGGATTGCAGTTTTGCGGTCTCATGATGGGTGATCATTCCAAATGCGGAATCAATACGATGTTCAATACAGGAACCGTAGTAGGAGTTTCAGCAAATATTTATGGCAGTGGTTTTCCTAGAAATTTTGTCCCTTCCTTTAGTTGGGGAGGAGCTTCGGGTATGATTACCTATCGATTAAACAAAGTGTTTGAAGTTGCTGAGGTGGTCATGAGTAGGCGAAATTTAAAACTAGAAGAAGAGGATAAGAAAATACTGGAAGCTGTTTTTGAAATGACAGACAAGTACAGAAGCAAATAAAAAGAAGGCCAAAAATCAAATCATTTTTGGCCTTCTTTTTTAGTTAGTGTATTTCTGATTTAATTTCTTTCGATAACGTCTCCAGAACCAACAGACTTGCTGTCGATATACTTTGGTTTTCCTTTGTAATACACACTTCCAGAGCCCACCACTTTTGCTTTGATTCTTTCTTCAACCGTAGTTCGTATACTACCCGATCCGGCAATGTTGGCATTTAATTCCTGAGCTTTTAGTTCATAAGCTTTAATGCTCCCAGAACCTGCAATAGAACATTTGAAATTTTGAGTTGTTCCAGTCAGAACAATGTCACCAGAACCTCCAATGGAAGCAGAAACCTTATCTGCATCTAGATTCAACTCTATTTTACCAGAACCTCCTAAATTCACTCTAAAGGAATCTGATTTTAAATTTCCTTGTGATACGATTTTTCCTGATCCGCCCAAACTTACTTGATCTATTTGTTTCACTGGTACCGTAATGGTAAGTTTTCTGGTGGTTCTAACATTGGTATTTTTCTTGTACTTAATTTTTAAAGTTCCACCATCAACTTCCGTTTCGATGTAAGGTAGGATGTTTTCTTCACCTTCTAGGGTAAGTTTTCCTTCCGTTCCATTCACTAAGATGACATCGAAGGACCCGCCAACACTAACACCATCGTAATCACTAGTTGATCTGGTTTCAGTAACAACATTTCCATTACCCTTTACCTTTTTATTATTCCACCAGCTTTGAGCTTGTGTCGAAGCCGATAACAAAACAGCTACTAAAAATATTCCTATGGTATTTTTTCTTGTTTTCATTTTGATTGATTTTCTAGTTTAGTATTCATTAATAGATATTCCGCCATACTGTGCCTTGATGGTGATGGTTCCTGCATTGCTGGCATTTCCATACTTTCCTTCGTAATACCTCTTTGTTGTTTTTGAAATCTTTTTAAAGTATTCAATATTGTCTAAGTTCGATTTGAAACCTGAATACTGCGTATCTACTTCAAAAGAGAAGGATACTTTAGGATCTACCCCAATACGTACACTTGCAAATTGAGACTCAATATTAACTTTCTCAAATCCAGGTGTCAATTTCTTAATAATAATCGCTCCGTAATCAGCATCTAAAGTAGCACTCTTTGAAACGGTTCCCAATCGAATGGTGGTATAATCGGTATTTCCTTTGACATGTGCAGCACTGTTTACAGTTACACCGCCATAATCCGCATTGAAATCGATGGTGTCAACTTCTTCGAATTTTAAAGTTGTGTAGTCAATATTAGCACTAACTTCTTCAGACTTTCCAATGTTTAATTTTGAATAATCCGCATTGATGCTGCCGCTTTTCATCATTTCAATATTGGAAGAAGAGCAGTAATCTAAATTGATCGAATTTCCGTCTGCCATTAGTTTTCCGAGCTCAATCTTTCCGTAATCACAGTTGATATCAGCTTTCCCCATAATTTCATCCAGATAAATATTCCCGTAATCATTGTTTAAATTCACCCGATTGCTTTTTGGCATTTTTACGGTGTAATTAATCTTCATGCTCATCTTCTTACGGTTGTTGCGTTTCCACCAAGACCAGCTGCTACCGCTTCCGCCACCAAAAATAGTTTTGGCCTCAACTAAGTTGGAATTGTTATTGAACTCAACATCAATATCGTCCAAACGCTCCTCAACGTCATCCAAGTCATTGCCTTTTACGGTAATAACCACTTCAATATTTACTTCATTTTTATCCCAAGTTGTTACATTGATGTTTCCATAGCGATTGGAAATGTCGACCTTGGCATCCGAAGAAACATTAAATTCTTTTTTAAGGGTCTTGCTTTTTTCGTGTTTTGGTTTATCCAAGTCTGTAATTCCGAAAACCAAAGAAGGAATTAACAGGGTAAGAAAAGTAATTTTATATAAAAATTTCATCGTTTAATAATTTTGGATTCTTAATATGATCTATCTGCACTAATAAATTCTCTAAAATGTTTAGTCGTTGTTGGTAATTTTTAATCATGGCATTGATGAGTCTTCGCTGATCGCCATTATCATTCAATTCTTGAACGAAATCTTTGTACTCATCTTCTAATTCTTCAATAGATTCTAAAGCTTGCTCAATGATGGTTTCGGTTTCTAAACTTCTATTCTTTTCTACGGTTTGTAGCTCTTGATAGATGGTCGAGACGAAGTAATTTTGTACTTCTTCCATTTTTGGAGATACATCTGCAAGATCTAAGGTTTGCTTTTGAGTAAAAGATCCTAACCAAAAGGTAAAGACCAAGGTAATTGAGGCTGCAACACTCAACCATTGCCATTTAAACTGACGTTTTTTGGGTTGCTTTAACTTGCGTTCAAAGCGTTCTAAGTGCCCCGAATGTGGCTCGTGAATATCAAAGTCTTGGTTCGAAAAATAAGAATGTAATTTATCTTCCATACGCTTGTATTTGTGGGTTGTTTACTAACAACACTTGTTTTAATTTTCGTTTTGCTCTCGACACTGTGGTTCTCACATTTTCATTGCTATAATTCATAATCTGAGCAATCTCTTCATAATCATATCCCTCAATGAGATTTAGGGTTAACACCATTCTGTAATTGTCTTTTAAATCTTGAATGCAACTCATTACTGAAGTTGGTTCTAACTGATTGTAATCCAGTTTCTCATCTTCTTTTTCATTGGGTTGAACCACTTCCATTTTTACTTCCTCGTATCGATTGTTCTTTTTCAACTGCGTCAAACTTTTGTTGATGACAATTCGCTTTAACCAAGCACCAAAGGCAACTTCTCCTTTGTAGGTGTTCAATTTGGTAAAGGCGGTTAAGAAAGCTTCTTGCATAATGTCTTCAGCTTCAAATTCGTCCTTTAGAATTCGGTAAGCCGAGTTGTACATAGCTTTGTAATAAGCTTTATACAACTGCATCTGAGCATTCTGATCAGACTTTCTACAGCGCTTTAATAGGTCGTTGATATGTGGTTGGTTAGCTTCCAATGAAACATTTCTATACTAGAGACACCTGGGGATATCGATTGTGACACTTTCCCTTAAATAAAGTTAGATTTTTTTGATGGATCTCAAATCTAAACACAAGAAATGTTATGAATAATCTGATTATTAGTTTTTTAAGGTAGTTTAAATCCTTCTCTTTAACCATTCTAAAAAGTCTGCAATAGTATGAAAAAGAAAATCTGGATTCGCTATTTCTAAAGCATCTAAATCAGTAGTATTTGCCCAACCTGCACCAACAATCGGAATGTTCACCTGATGCGAGGCTGCCACATCGGTTGGAGCATCTCCTACGTAGATCATTTCTTGAGTTAAAATACTAGGCATGGCATCACATATTCGTTGAAGTGCGTCTGGTTTACTTGGTCGCGACGGAATACCGGTTTCGATTTGTTCGAAATACTGGG
>CAYFJL010000082.1:0-11967 GCA_964343335.1 uncultured Polaribacter sp. | reverse complement strand
ATAGTGGTATATTTAACAACAAATTACAGAAGCATACGCACAAACTGCGCATCATTAAACAAATAATTCCGAATGAGTAAATGGTTGAAAAAACACGAGCTACTTCTAAAAGATGCTTTCTTTTCAACTATTTTCTGCTTGTTTTTAACCCTTATTCTTGCCCTGGTTATTGTCAACCTCAGCTTTTTAAATCCGTTTAAAGAAGCCTTCAAGGATTTTAGTTTTACAGATATTTACTATTCAGAGCGAATTCAAGAGCAATCCATTTCACAGGACATTGTACTCATTAATATTGAAAACCGAGACCGCTTTGAATTGGCATTGCTCCTCGAGTCTATCTTGGATGAAAATCCGAAGGTCGTTGGAATCGATGCAATTTTCAGAGACCCCAAGGATTCCCTAAAAGATGCCTACCTCGCTCAGCAGCTTCGAAACCAAAAGGTCATTAGTGCCATCAATTTTGATAAAGACGGAATCATTCGAACCCACGAAAGTTTACAACCAGCCAAGGAGCGTTTCATCAATATCAGCTTTGACACCAAATCTAAAGTAGTACGAACTTTCGAAACCTTTCATGAACAAAACAACAGGGTGGATACTTCCTTTGTAGCATCCATCGCCAAAACCTATGGTGCTACCCTTCCCTATGCGATTCTTGAAGATGAGCAATTCATTAAGTACACAGGCAATTATAAATCCTTCTTACATTTTGGATTCGATGAATTGATGCTGCTTGAAGACAAAAAAATCCTAAAGGATAAAATTGTATTATTAGGTTACTTGGGGGTTCCAACCGGTAATAAGTTTGATGTTGAAGACAAGTTTTTCACACCATTGAATCCTTCCACCTCAGGAAAATCACTTCCAGATATGTTTGGTGTTGTAGCGCATGCCAATATCCTCAAAATGATTTTGGAGAATGATTTTATTATTAAACTTCCTAAGGTATTCTCATGGATGCTCAATTTTGGTTCTGTGTTCCTTTTCATGATCTTTTCATTGAAATTGGAAAAAAGAGGCGAAATCTACAATAGAACTTTTAAGTGGCTAATCCTATTCCTTTACACCGCAATTTTATTGTACCTACATTTGATGGTCTATGATAAAGGAATCTACTTCAATGTATTTAGCATTATTGCATTGACAGGTATTTCGGCCAATATGTTTATTTTTTACGTACATTTTTTGAAACTAATCAAATCTAAAATCCAATGGAAAAGTTATCTCGATTCAAACTAACGGTCTTCATCTTGGCATTGCTATCTTTCAATAATCTTATAGGTCAAGATAATTTCTGTTTGATTGAAGTGAAAGGCATGCCACAAATCGAAGTGAAAGAAGAATATCGAACTGCAAAAAAGGGGGATGTTCTTGATGGCAAGCACAAAATTCAATTAAGAGCCAATGAAGCCATTAAACTAATTGACGGAACCGGAAATCTATACGAAGTGAAAGAAGTCGGTTCTTTCGGAATTGACAAAGTAATCGCTAGCAAAGTTGAGAATACCAAAGTGAGTGTGACTAAAAAGTACTTCACTTATTTGTATAAAAAGATGTTTACCCAACATCAAAACAATTCGAAAGCGGGAGTAGTATATCGTTTGAATCCATCTGGCACCTTACTTTTCCCTGAAAACAAACGTCGCATTGCCAAAGACACGATTCGTTTTGAATGGACCAATGAAGTCTTCCAACCACTTACCTTTAGTTTGGTGAATTTGGATACCAAAAGAGGGTTTAAAATTACCACCAACGGAAACTACGTAACCTTACCCGTAGACGGTATGACTTTGCAAGAAGGAGGCAACTATCAATGGACTATTTTGGCCGAGGGAGATTTAAAGCCCGTTTACCACAACTTCAGCATTTTGAAGAAGGCTGATGTAACTCTTTTGGATCCGAAGGTAACCGTATTTAAAAAAGAATTACTTGAACTCGGGTTTGATAAGAAGAAAATTAATGCGCTGATCTCCGATCATTTCAACATTCAATATTAAAACAAAAAAAGCTCAGATTTCTCTGAGCTTTTTTATTTCATATACGATAGACTTATTGAGTTCTCATCTGCTTAAAGATAGGTCTCATTTTGTCTGCCTTTTCAGTCATTTCTAAATTATCATAGATGTTCAGCAACGAACGAACAGTCTCTAAAGATCTCTTGATTTCATCAGCTTTTTCTAAGTAAGGAAGTGCTCTTCTAAACAAAGCTTTTTGCTTTTTCTCTAGCTCTTCGTACTTTTTAAAGTTTTGAAGGTTGTTGTTCATTTCGTCAACAATCGCTTGCTCACCAGACAATACGGCAATGGCAAGGTTTAAGTAAGCATCACCATAATTCGGATCTAAAGAAATTGCTTTTTCGTAGTATCCAATAGCATCTTCAATTTTGTTGTCATTTTGATTGATCACACCCAAGTTAAAGTATAAGATTGGGTCATTCGGACTTAACTCAATTGCTTCTTTCATTAAAGCAGCGAATTTCTCGTTATCTTCCAATTTGATGTACAACTGCGCTTCATTTAAGATTAAGTTTACATCCTTCGGATTCTGCTTTCTAGCTTCTTTAATTGCTACAATTGCCTCCTCTGTTTTCCCTTGCTCAATCAATACATAACTAATATTCTTAACGATATCAGCTTGTTTTGACTTGGTTTTTTCTACGGATGGCTTTTCGTGAGAACCAGATCTAACATAAGCATCAGACATTGCTTTAGACCCCATGTTTTCTTTCACTCCGGTTTTCTTATTGATAGCGAAATAGTTCGTGCTAATACCCGTGTAACCAATCTCTAACAAGTTTCTATAGTACTGAATAGAAGTATCATATTCTTTTGCCAATGAAGCGCTTACGGCAGCATTGTATAAGAAAATAGTATCTCTAGGACTAAGTTTATACGTTAAATAAAAATCTCCTGTAGCATTCTTGTAATCCTTAGCGTTGTACAATTTAATAGCTCTTTCAGAAACTCTTTTAATCACTCCTTGTAATAATGGCTGCGCCTTAGAAGAATACTTGTCTTTGTTCTTTTCTTTTTCATAAGAGAACAAGTTGTTAAAAGCGTCGGCAGCGATCGCTAAATCAGAAGTAGAATAGGCTTGTCCTTTCACGAAGTAGTATCTTGCTTTATACTTGTCTTCCATAGTGGCTTCCATGCCATCTAATGATTTCACTGCAGCAATAGCAGTTTGGTAATCACCTTTTTTTAATGCTCTTTCAGCAGTCTTTAACTCATCTTTTTGAGCATAAATACCCGCAGATAATAAAGATAAAGCAATTACAAAAATTCGATTTTTCATTTTACTATAATTTACGTTTTGTTTAATTGTTGTCACTAGTTTCAATTTCCGTGCCAGTCTCCGAATCATCTTCTGATTCATCTCTTTCATGAACAACTTTCGCAACAGCCGCAATACTGTCTGAATCTTTAATATTGATGAGCTTTACTCCCTGTGTAGCTCTACCCATCACTCTTAAGTCTTCAACGGCCATTCGAATGGTCAATCCGGACTTATTGATAATCATCAAATCATGTTGATCATCAACATTTTTTATGGCCACTAAATTACCTGTTTTTTCTGATATATTCAAGGTTTTCACCCCTTTACCACCACGGTTGGTAATTCGGTAATCATCTAGTTTCGAACGTTTTCCGTATCCTTTTTCAGAAACAACCAAAATATCGCTTTCAAAATCGTTCACAGAAACCATTCCGATCACCTCATCGTTGTCATCGTTTAAGGTAATTCCGCGCACTCCAGAGGCCGTTCTACCCATTGGTCTGGTCTTCGCTTCTTCGAATCGGATGGCTTTACCAGATTTCAATGCCAACATCACTTGGCTATCTCCAGTGGTTAATTTGGCTTCTAACAATTCGTCACCTTCTTTAATAGTGATCGCATTGATACCGTTGGTTCTTGGTCTAGAATAAGATTCTAAGGAAGTCTTTTTTACCTGACCTTTTTTGGTAGCCATGATTACGTAGTGACTATTTACGTATTCTTCATCTTTCAAGTCTTGGGTTACCAAGAATGCTTTCACCTTATCATCTGGCTCAATATTGATTAGATTCTGAATGGCTCTACCTTTGGTATTTTTCCCTCCTTCAGGAATTTCAAATACGCGCATCCAAAAGACTTTTCCTTTTTGAGTGAAGAACAACATATACTGATGATTCGTTCCTACAAACAAATGCTCTAAGAAGTCTTCGTTTCGAGTGGTAGCTCCTTTCTGACCTCTACCGCCTCTATTCTGAACTTTATACTCATCCAAATTCGTACGCTTCAAATAGCCTGCATTGGAAATCGTAACAACAACCTTTGAATTCGGAATCATGTCTTCGATGCGCATGTCACCTCCTGAATACTCAATAGAAGATCTACGTTCGTCACCATATTTATCTCTAATCTGAATCAATTCCTCTTTGATGATGGAATACCTTCGGTCTTGATTGTCTAAAATATCTTTCAAATCAGCAATGGTTAACAAGATCTCATCGTACTCAGCACGAAGCTTGTCTTGCTCTAGACCAGTTAACTGACGCAAACGCATTTCGACAATGGCCTTGGCTTGAATCTCCGTCAACTCAAAGCGTTTCATCAAACGCTCACGAGCCTCATCAGCATTCTTAGAACCTCTTACGATTTCAATTACCTCATCGATATTATCCGAAGCAATGATTAAACCTTCCAGAATATGTGCTCTGGCTTCCGCCTTTCTTAATTCGTATTGTGTTCTACGAACTACTACATCATGTCTGTGTTCTACGAAATAGTGAATTAACTCTTTTAAGTTTAACTGCTCTGGCTTTCCTTTCACCAAGGCAATATTATTGACACTAAAAGACGTTTGAAGCTGCGTGTACTTGTAAAGCTTGTTCAGTACGATATTTGGAATCGCATCTCTCTTCAAGACATACACAATACGCATCCCTTTTCTGTCGGATTCGTCACGAATATTGGAAATCCCTTCAATTTTCTTGTCATTTACCAACTCCGCTGTCTTACGAATCATTTCTGCCTTGTTCACCTGATAAGGAATCTCAGAAACGATGATGCACTCACGACCTTTCACTTCCTCGATGGTAGCCTTCGCACGCATTACAATACGCCCTCTACCAGTATGGAAAGCTTCTCTTACGCCGTCATATCCGTAGATGATACCACCTGTTGGAAAATCAGGTGCTTTAATGTGCTGCATCAACTCGTCGATTTCAATATCGTTATTATCGATATAGGCAACCGTACCATTAATGATTTCAGTCAAGTTATGTGGCGCCATATTCGTCGCCATACCCACGGCAATACCGGAAGCACCGTTTACCAATAAATTAGGTATTCTTGTTGGCAATACCGTTGGCTCTTGAAGGGTGTCATCGAAATTAAGTGTGAGGTCTACCGTTTCCTTTTCAATATCCGAAAGCATTTCTTCCGAAATCTTCTGCATTCTTACCTCGGTATAACGCATGGCCGCTGGTGAATCACCATCCACAGAACCAAAGTTACCCTGTCCGTCAACCATCATGTAGCGTACGCTCCAATCTTGTGCCATACGAACCATAGAATCGTACACAGAGGTGTCACCATGAGGATGGTATTTACCCAATACCTCACCAACAACTCTCGCCGATTTCTTGTACGCACCCGTTGATCGAATTCCTAATTCATGCATTCCATAAAGTACTCTTCTATGTACCGGTTTTAGACCATCCCTGACATCTGGAAGCGCCCTTGAAACGATTACCGACATTGAATAATCAATGTAGGCTGATTTCATTTGCTCTTCAATATTAATCGGGATTAATTTCTCTCCTTCTGTCATACTATTTATATTACAAATTCTTGAAAATTATTAAACAAGGCAAGATACATTTTCTACTACTTTTACAAAAGGTTTTCACCTCTCAAAACACCTATAGTTATTAACATTTCTTGATAAATTTTAACAGGATTCCAAGGGGTGAAATGTGACGAGAATTTGTTACTTTTATCTGAGTCATTTTGACAGTCAATTTGAATTGGCACCTTTTTTGTCCAACATAGATGAAAAAGCCTTAATTTTATAGTTTACGAAAGCAATATGGACGAAAATTTTTCACCTAAAGTTAGAGATGTGATTACCTACAGTAAGGAAGAGGCGCTTCGATTAGGCCACGACTTTATTGGTACAGAGCATTTGCTACTTGGGTTATTACGAAAAGGAGATGGAAAGGCGGTTGAGATCTTAACGGCTTTTGATGTTGATTTAGAGTTATTGCGAAGAAAGTTAGAACAACTCAATCCGACGAATCCATCCATTGGAATTTCAAATTCTAAAAAGAGTTTGCATCTTACAAGACAAGCTGAAAAAGCGTTGAAAACAACGTTCTTGGAAGCCAAATTATATCAAAGTGAAGCCATTGACACTGCGCATCTGTTGTTGTGTATCTTGAGAAATGAAAATGATCCAACAACAAAACTGATTCAGAAGTATCATGTGAACTACGACGAAGCAAAATCGTTGTACAAACAATTGCATGCAGATAATAGCGACAATCAATCCTACACAGATCCTGTTTCTGAAGCACCTTCGGATGATGAATATTCCGATGGAAAACAAAATCCGTTTGAGCAATCAAGAAGTAAATCGCCTAAGAAATCAAAAACTCCTGTTTTAGATAACTTCGGACGTGATCTTACAGGATTGGCCATGGTAGGGAAATTAGATCCTGTTGTGGGCCGACACAAAGAAATTGAGCGTGTTTCTCAAATTCTGAGTCGTAGAAAGAAAAACAACCCGATGTTGATTGGTGAACCAGGCGTTGGTAAATCTGCTATTGCAGAAGGATTAGCCTTGCGTATTGTTGACCGAAAAGTTTCTCGAATTTTATTTGACAAACGAATCGTATCGCTCGACTTAGCAAGCTTGGTGGCTGGAACCAAATATCGTGGTCAGTTTGAAGAGCGAATGAAAGCCTTGATGAATGAGTTAGAGAAGAACGAAGACATCATTCTATTTATTGACGAAATTCACACCATCGTTGGAGCTGGTGGAGCGACTGGTTCTTTAGATGCTTCCAACATGTTGAAACCTGCCTTAGCAAGAGGTGAAATTCAATGTATTGGTGCCACTACTTTAGACGAATACAGAACAAACATCGAAAAAGACGGAGCCTTAGAGCGTAGGTTCCAAAAGGTAATTGTAGATCCGACATCCGTAGAAGAAACCGTTCAGATCTTGCACAATATCAAAGGAAAATACGAAGAGCACCACAATGTTGATTTTACCGATGAAGCTATTGAAGCTTGCGTGAAATTGACCAATAGATACATGACAGATCGTTACCTTCCAGACAAAGCGATTGATGCTTTGGATGAAGCGGGATCTAGAATCCACATTACCAATATCGTGGTTCCAAAACAGGTGCTTGATTTGGAAAAACAGCTTGAGTTGATCAAAGAGAAAAAAACACAAGCCGTAAACAGACAGAAGTACGAGGAAGCGGCAAAGTTACGTGATGATGAAAAGAATTTTGAAGCGGCCCTAGTTTCTGCACAGAAACAATGGGAAGAAGATTCAAAACTCAACCGTAAGATTGTTACAGAAGACAATGTGGCAGAAGTGGTATCGATGATGACGGGTATTCCCGTGAATCGAGTAGCGGAAGCTGAAAGTCATCGATTGCACGAATTACCTGCCTTAATTAAAGGTAAAATCATCGGACAAGATCCGGCCGTTTTGAAAGTGGTAAAAGCCATCCAAAGAAACCGTGTGGGATTAAAAGATCCGAACAAACCGATTGGTTCTTTTATTTTCTTAGGTCAAACTGGGGTTGGAAAAACTCAATTGGCAAAGGTATTAGCGAAGGAATTGTTCGACTCTGAAGATTCTTTGATCCGAATCGATATGAGCGAATACATGGAGAAATTTGCCATTTCAAGACTGATTGGAGCGCCTCCGGGATACGTTGGCTACGAAGAAGGTGGACAGCTTACTGAAAAAGTAAGAAGAAAGCCATACTCTGTAATTCTTTTGGATGAGATTGAAAAAGCCCATCCAGATGTATTCAACATGTTATTACAAATTTTGGATGATGGCTATATCACCGATAGCTTAGGTAGAAAGATTGATTTTAGAAATACAATCATCATCATGACTTCTAACATCGGAGCACGCCAATTAAAAGACTTTGGTTCGGGTGTAGGATTCGGAACAGCAGCGAAAACTGCACAAGCCGATGAGCACGCAAAATCGGTAATTGAAAGCGCATTGAAAAAATCATTTGCTCCAGAATTCTTAAACAGAATTGATGACGTAATTGTATTCAACGCCTTGGAAAGAGAAGATATCCATGCGATTATCGATATCGAACTAAGCAAACTACTCGGACGTATTTCTGACTTAGGATATACCTTATTACTAAGTGATAAAGCCAAAGACTTTATCGCTAATAAAGGATTTGATAAGAAATATGGTGCACGACCTTTGAAAAGAGCCATTCAAAAATACATTGAAGATGCCCTTGCCGAAGAGATTGTCAATTCAAAACTGGCAGAAGGTGATTCCATTCATATGGAACTCGATGAAGAGAAAAACGAACTTGTCATCGACATCAAAAAACCTACAGAAAGTAATTCATAAGAATTCAAATAGATAAAAATCCCAGTTGAACTGGGATTTTTTTTACCCTTTAAAAAATAATACTTTAGCGCTCTAAGAAAAGATACCGATGCGAATAGATATCATTAGTGCCGCACCTCAATTGTTGGATAGCCCACTAAATCACTCCATTTTGAAAAGGGCTCAAGACAAAGGTCTCGCTGAAATTCACATTCACAATCTGCGTGAATATGGCTTGGGTAACTACAAGCAAATTGATGACATGCAATTTGGTGGAGGTGCAGGAATGGTATTAATGATTCAACCCATTGCACAATGCATTGAAAAACTTCAAGGAGAACGGAAGTATGATGAAATCATTTATGTAACTCCCGATGCCAAAACCTTAACTCAAAAGACGGTGAATACATTGTCTTTACAAGAGAATATTTTGATTTTAACCGGACACTATAAAGGTGTTGATCAACGAATTCGTGATCGATACATAACCAAAGAAATCTCGATCGGCGATTTTGTATTGACGGGAGGTGAACTTCCAGCAGCCATTTTGGTAGATGCCATTGTTCGATTAATTCCCGGTGTTATTGGTGACGAACAATCTGCGTTGACCGACTCTTTTCAAGATAATTTATTATCGCCACCCGTATATACAAGACCTGCAGACTATGAAGGCATGAAAGTTCCCGAAGTCCTCTTGTCTGGAAATTTCAAGAAGATTGATGAGTGGCGAGAAAACCAAGCCATCGAGAAAACCAAACTCGTTCGACCAGATTTATTGGATGAATAAACTAAGTAACTTCTTGAGCCTTTCAGAGCCCATCCGGCTCATCCTTATATTTCAGATCTTCCGATTTGCGCTATTGCCTTTTATGGGTTTGATGCCTCAAGATGCATACTATTACTTATATGGTCAAAACTTATCCTGGTCTTACTTCGATCATCCAGGAATGATTGGCTATCTGCTACGATTCACTTCAGAAGTATTCGGACAATCAGTTTTTGTGGTCAAACTCACGGATTTTGTCGTGACTTCTTTTACCATGTATTTCTTTTACCAACTAGCAAATGAATTTTTACCAAAATACAAAGCCAAACAGAGCTTGTTGATTTTGACGAGCACCATCTTTGTTTCCATCCTTTCATTTAATTCCACTCCAGATGTACCCCTGTTATTATTCTGGACACTAAGTGTTCTTAGTTTGCATCGAGCCATTTTTTTAGAAAAGAAATGGTATTGGATTTTAGGCGGAATCTGCATGGGCCTGGCTTTTAACAGTAAGTACACCTCTATCCTACTGCAATTGGGATTGATTGCCTTTTTGATCTTATCTAATAAATACAGAAGAAAACTATTATCGCCATGGATGTGGGGTGGATTGGTAATTTCAGTCGGACTCACCTTTCCTGTTGTTTATTGGAACTACTCCAATGAATTTGCATCATTTGCCTTTCAGTCAACCCAGCGAACATCGAGTATTTCTGAATTCAATATCACTCCGAAATACTTTTTAGGAGCCATCGGACATCAGCTATTCTTATTGTTACCCATCCTTTTTGCAGTGTTTGCCAAAGCAACTTTTAAGCATATCTCGCGATTTTTCAAAGGCTTCAAACTACCGAATGACAAGAATCTATTTTTGTTAGCATTTTTCTTACCCACCTTTTTGGGCTTCTTCTTGATTACTCCTTTTTATTGGGTGAAATTAAACTGGATGATGCCATCCTATGTCACAGGGGTAATATTAGCCGATGTATTCTTCACCAAGAAACTGCTGCGCTTGCAGTTAATTATATCGGGAGTTTTTCATATTCTGTTAGCGGTTCAAATATTATTTTATCTGGTTCCAATCAAAAGTGATGATACCTGGGTTGGTTGGGAAGAACTCAGTGAATCAGTCGTTGAACTTCAAAATCAGTATCCGAATACTTTTGTTTTTTCAGATGATAACTACAAAACATCAGCAGCTCTGAATTTTTATTTGGAAGAAAGAGTATATGCCCAAAATATAATTGGTAAGAATGCCTTACATTTTGATTACCTCGGTGATGATTTATCGGTGTTAAAGGGCAAAAATGCTTTGTTTATTGATAGCGATAAACGAATCAAGGATTTGAAAAAGAAAGGAAACTGGGATGAAACACTCAATAGGTATTTTGAACAAGTTACTGAGCTCGAACCGATTATCATCAAAACAGATTCAAATGTAATTCGAAAATTCTGGGTTTACCATTGCAAGAATTACCAATAAAAATAATTTCAATTCTATTTTTTAAAGAAAAAATATTTAATAAATTTGCAACCGCTAAATTAACCTCTGACGAAAACCGTGAATGTTGTTTTAGATTAATCCAAATTATTTTAAAATGGAGTCTTTATTAAAATTTGTTCAAGACGAGTACGTAGCTAAAAATGAGTTACCTGATTTCGTACCTGGTGATACCATTACCGTGTATTATGAAATCCGTGAAGGAAACAAAACTAGAACACAGTTCTTTAGAGGAGTTGTAATCCAAAGAAGAGGAAGCGGATCTTCTGAAACTTTCACCATCAGAAAAATGTCTGGTACGGTTGGAGTAGAAAGAATTTTCCCAATCAACTTACCATCAATTCAGAAAATTGAAGTCAACAAAAAAGGTAAAGTACGTAGAGCACGTATCTTTTATTTCAGAGATTTAACTGGTAAGAAAGCAAGAATCAAAGAAAGAAAGCGTTAAGAATCAGCGCATTAAAAGAATAACAAAAGCACCAATTTTCATTGGTGCTTTTTTAGTTAACAATTGTTAATTACTCAAGTTAATATTATGTTAATTTTTAGTAGCCATAAAAATTTGTCCAGTTCAATTCTTGTGCTACATTTACATCAGTATTAAGGGAAACAGCAATGTGAAACTTAGTCGAGATAAAGTAACGTTCTTTATATTTTGTTTACACGAGAAGAGTTAGGGCAGTAGTAAAGATGCATAGAGTTAATGACTTGTTAAAGGTTATCAAATTTATTGATTGTATAATTATTATGAAAGCATAGCTTGTAAGTGTAGACGTTTCGGAGGAAGCTAGGCAACTAGAAGAAACCGGAAGTTGAGGCAAGCAGCAATCGCCGACAAATGAGTCAGGTGGGTTGAGTGAAAACTTAACGAAGATGCAGAAATGCAAAATCTTGCGTAATTGTTTCAAAGAAAGCCATATTCTAACAAGAAATTGAAAGGATATGGCTTTTGTTTTTTCACAAATCAATGAAACCTGTTGAATTCATTACAATTGCACCCCCTTTTTCAATAGTATTATGTACATTTGTCCCGCTTTAAAAAACACTCAATCTTTTAAAAAACTTTTAAATCTCTAGTTGTTCTATGGCTAAGATCTTTTACACCAA
>CAYFJL010000081.1:0-12132 GCA_964343335.1 uncultured Polaribacter sp. | reverse complement strand
CAGCAGATTACGGTCATTACGGAGGATTCATGATCCGAATGGCATGGCACAGTGCAGGTACTTACCGAGTTGGAGATGGACGTGGTGGAGCTGGTACAGGTACGCATAGATTTGCGCCATTGAACAGTTGGCCAGATAACGGAAACTTAGACAAGGCTCGTTTACTATTATGGCCTATCAAAAAGAAATACGGAGAGAAAATCTCTTGGGCGGATTTAATGATTTTAGCAGGTAACGTTGCTTTGGAATCTATGGGATTCCCAACATTCGGATTTGCTGGAGGTCGTGAAGATGTATATGAGCCAGAACAAGATATTTACTGGGGAAGCGAAACTGGATGGTTAGACAACGATGATCGTTACGATACTAGCGATGGTGAATTAGAAGGTCATTTAGGTGCGGTTCACATGGGATTGATCTATGTGAATCCAGAAGGACCAAATGGCGAGCCTGATCCATTAAAATCTGCACATGATATCAGAATCACTTTTGGTAGAATGGCAATGAATGACGAAGAAACGGTTGCTTTAGTAGCAGGCGGACATACCTTCGGAAAAGCTCACGGTGCTGCTGATGCCGAAAAATATGTGGGTGTTGAGCCACATGGAGCTTCTATTGAAGAAATGAGTACAGGGTGGAAAAACTCATACCAATCAGGTGTTCTAGAAGACGCTATTACCAGTGGTATTGAAGGTGCTTGGACACCAAATCCAACGCGTTGGGATGGTGATTACTTCAACGTATTATTAAACTACGAGTGGGAATTAACGAAAAGTCCAGCTGGAGCTCACCAATGGACTCCAAAAGCAGGTCAGGATGCACCAGTTGCTCCAAGTGCAGGTGGCAATGGAACACAAGCATTGATGATGACCACTGCTGATATGGCTTTGAAAATGGATCCAGCGTATTTAGAAATATCGAAGCGTTTCCATGAAGATCACAAAGCATTTGAAGATGCCTTTGCAAGAGCTTGGTTTAAATTAACTCACAGAGATATGGGACCAATTGATCGTTATTTAGGTCCTGAAGTTCCTAGTGAAGAGTTAATCTGGCAAGATCCTGTACCAAAAGTAGAATACACTTTATCTCAAGATGATATCACTTCATTAAAGAAAATGGTTTTGGCATCTGGATTATCAGTATCTGAGTTGGTAAAAACGGCTTGGGCTTCTGCTTCAACGTATAGAGATTCTGACAAAAGAGGTGGTGCCAACGGAGCACGCATTCGATTAGAACCACAACGGAGTTGGGAAGTTAATAATCCTGAAGAATTAAATAAAGTTTTAGGAGTATTAGAAGGAATCCAAAAAGAGTTTGCTGGTGATGTTTCTATGGCTGACTTAATTGTTTTGGCTGGAAATGCCGCTGTTGAAGAAGCTGCTAGTAAAGGTGGTTATTCCATCGAAGTTCCTTTCACTCAAGGACGTGGTGATGCATCTCAAGAACAGACAGATGTTGAATCATTCGGATACTTGGAGCCATTAGCAGACGGATTCAGAAACTACATGAATTCTAAATTAGATGTAGCTGATGAGGACTTATTAGTAGACAGAGCGAACTTATTGTCTTTATCAATTCCAGAAATGACCGCTTTGGTTGGAGGGTTGCGTGTCTTAGGAGCAAATTATAATGGTTCAAAACACGGAGTTTTCACGGACAACGTTGGAACTTTAAGCAACGACTTCTTCACCAATATTCTTGACTTCTCAATCACTTGGGCAGCTGCGGATGGTAATGACAAAGAATTTATTGGAAGAGATAGAGCAACTGGCGCCATGAAGTTCTACGGAACAAGAGCTGACCTAATCTTTGGATCGAACACAGAGTTGAGAGCTGTTTGTGAAGTTTACGGAGCAAATGACGCTGAAGAAAGGTTCATCAATGACTTCGTGAAAGCGTGGGCAAAAGTGATGAACTTAGATCGATTTGATTTGAACTAAATCAATAATAGACTTAAATAAAAAAAGAGAGGCGATTGCCTCTCTTTTTTTTATTTGCTTGCAAAGAGTTTTACATCATTTGCAGAAACTATTTTTTCGCCTAAAATAATCAGTCGTTCTACTACATTTCTCAACTCACGAATATTACCAGTCCAATCATAAGACTGTAACAATTTCACAGCTTCTTTCGAGAATTCTTTTTTCGCTGTTCCTTGTTCACCAGCAATTTTAGATGTGAAGAAATCAATAAGTAATGGAATGTCATCTCTACGATCGTTCAACGCAGGAACTTTTATCAAAATAACTGCGAGCCTGTGGTATAAATCCTCACGAAATCTTCCTTCTTGAATCTCCTTTTGTAAGTTTTTGTTCGTCGCAGCCACCACCCGCACATCTACTTTAATATCCTTATCAGAACCAACACGACTAATTTTATTTTCTTGTAATGCTCGCAGCACCTTAGCCTGAGCAGACAAGCTCATATCGCCTATTTCATCCAAGAAAATGGTTCCGCCATTAGCCGCTTCAAACTTTCCTGCACGATCTTTATTGGCGCCCGTAAAACTTCCTTTTACATGTCCGAACAATTCACTTTCAATTAATTCAGAAGGAATGGCTGCACAGTTTACCTCAATCATAGATGATTTTGCTCGGTCTGATTTTTCATGCAACCAATGGGCCACCAACTCCTTACCTGTTCCATTCGGACCTGTTATAAGCACTCTGGCGTCTGTGGCAGCTACCTTCTCTATCATCTCCTTGATATGAGTAATTGCAGCACTTTCACCGATCATCTCGTAGTTCTTACTTACCTTCTTCTTTAGTCTTCGGTTTTCTACAACCAATTCCTTCCGATCCAATGCGTTTCGGACAGCATTCAAAAGTCGGTTTAAATCTGGTGGTTTTGAAATGTAATCAAAAGCACCCATCCGCATGGTTTGCACAGCAGCTTCAATATCACCATGACCAGAAATCATCAAAATCGGAATTTCAGGTTTGATCTTTTTGGTTTTCTCAAGCACTTCCACTCCGTCCACTTTTGGCATCTTGATATCGCATAAGACCAAATCGTAGTCGTTTTTCTGAATGAGCTCAAGGCCAGCTAAACCATCCTCGGCTTCCTCAACTTGGTATGTATCATTTTCTTCCGAAATAATTTTCTTCAAAACTCTTCGGATAGCGGCTTCATCTTCGATGATTAAAATTCTCGACATCTTACTTTTTTATTATGTGAACATCTCGCTGTGGAAATGGTATTTGTATGTTATTTTCACGAAATCGCTTATCAATTTCAAAACGCAAATCGCTCTTTATTTGCATGTGTTCGTATCCGTTTCTGAGGCTAAACAACAATTTAAATTGCAAGGCACTATCTCCAAAATCAGTAAACAATACTTTTGGCGGTCTGTTCTTCATTACCTGCGGATTGGCTTTAGCTACTTCCAATAAAATATTACGTACCAATTCAATATCAGAACCATAGGCAACACCTACCTCAACCCCTTCCGTTGTCTGAACTCCGTTTTGCGTCCAGTTAAACAGACTCTCAGTTAAAAATTTATGATTGGGGATGATCAATACTTTATCATCAATGGTAACAGCTCTAGTCGTTCTTAATTTAATCTCCTCAATCTTACCAATCTTACCATCAATCTCTACAATATCATTCACGCTCAAGGTCTTATCGACTAACATAAAAATTCCTGAAATAATATCTTGAAACAGGGTTTGGAGACCGAGACCCAAACCAACCAATAAGGCCGCAGAACCGGCTAGTAAAACACTGACTTCAACTCCAGAGGACTCCAAGCCAATGATAATGACTAGGATGTATATGAAATACTTAAGAAAGTTAAATACACCCGTGAATTTGTCTTTATCCTCATCATTCAATCGTTTTTTGACAATCCGTTTGGTGATCTTTAAAACGATGTTGGTTACAAGGAGAATAAAGAGTAAAAACAAGATCGTTTTTACATCGATGTGAATTTTGTCGGTTAGCTCAAAACTAAAATTAAGTATCTCCTTGATTTTATCCATTATACTTTATCCACTTGTATAAGTCCTTGTACGTTGGCTTTTTACCGTACATCAAAATACCAACACGATAAATTTTTGCGGCAAACCAAACCATGAAGGTAAAAGTAAACAATAATAATGCCATTGAAATCAAAAGCTCAGACCAGGCTACTCCAAAAGGCACCCGCATGAGCATCACAATTGGTGAAGTAAGTGGAATATGTGAAAAAGCTACTGATATAGGTCCGTGTGGATCATTGATTACCGTTGCAAAACCGACGTATACTCCTAAAATAAGTGGCAGCATAATAGGCAACATAAATTGTTGTGTATCGGTCTCATTATCAACCGCAGCACCTATGGCTGCAAATAATGAGCTGTACAACATATATCCGCCTAAGAAATAGAAAATAAATAGGAGAAACAGTTTTAATAAAGGCAGTTTCAAAATCTCTTGAAACAAGGTTTGCATTTTCCCACCTGACACCTGTTGCTTGGCCATTTCTAGTTGTTCTGCCGACAAGGAGGAGTTCTGCACGTCATTCACATCCAGTCCCATGACGGAAGTAGCTACCGTAGATATAATGAAAATGATCACACCCCAAATTAAAAACTGCAATAACCCTGCAGAGGCGTTCCCGATAATTTTCCCCAACATGAGTTGGAAGGGTTTTACCGAGGATACAATCACTTCAATAATTCGGCTCGTTTTTTCCTCAATCACACTTCGCATTACCGATGACCCATAAACAATTACAAACATCATCAGCAAGTAACCCGCTAAAGCACCGACCGCAATTTTAATCCCGTTGATAAGCTTTGAGGATTTCTCTCCGGAGAAATTATACATCTTGACATCTACTCCAATTTTTGAAGCTTTGATCTTCTGATAGTCGATTCCGAAGCTCGTTAATTTCAAGTTTTGAAGTTTCCGTTCTAACTTGCCCTCAATGGTGTTCATCACCGTCAAACCAGGTGATTCTTTTGAATAAAATTCAACCTGATTCGCCAACAACTCCAAGCTATCCTTTTTTGGGATGAATAAGGCTCCGTAATATTCTCCCGCCTCCACTTTCTTTTTGGTTTCTTCCAAACCAAGATTCGTAAGATCAAGGTATTTTACGGTTTTCGAATCTTTAAAATCGTCCTTTGAAAACAAGGTGGATTGATCTACATAGGCTATTTGCTTGATTTTTTCATCATTCTTTTTCATTAAGAAATAAACCAATGCTCCCATACCTACCATGAGCAACGGACTCAAGAAGGTCATAACGATAAAGGATTTGTTTTTAACCTTCGCTAGGAATTCCCTTTTTATGATTAAGTTTAATTTGCTCATGATTACGAATTTTGTTTTACAGCTTGAATAAAAATATCATTGGCATCTGGAATCACCTCAACGAAATGATTCACCATACCTCTTGAAGACAAATAGGACAACAATTCATTTGGCGACTCCCCTGATTTTAACTTCACATTG
Source organism: uncultured Polaribacter sp. (assembly GCA_964343335.1). GTDB lineage: Bacteria > Bacteroidota > Bacteroidia > Flavobacteriales > Flavobacteriaceae > Polaribacter. The sequence goes on along the minus strand of CAYFJL010000081.1, from coordinate 6,693 downwards.
CAGGTAAGCTCATCGGCCAACAAGGTAAAGTCGGCAGGTCTCACTTCGAACTTCGATGATAATTCTTTCAATAAGGAATCATCATTCTCTGACTTCACTCCTACTTGAAAAATATTGCTTTTATATTGCCTTTTGATATCTCTCAAGTTTCCTTCTAAAATCTTATTGGATTTATCGATCAAAGCAATTTCATCACAAAGTTCCTCGACACTTTCCATTCTGTGGGTAGAAAAAATAATGGTTGCTCCTTCATCACGCAATTGTAAAATTTCTTTGGCAATCAACTGCGCATTAATTGGATCGAAACCAGAAAATGGCTCATCAAAAATGAGTAGTTTAGGTTGGTGCATCACCGTAACAATGAACTGTACCTTCTGCGCCATCCCTTTGGATAGTTCCTCAATCTTTTTGTTCCACCATGAAAAGACATCAAATTTTTCAAACCAGTATTTCAATCGCTTTTTTGCCTCTTCTTTCTCCAATCCTTTTAATTGGGCTAAGTACAAAGCCTGTTCACCCACTTTCATGGATTTGTACAATCCTCGTTCCTCAGGTAAATAGCCTATATCGGAAATATGATGAGGCGCTAAACGCTCACCATCAAGAATGACCTCGCCAGAATCTGGCATGGTAATTTGATTGATGATTCGAATGAGAGAAGTTTTCCCTGCACCATTGGGTCCTAGTAAACCATAAACGCTTCCTTTCGGAACGGATAAGGTAACATTGTTCAGTGCGGTGTAGTCGCCATATTTCTTGGTGACACCTTTAATTTCTAGCAAATTGCTCATAAACTGATGGGTCTGTTTTAAGTTGATATTTTAAAGTTTCCTTCTATTAGTAACAAATAGGGCACATTTGTTACCCATTTATGGATTTAATTTACAACAAGCTTCTTTACCAAACTACCTTGGCTCACCTTCATTTTCACCATGTAAATTCCTTTGGAAAAATCTCTTGTTGAGATTGAAAAGTTATTGGTATTCGGCTTTTTCTCAAATACTTTTTTTCCAAGCATGTTAAAAATGGAAATGTGCTGAATGTCATTCGGACTCGAAACATTGGTAATTCCATTACTCGGATTTGGATACAATTTAACGGATTGATCTAATTCAATGTTTTGGGCCGATAATATTTCAGCATTTTGATACACGCGAACGTAATCGATAATCATTGGACTTCGATCAAAGTTCGGATCAATAGTTCCTCCGATACCGCCCATAGCCACATTTAGCAAAAGGTACTGTTCCAGGTCAAAAGGCCAAGTAGCTGCATTTTTATCAGAAGGGTTATACGTATAATACCCAACCCCATCAATTAAAAAGGTAACTTGATTCGGAGACCAATTCATCGAATAGACATGGTAATTGCTATGTACATCCGTTAATTGATAAGTTTTGGTATTTACTGTTGCACCAAAACTCGAACGCGTATGAATGGCACTTGAAACTTCATCAACTGCATGCAATCCATGTTCCATAATGTCGAGCTCCCCGCAATCTGGCCAACCCGTGGTTCCAAATCCTTGGGTTTGCCAATAACCACCTTGTTCGGTAATATTCTTGCCTAATGTCCAAATCGCTGGCCAAGTACCATCACCTAAAGGTAATATTGCTCTAACATCTACTCTACCGTATTTAAAGGCATATTTTGAGTTTAATCTCGCTGAAGTGTAATTTAAAGTAACTCCATTTAAATTGTAGGTCTCTTTCTTTGCTACAATATGCAAATTACCGTTCTGAACATAGGAGTTCTCAATTCGATCGGTATAGTGCTGTTCTTCATTGTTAAACCAACGACCACCGTTTGGTCCAAAACTTTGATGATGCCATTTGCTAGAATTGACAACTTCTCGATTGCTTCCGCTATCAAATTCATCAGACCAGGCCAGCACATCATATACCACATCAATGGCATTTGGATCTGTAGGCGTAGTTCCGTCATCAATATTATCAATCAAATAGGTCCCCGCTGTTGCCGAACCCAAATCAATAAATAGGGTTAACCTTGAATAGGTTCCGACATTGGTCCCGAAATCAAAAGTGATGTTATCCATCCAATTGGTTTGGGAAGAAATATTAGTTTTTGTGATTTCGATATCAGGATCGGACCCTCCGTTTTCCAATTTAAGGGTGATGCTGTGATTGTTTGGATCAAATGCATAAAACGAAAGAGAAATCGTCTGCTGAAAACTCAAATCGATCTCACGCGTCAAATCGATGAAAAATCCTTGGTTCGCATTGGCACCGTCATTGGCAAATTGACCTACCACGTTATTCGCATCCGTGGGACTATTGCGTGTTGCAAAGCCACTTCCACTAAAGCCCGTAAAACTATGATTGGAATTTGAAAAGTCTATCGGCATCTGCTGTGCAAAAGCAATGAGTCCCATAAAAAAGAAGAGGAAAGTAATTTTTTTCTTCATGTTGTTAGCGTGTTTTTTAATAAGCGAAAGATAAGTATTAATTCACCATCCTCAAAAGTTAAAAATACTATGCATGCATAATTTTTTTTCAATTTACTATGCATGCATAATAAATTTATTTATCTTTGGCACAATGGAGAAAAATCGTTCAATTGACCACCAATTAAGAGCTACCTGGCAAGCCGTTGCAAAAATGTACAACGAACAGGCCGCTCAGCACGATAGTACAATGGCCACAGCCTTCGTAATTCTCAACATTGATTTAGAGAAAGGAACGCCTTCTACAGCCCTCGGGCCAAAAATGGGAATGGAACCTACTAGCTTGTCTCGAATTCTAAAATCTATGGAAGATCGAGGAGCCATCAAGAGGGAAAAGAATCCGGACGATGGACGCGGCGTGATTATCAAACTTACCGAATTCGGGGAGGAAATGCGTGAGGTCTCTAAGGAATATGTGTATCAGTTTAACAACAAAGTGAGAGAGCATGTTTCTGAAAAAGACCTAACAAGTTTCTTCAAAGTGATGGAGGTCATCAACGAATTAATAACCAATAAAAAAATCTATACAAACAATAAAAAAGCAGTTTAATAACAATGACTCGAAGAATTAAAAAAGTGGCGATTATTGGATCCGGAATTATGGGTTCGGGTATCGCTTGTCATTTTGCCAACATTGGGGCTGAAGTCTTGCTTTTAGACATCGTTCCAAGGGAATTGACAGATGCTGAAAAAGCTAAGGGGTTAACTTTAGAGGATAAAGTCGTAAGAAATCGAATTGTAAATTCATCGCTTACTACCTCTCTAAAATCAAAGCCTTCACCAATTTATCAAAAAAGTTTTGCAGAACGTATCACCACAGGAAATCTTGAAGATGACTTAGCAAAAATTAAGGATTTTGATTGGGTAATGGAGGTTGTTACCGAAAGATTAGATATCAAGAAAAGTGTATTTGATCAGGTTGAAAAATACCGAACTCCAGGTACCTTGGTTACTTCTAATACTTCCGGGATTCCTATCAAGTTCATGAATGAAGGAAGAAGTAAGGATTTCCAAGAACACTTTGCGGTAACACACTTTTTTAATCCGCCTCGTTATTTAAAATTATTTGAGGTTGTACCGGGTCCAAATTGCAAACAAGAGGTCACTGATTTCTTGATGATGTATGGTGATAAGTTCTTAGGAAAAACATCAGTTCTTGCCAAAGACACACCTGCATTTATCGGAAACCGAATCGGTATCTTCGGAATCATGAGCTTGTTCCATGTGGTTCAAGAAATGGGATTAACCATTGAAGAGGTTGATAAGTTGACCGGTCCAGTGATCGGAAGACCAAAATCGGCAACCTTCAGAACCATTGACGTGGTTGGCTTAGATACTTTAGTGCATACCGCAAACGGAGTGAAAGACAACTGTCCGAATGATGAAATGCGCGATAAATTTGTCATTCCAGATTTTGTAAACAAAATGATGGAAAACAAATGGTTAGGAAGCAAAACAAAACAAGGTTTCTACAAAAGAGTTGTTGGTGAAGGTGGTAAGAAAGAAATCTTATCTCTTGACTTGAACACTTTAGAATATCGTAAAAAGCAACGACCAAAATTTGCCACTTTAGAATTGACGAAATCGATTGATAATGTCGTAGATCGTTTTAAAGTTTTGGTAGGCGGAAAAGACAAGGCTGGTGAATTCTACCGAAAGTCTTTCGCATCGATGTTTGCATATGTTCAAAACAGAATTCCAGAAATTTCTGACGAATTATATAGAATTGATGATGGTTTAAGAGCCGGCTTCGGATGGGAACACGGACCATTCCAAATTTGGGATGCGATTGGTGTCGCTGAAGGAGTTGCCTTAATGAAAGCTGAAGGTTATGAACCAGCGGCATGGGTAACTGAAATGTTAGAAAAAGGAGAAACTTCTTTCTATACAGTGAAAGATGGTGCTACGTATTACTATGACATTCCAGCCAAAGCACAAACCAAAAAACCTGGTCAGGATTCCTTCATCATTCTAGATAACATTAGAAAGACAAATGAAGTTTGGAAAAACTCAGGAGTTGTGATTGAAGATTTAGGAGATGGTGTCATCAACTGTGAGTTCCGTTCAAAAATGAACACCATAGGTGGTGATGTTTTAGCGGGAATCAACAAAGCGATTGACTTGGCTGAAAAAGATTTTCAAGCTTTAGTAGTAGGAAATCAAGCTGCTAACTTCTCAGTTGGTGCCAACATCGGAATGATCTTTATGATGGCGGCTGAGCAAGAATATGACGAATTAAACATGGCCATTAAGTATTTCCAAGATACCATGATGCGCATGCGTTATTCAGCGATTCCTACCATCGCTACTCCTCACGGAATGACCTTGGGTGGTGGATGTGAATTGTCCATGCACGCTGATAAAGTAGTTGCTGCGGCAGAAACTTATATCGGATTGGTTGAATTCGGAGTTGGTGTAATTCCAGGTGGTGGTGGATCTAAAGAAATGGCTTTAAGAGCTCAGGATTTATTCCACAAAGGTGATGTTCAATTGAATGTTTTACAAGAGCATTTCTTGGCTATCGGAATGGCGAAAGTTGCCACTTCGGCCTATGAAGCCTTTGACATGAATGTTCTTCAAAAAGGAAAAGATGTCGTTGTGGTAAACAAAGATCGTCAACTAGCAGAAGCCAAAAAGCATGCCTTATTAATGGCAGAAGCAGGATATACTCAAAAACCAATGCGTAATGACATTCTTGTTTTAGGGAAACAAGCATTAGGTACTTTCATGGTTGGAACAGACTCCATGCAAGCATCTCGATATATTTCTCAGCATGATCAAAAGATTGCGAACAAATTAGCCTATGTAATGGCTGGTGGAGATTTATCTGAACCAACAAGAGTTTCAGAACAGTATTTGTTAGATATCGAAAGAGAAGCTTTCTTAAGTCTAACAACTGAGCGTAAAACGTTGGAAAGAATTCAACACATGTTAAAAACAGGTAAACCTTTAAGAAACTAAAAAAAATGAAAACAGCATATATCGTAAAAGCATATAGAACTGCAGTCGGTAAATCTAAAAGAGGAGGTTTCCGTTTTAAAAGAGCTGATGAGCTCGCTGCTGAAACCATCAAATACATGATGGAAAAACTTCCAGAATTGGACGTGAAAAGAATCGATGATGTTATCGTTGGTAATGCAATGCCTGAAGGATCTCAGGGATTGAATATGGCGCGTATCATTTCTTTAATCGGATTGAATACAGTGGATGTTCCTGGAGTTACTGTGAATCGTTTCTGTTCATCCGGATTGGAAACCATCGGAATGGCAGTGGCAAAAATTCAATCAGGAATGGCCGATTGTATCATCGCTGGTGGAACAGAAAGTATGACTTCTGTACCAATGACTGGTTTCAAACCAGAATTGAATTACAACATTGTGAATGCGGGTAATGAAGACTATTACTGGGGAATGGGAAATACGGCGGAAGCAGTTGCTGAAAAGTACAATGTTTCTCGTGCAGATCAAGATGAATTTGCATTCCAATCCCACATGAAAGCGCTAAAAGCACTTGATGAAGGACGTTTTCAAGATCAGATTGTTCCGATTGAAGTAGAAGAAACCTACATCGATGCCAAGGGCAAAAAGGCAACCAGAAAATTTACCGTAAACAAAGATGAAGGTCCAAGGAGAGGCACGAGCGTTGAAGCCTTAGCCAAACTAAGACCTGTTTTTGCAGCAAACGGTTCTGTAACTGCGGGTAACTCTTCACAAACAAGTGACGGAGCTGCTTTTGTTATGGTGATGAGTGAAGAAATGGTAAAAGAATTAAATCTTGAGCCGATTGCAAGAATGGTGAGCTATGCAGCAGCTGGAGTTCCTCCGAGAATTATGGGAATTGGTCCGGTAGCCGCGATTCCGAAAGCTTTAAAACAAGCCGGATTGCAACAAAGCGACATCAACTTAATTGAATTAAACGAAGCCTTTGCTTCGCAATCATTAGCGGTGATTAGAGAGTTGGATTTAAATCCTGATATCATCAATGTAAATGGTGGAGCTATCGCCTTAGGACACCCACTCGGATGTACGGGAGCAAAACTATCTGTGCAATTGTTTGATGAGATGCGAAAGAGAGATATGGCAGGTAAATACGGAATGGTAACCATGTGTGTGGGAACTGGACAAGGGGCTGCTGGAATTTTTGAATTTATAAACTAAAAGAATTAAAATAGTATTATGGAAACAACAGAGAAAGAAATCTTAAGAGGTGGACAGTTTTTGGTAAAAGAG
>CAYFJL010000080.1:0-12142 GCA_964343335.1 uncultured Polaribacter sp. | reverse complement strand
TCATTAAAATGGTCGGGATATAAAAGTATACCGCTTAAATTAGTGTAATGCCATTCTTCAAAACCAAAAACGGGAATCACGGCACTTGCGGCAATCAATATTTTGTCCAGTTCCTGTAACTCCAGTTGTACTCCGTCGATGGAAACCTCGCTTAAAAACTGCATCATTCGTTGTTGAAAAACTGCCTGTTCACTTTTGGGAAGTTTCCGGTAAAAGAGTACATGATCCATCAGCAACGGATGCCAATGATTTGGGAAGGGCTTTACCTTTTTTTTTCCTATTCCGGAAAAATAATAAACGGCAAGCGCCAATATCAATCCGAATATAATCGTATAAATCATAGTTGATGTAGCGGATAAGGGAATATCATCTGATTTTAATTTTTCCCAGAATAACCACCATATAATAACAAATTATCCGGTTTGATTATTTGGAATAGTCCTTCAACAGAAAATTCCAATGGTATCTTTTTAACAATCCTATGTACAAATAGAGTTTCAACTTTTGGGCATTCAATTTTTTATTGACTTTTATTGATGACGTATTGAAGTAGGAGACAATACTGTAAAGTTCTTCTACGCAATAGTTTTCAAGAAGTTCAAAGCAATGATAACGTAAGTAGGTAGCCAAGTTCTTACCTCTATACGCCTGAAACGTGTAAACATTCAAAAGGTAACCTTCCTTATCTTTTATTTTGAAGGAGCGGCCTTTAAACACAAAATCCTGCAAATCAACGAATAATAGGGCGGCAATCTCTTTCCCTCGCTTGAGACCGATACATATCTGCCCCATACTTAAATTCTGCTCTAATTCCTTGGTTGTAAGCCCCATGATGTTATTCATTATCCCAATCTCGTCCAAACCTATATAACATAATTCATAGTCTTTGAAGCTATCTCGAATCTCAGGTTTTTCGGCTCCATTTTTTATTTCCCTATACCAATAGTAGGGTGCGATGTCCAATCCTATCCGGGTCAGAGCATTTCTAAGGGTGAATAAAAATAGTCCATGGCGTATTCGGTGCCACAATAACTTCGTTTTATAGAATTTGCTTTTTTCCGCTACCTTCATTTTCTTTTCATTTGACTTAAGTCAGTACTGACAGAACGATATCTTTTAGATTGGATATAAATTTATTATAGGCGTTTGGTGATTAACGAACATCAACACTTTCCGCGCTAAACCCAATTTTCTGCAAAGTAGCTTTTACATCTTCTTCTGAAGCACCATCGCTTTCTATGGTCAAGATTTTATCAGCATTAGTAGTGTCCACTTCCCAACTTTCGACCCCTTCTTGTTTGTTTAAAAAGGGGGTTACTTTAGAGATGCAACCGCCACAATTGATATTTGTTTTGAATTTTATAGTTTTCATAGTATTTAAATTTATGATTAATCTTAAAGTTTTACTCGTTTAAGCCTTAAGCTATTTAGAACGACAGATACGCTACTGAATGCCATTGCTGCTCCCGCAATCATTGGGTCCAATAAGAACCCATTTATGGGATACAAAACGCCCGCCGCAATCGGTATTCCAATGATATTATATATGAATGCCCAAAATAAGTTCTGACGGATACCCAAAACCGTTTTCTTTGATAGTTCCAATGCTTTTGGGATGGATTGCAAATCTGAAGTTATCAAAGTCATTTTTGCAACATCCATCGCTATATCAGAACCTTTACCCATCGCAATACTCACATTGGCTTGCGCCAAGGCGTGGGAATCGTTGATGCCATCGCCAACCATAGCTACTATTTTTCCATCAGCTTGCAGTTTTTCTACAAAAGCTGCCTTGTCCGAAGGCATTACTTCGCCTTGGTAATTTGTTATTCCAACCTGTTGTGCTACTGCAGCTGCGGTCTTATTGTTATCTCCGGTAAGCATAAAGACCTCGATGTCTCTTTCTTGAAGCGTTGCTATGGCTTTCTTTGAAGTTTCCTTAATTTTATCTGCAATGGCGAGTATTGCCAGTACTTGTTCATCATTTCCATAGAATATGACTGTTTTTGCTTGCTCTTCGAGGCTTTCTGCTGTTTGCATTAAGGAAGCATTAATTTGAATATTTTTCTCAAGCATTAATTTATGGTTTCCCACATAGTATTGTGAACCATTTTTTGCTTGAGCTTTTACACCCATACCTGTAATACTTTCAAAGGAATCTATTTCAGTTTGTTCAATATCTTCTTCTTTCAAAAGGTTGACCACCGCTTCCGCCAAAGGGTGTTCAGATTGTGCTTCAATTGCTAAAAGAATTTGTTTGTATTTCTTCGTGTCTTTATTATTCTCAGACCAATGAATATCCGTCACTAATGGTTTTCCTTCGGTAATGGTACCCGTTTTATCAAGAATGACCGCATTCACTTTATGTCCTAGTTCTAAACTTTCGGCATCTTTTATTAGGATATTGTTCTCGGCACCTTTGCCAATCCCCACCATTATAGCCGTAGGTGTAGCCAATCCCAATGCACAGGGACAAGCGATAACCAATACTGCTACAGAGGTCAATAAGGCCTGCGAAAATGCATTATCGTCTCCTACCGACATCCAAACAATGAACGTAATGATAGATATACCCAAAACGATAGGAACAAATATTCCAGCAATTTTATCGACCAGTTTTTGAACGGGTGCCTTGCTTCCCTGGGCTTCCTGAACCATTTTGATGATTTGGGATAGCAAGGTTTCCCCACCTACTTTTTCAGCGGTAAATTGAAAACTTCCTTTTTGGTTTACCGTACCCGCAAATACTTTTCCACCACCTGATTTTTCCACGGGAACAGGTTCCCCTGTAATCATACTTTCATCTACATACGAGCTGCCTTTGGAAACTTCCCCATCCACAGGAATCTTTTCTCCTGGACGAACTAAAATAGTTTGACCTACTTGAACCGAGGAAATAGGAATTTCTTTTTCTTCCCCATGCTCAATGATTTTTAGTGTTTTGGGTTGTAATCCCATCAGTTTTTTAATGGCCGAAGAGGTGTTTGATTTGGCCCTTTCTTCCAATAATTTTCCAAGGGAAATGAATGTAATAATGACCGTGGCCGCTTCGTAATAGACGTGTGGTTCAATACCACGGCTCAGCCAAAATTCAGGAAAGAGGGTGTTGAAAACACTGAACAGAAAAGCGATTCCGGTACTCAAGGCGACCAAGGTATCCATATTCGCCTTCCCGTGTTTGGCCTGCTTGAAAGCATTGATGAAAAAGCTACGACCGAACCAAAATAAAACAGGAAAAGTCAATACCAAGGATATCCATTTTCCAGGTTCCCAATGCATAAAAAACATTCCCAAAATGAAAATGGGAAGGGTCAGAATCGCTGACCAGATAGTACGGTTTTTTATATCATAATAATGCTTTTGCCGAAGCTCCTCTTGTACCTCCGAAGGGTCTTCAGCATTTATGATAATGTCATAGCCCACCTGACGTAAAGCGTTTTGCAATTTTTCTTCGGTAACGTTCTCATCATAATCTACGAGTACCGAGCTGCTCGCAAAATTAACAATGGCATTATTGACACCTTCAGTATGCGACAGGATGGATTCAACACTTGATGCGCAGGCCGCACAAGTCATTCCCGTGACCGGAAACGATTTTTTGATATCTGATTTCTTGGTTTTATCCTTTTGCTCCAAAACAGTTGTGGTTTCCATGGCTTTATCTGAATTACTTTATGCAAAGTTCGGAATTGTTGCCGCCAACCGTGTTACGAAATTTGCTGAAAGAGTTGTAGAATTCTCGGAAGAAACAACTGACCATCGTGCAAAAATCTACATAAAGTTTTTCGCCTCTTGACCACAGGCCTCGACCACTCTTATCAATGGCTGTGACAGGTAAATAGAGTACTCCCTCTTTCCAGCGATAGTAGAAGTCTCTGCAAAGCTTTACTTGTTGCATTAAAAAGTTGCTTACATACAATAATCTTATGCTTTAATTATTTTTCATAGGACCATTTTTTCCTAATTTAAGGCTTAATAGAATTACTACTATGAAAAACTCTAAAAGTGAAATTTGGTTGATCGCCGGATTGAGAACACCTTTTGCAAAGGTTGATAAAGATTTTAAAGATAAAGATGCCCTTCACTTGTCTATTCCCGTTGTCCAGGAAATGATAAAAAGAGACTCTTTATCCCCCAATCTTTTTATTTGGGGTTCAGTAGCGCCAAATCTAGGTTATAGCAATCTTGCACGTGAGATACTTATGGATGCAGAATTAGATCAGAGTATTCCTGCGTTGACCACGATTATGGCCTGTAGCACCAGTATGATGGCAGCCATTGAGGCTGCTGGATTGATAAGCGAAGAAGAGGTTGCCTTGGTGGGCGGCGTTGAAAGTATGAGTCGGGTTCAACTTGGATTGAACCAGAATTTTTCCGACTGGTTACGGCGGTTGTTCCAAAGCAAGACCCTTGCGGATAAATTTTCAAAATTGAAAGATTTGAGTTTTGGGGATATACGTTTGTTTATCCCGAGTGTTACCAACAGAACTACTGGTTTGAGTATGGGCGAACATTCCGAAATTACCACAAAACGTCTTAATATTGATAGAGAGCGGCAAGATGAGATAGCCCTTAACAGCCATCAAAATTATATCAAAGGAAGAAATAATGGATTTTTTGATGATTTGATTTTATCGTTGGATGGAGTTGAAGAGGATAAGATTCCTCGGGAAAATACCAGTTTGGAGCAGTTGGCCAAACTCAATCCGGTATTCGATAAGGAGTCGGGCAACGGTTCATTGACTGCCGGAAATTCTTCCTTATTGACCGATGGTGCCGCAGGTTTATGGGTATGTGGTTCAAAGGCAAAAGAGAAATTTTCCGATGAATCCTATGCTGTTCAATTAATAGACTGGGAAATTGCCGCCGTAAATATTGAAAAAGAAGGACTGTTGATGGCCACTACATTTGCAATTCCCAGATTAATGGCCAGGCACAATTTACGCTATGATAATATAGATTTATGGGAGGTGCACGAAGCCTTTGGGTCACAGGTGGCTGCTAACGTTCAATTGCTTGAAGATAAAAATCACCTTAAAAAGGTGGGTGTTTCATTCGACTTTGGAGCGTTCCCTTGGGACCATCTCAATCCAAATGGAGGTAGTATTGCTATTGGTCACCCTTTCGGAGCGACCGGCGCAAGAATTATTAACCAATCAATCAAGGAACTGGCACAAATGGGACCCGGCAAGAAAGCGGTGGTCAGTGTCTGTGCCGATGGTGGACTGGGAACGGTGATGTTATTGGAATCCTGACTAATGTGTTTGGTTTATATCAGCGTATAAATAAAGGATACTCAAAAGATTTCTCAAATCCTTTACCGGAGGTTGTGCATCTTCCATAAATAAAAATACTTATTTAACGGCAAACCCCCATTGAGAATCGCTCACATACCGCGTTTACCGTCCCAACTGATTCTCCAGATGGTATTGGTCACATCATCGGTTATCAACAGCGATCCATCGGGTAGTATGGCGGCACCCACGGGTCGGCCATAGACCTCATCCTTTTTGCCGTCAACAATAAAACCGGTTAAAAAGTCTTCGGGTTTTCCAGTTTGCCCTCCATTCATGAATGGCACGAAAACCACTTTATAACCTGATAAAACCTGTCTGTTCCAAGAACCATGCTGCACGACAAAGGCACCGTTCCGATACTTGTCAGGAAAGGAATCGCCCGTGTAGAACGTCAATCCCAAAGATGCCGTATGGGAGCCAACGTTCACATCGGGCAGCAGTGTATTCTCCACTTGGGCCGAAGGCACCCATTTTACCCTTGGATCTTCATTTTGCCCATAGTACACATAGGGCCAACCATAAAATCCGTTTTCGCGGACACTGGTCAAATAATCTGGTACGAGGTTGTTGCCCAATCCGTCGCGTTCGTTGACCGCCGTCCACAAGTCTCAGGTAATGGGGTTCCAATCCATACCCACGGCGTTTCTTAATCCGGAAGCAAAGACCCTTAATACGGAACCATCGAGGTCGATCTCCAGAATGGCCGCCTTCATGAATTCGGCCTCGGCCCCTTTCTCCCCGACATTTGAGCCACTACCGACCGCTATGTATATTTTTGAACCGTCCATGTTGGCAATTATATTGCGTGTCCAATGTCGATTGGCCTTTCCTGCGGGCAAGATGGTAATTTTTTCCGCTCTTCCCGATAGTTGCAATTGACCGGGCTTGTAAGGAAAACGTAGCAATCCGTTGGTATTGGCCACATAGAACCAATCATCCAGCACAAGCATTCCGAAGGGTTGATCGAGTTCCTTTTCGAGAAATACGGCGCGTTCATCGGGAGACCCATCCTTGTCTACATCGCGGAGCAAGGTTATCAAGTCGGCACTGTTCTTAAAGCTTTTCGACTTTGATGCCCCGATGAACCATGCCCCGATTTTTTTCCAAAGAGGATAATTCGAATTGCTTTGCGCCACAAGTACATCGCCATTCGGTGTAACGTATATCCACCTTGGATTCTCAAAACCGTCAGCATATTTTGTAACGGTAAAACCTGGCGGGGCTTTAGGGGTCCTTCCATTTTTCCAGCCAATGACATTGCTATAGTTGGAATAGGATTTGGAGGCCGATATCGGCGGTAGCGAATCGACGGTCTGCGCATTTGTAGTTGCCAATACTAAGAGTGAAATGATTAAACCTGTAAAAAAACGTCTTCCCATGGCCATTTAAAATTTTGTCTTACATCTTCTGCCCATTAAAAACTTAGCTTCTTGGTTATTTGAATTTCTCAATAACTTCCCCTAGGTCATATACTTTTACGTCTTGCAATTCATTTGAAAGTATGCTGCTTCCGATCGCGCTTCTATATCCACTGCCACAATGGACAATAATGGGTTTGTCGTTAGGAATGTCCTGAATTGAATCCCTTAGTTCGTGTAGGGGTTGGTTCAGGGCACCGTCAAAAATTTTCTTTTTTCTTACTTCATCCGTATTTCTGACATCGACAATGGTGTAATTATCCAGATTTTGCACAAAATGCTTGAAATCCAATCGCTCGTTTTCGACAAAGCTTTTCTTCGAAAGGGTAATTATCGCCTTAAGCTGATTTTCAAACCCTATCTTCGCCACCCGCCGGGCGATGGTCTTTACACTTTTTGGAGAATCAACAACCAGATGAAATTCCTCATTTGGTTGGATTATAGTACCTAACCATGTTTCAAAAGAGGATGCTTCGCCACCCTGCATAATATTGATACTCTGTGGCCAATGACCTTGTTTAAACTCGTTTTCATCACGACTATCGACAATTAAGATATTTTCTTTTGGTGTTTCGGCATTAAGATGAATAGGGATTTTAGCGGTTGCCATATCAATCGATTCAACTTTCTTTTTGTTCATAGCTACATCATGTTTGAAATAGGCCGGTATGAATGGTTGGTCTTCAAGGAGTTCTTTGACAAACTCGTCTTCATTTTGATGGCCAAATGCCCAGTTATCCTTTCGCTCCCTACCTAATGTGCTACTGCTATCTGCCGACATGCTTTTGCCGCACAGGGATCCCGCCCCGTGGGCGGGGTAAATAATGGCCTCATTCGGTATTTTTTTGAATTTAGTTCGAATTGTGTTGAACATTTCACGGGCCAGTGCTTGCTTTTTTTGCTCTTTGTCATTTTCATTTCCGCGCAGATCCGGGCGTCCGACATCCCCGATCAATAAGGTGTCCCCCGTAAAAAGTGCAACCTCATTTTCATCTGTGGCAAGAATGGAAATACTATCGTATGAATGCCCAGGAGTATTTATGGCTTCTAGTTTGGTATTGCCCACGAAAATGGCACTGTTCCCATCAAAACTTTCGAAAGGGTATTCAGCTTCCAATCTGCTGCTGTTATAGATCGTGGCACCAGTTTCTTTGCTAATTTGCCAATGTGAGCTTACAAAGTCTGCATGGGAGTGGGTCAATAGCACAACTTTGATCTTAGCATTTTCTTTATGCGCAAAGTTATAATAGTGCATCGGGTCGCGATCGGGATCGATTATCGCCATCTCCCCTCCGCTCAGCAGTACGTATGAATAGTGGGAAAGTGGTTCATATTCAAATTGCTGTATTTTCATAAAAATTTTATGCGTTTATAATTTAACGTCCGAAATGCCTTCGTTTATTCTCCTGTATTTTCGTTTTTTCCTTTCGAAAGTAAAAACTGTTATTACCTCCTGACATTCACTTTTCCGTATCAGTCAAGGTTTGTTGTTTCTTCGGTAAGCGATCCTTCAAATTTGGGAAGCGGACGCTTTTCCTTTTCTTCTTCTGTTTCTACTATCCCATTTTCCTTGATATCGTTAATCAACCATTGCATTTCCATTATTTCCCGACGCTGCGCTTTGATGATTTCATCGGCGATTTCCCTTACCCTGATATCTTTTATTTGAGATCGTTCACTAGTTAGGATAGCGATGGAATGATGAGGAATCATACCTTCCATATAATCAACACCGGTAACCGTAACCTGACTCCTGACCAGCCATATTCCGCCTGCAATCAGCAAAACGCCCAATGCCAGGATGGCAATATTCTTATTGCGGTCTTTGTACATTTGTAGCATATACAGCAGCATGATAATAACCATGGACCCGCCCATGATCAACGTCATAAAGAACCTGGTTTCACTATACCAGAAGTGATCGATAATCTGATAGGAGTGCGTGTACATTAAAAAGAACATCGCGACCATTGAGGTGCCAATCATTGCGAAGAACTTTAAATACTTATCTGTTTGTTTTTCCTTGTTTTCCATCGTAAAATTGTTTTTTGGTTATTATTAGAATTTCAATTGATTGTAGCTATCATACAAATTACCGCATAACTATATAGGCATTGTTTTAGTTTTGTTCAACGCTATTCATAGGTTGTATTTTATATTGACCGTCGGTATTTTTCAAGGCCTTTTGCAAATTTTCCAAAGGCACTTCAAATTGAGATTCAACCGTCGCTTCGGCATCTTTCAAATCGACCGATACATTGGCTACTCCTGCGACATTTAGAATTGCTTCTTCTACATGGGTTCTACAGCCGTTGCATGTCATTCCTTTTATTTCATACTTTTTTTTCATGACGTATTTTATTTTAGTTTCTTTCGTGAAACCGGAAATTTTCCGATTTCGTAAGTATTTATTACCTTTTAATAGTTTTCTGCACGCCAACGGCTTTCATAATTTTTTCGCGAAAAAGAATTTATCACTTTTGCCAACAGGCGATAACCAATTTGGTTATTCTATTTATGGTTTTGAGTTATTCTTTTGTGCTACACCAAACCATTAAATAAGAACGTGCAAATGGACATTAGTTAAAAATAAAGCTTACAGTAAAGATCATTTGTTTCTAAAAAAACAAACATTGACCCATTTGAAATTGGGACATTTGTTTCAAAGCAACCAATATGAGGGCTCCTTTGGAAGCTTATCGTAGAAATTATATATCATCCAACGATTTCCTGTTCTTATCTATACTATTTTTAAATTATGAGGGAGTCATTCCCGTTACCTTTTTAAACTGGTTGCTTAAATATGCTACACTGCTATAGTTAAGTTTAAAAGCTATCTCGCTCAAGCTTGATTTATGGTACACCAACAACTCCTTTATACATTCAATTTATTGGTTGATGATTTATTACTCAACGAAAGTATAAACCTCATTTACAAATTCTGTAATCCTAAAGTACCCAAACGCATAATTATCAGGGTTTTCTAAATTTTTATAATTGCCCCTTAGCCTTGTTGGAACAGTTGCAAAAGGATCTCCTGCATTATCAGATTGTTCTATTAATCTATGTAAAAAATCATAGTATTCTTCGGATATGCCATATAGGTTTATGTCCACCATATCTCCAGGCAAAATTTCGTCTTCCGCATCCGCTTCATCTTCTTCGTATAAAAGGGACATTTCATTACCATTTGTAAACTCATCAGACATTATTTCTCTTGTCGGAAGCAGATCTTCTCCTTCTAAAAAGGTGATGTAATAAAAATTCACTTCATTTGCTGGATCATTGAAGTATATTGTGAGATCTAACTCTTCTGGGTCCGAACCGAGTTCACGAGATTGCTCTATTCTATCTATTTCTGGGACAGGCATTAATGTTTCTTCAGCAGTATAGGTCTCATTATTATAAATTACCTCTAAGTTATAGGTGTTGTTAATCATTGGTTCGAAATCTGAGGTTGTGTAACGACCATCTTGTTGGTCTTCAAAAATAAATATATCGCCATTTGTGATGTTTTCAACTCTGACTGATGCACCTGCTACAGGGTTTGGTGCTGTATCATAATAAGGTGTGGTAAGGCTCAGTTTTATGGTTTGATTATTTCCTAAAGTACCTTTTTCCCAACCTATAGATGCTTCAATAACCAATCGTGGAGATTCGGTAGGTACAGATAGGTCTATAGCTTCTGTACAAGAAAAAATAATAATGCTTAATCCTAAAAGGCTTACAATTTTAATCTTATTTTCTATTTTAAATATATTTTTTAAGGACATCATGTTTTTTAAAATTTAAAGTTATAGGTTACTGAAGGAATAATGCCAAATATTGTAGTTCTCAAGGCTTCGTTTACTCCAGTGTTATAGTCTTGGTTAAATGATATGGAGGCTGCATTTTGCCTGTTATAAAGGTTATAAATACTAAATACCCACTCACCTTTCCATTGCTTATTGGGATTACGGTTGGGCTTATAGGTCGCTGAAACATCTAACCTATGATAAGCAGGTAGCCTGTCGGCATTTCTTTCATTATAAATTACAACAGAGGATCCGTCATATTCAAATTGCCCGGTTGGATAGGTGACTGGACGACCGGTTTGGTAAATAGCATTTGCACTAAATTTCCATTTATCTGTTAATTTATAAACTCCTGTAATAGAAATATCGTGTGTACGATCAAAAGGTGCATTGTACCAATTACCATTATTGATTCCAGGGCCTCCAGCATTTCCGCCAAAAGAACGTTGCTCAGATTTAGCCAATGTATATGATAGCCAGCCTGTAAAACGCCCTTTATTTTTTCTGAGCATTAATTCTAAACCATAGGCTCTTGCCTCACCATTCAAAATTTCGGTTTCGATTGTATTATTCCCAATTAAATCCGCTCCGTCAATGTAGTCAATACGATTATCTGTAGTTTTATAATAAGCTTCGGCTTCAAATGAATATGCATTGCCATTGAATTTCTTATAATACCCTAAAGCATATTGGTTAGAAAGCTGAGGTTTAATATAGGTCCCACTAGGTGTCCAAACATCTAATGGGGTAACAGATACCGTATTAGACAGTAGATGTAAATATTGTGCTGTACGTGTGTAACTTCCTTTTATTGAAGAGTTGTCTGTTAGCAAGTAAGACAAGCCTAAACGCGGTTCTAAATTTCCAAATTGTTTAATTGTTTGGCCTTTTGAATAAGCTGTTTCTCCTATGGCTTCGCCATTTTGGTAGATGCCTAATCCTTGGTTATAAACTACTGGCTGATTATTTGCATAATTTGTGATGGCCTGCCCGCCCAATCGGTTGAATGTACTGTAGCGCAAACCATATCTTGCAGTAAACTTATCTGTAAGTTTATGTTCTACACTGGCATAAGTCCCTGCTTCAAAAGCTCTTTTTTGATCTAATGTCAATGGATTAATAGGAGAGGTTGGCGTTGAAGGCATAATTTCTCCTGGATTTAGATTATAAGAAATGCCACTTAGTCCAAAATCTATTTTTAGTTTATCACTTGCATAATATCCAAAATCGTATTTTAAGTTATAATTTGTGATGTCAGATATCCAATCCAGTTGTTCAAAGTCCAGTATTATCTGATAATCGTATTTACTATATATAAGCGATAGGTTAGAGAATAGCTTATCATTGAAAACATGATTCCACCTAAGATTTGCAGAGATGTTTCCGTAATTACTATTTATTAAACGTGAAATATTAAAAACATCTCGCCCAAAATAACTGGACAGATATATTTTATTGTTTTCATTAATTTCATAATTGGTTTTTAGGTTTACATCGTAAAAACTAATATTACTATTTGCCAAATCGTCCATCAAACCAGAAAAAAGCTGAGCATAAGTTGTTCTTCCTGCTAAAAGAAAAGAGCCTTTCTTTTTGAATAATGGTGCTTCTACTGCAAGCCTACTTGAAATTA